>JBDSMX010000006.1:0-18105 GCA_039915645.1 Gemmatimonadales bacterium | reverse complement strand
GCGGCCCGCCACCCCTCGCCCGGGGTATCGGGACGCTGGAGCATGGTCACCCGGCGCCCGGTGAGGGCAATCGCCCGGGCGCAGGCAGAGCCGACAGCCCCGCCACCAATCACGACGACATCGGATCCAGGGGTCATATGATTCGGGTTGAAACCTCTACGGCGGGCCAGACGTACCATATTCCAGTGTCGCGCATCGGGCGCGGCCGATCCCAGCACGGGAGTCTAATATGGTCCGGAACATCGGTGGTTTCGCTGTCTTCGCATTCCTCGCGATGCTCGCCTTCAAGGTGCTCGGCGGGATCTTCGGTGCGCTCGTGGGGTTGCTCGGAACAATTCTCTGGTTCGCCTTCCTCGGATTCGTGTTCTACACGATCCTGAAGATTTTCTCGCCGGGCACGGCGTCCAAGGTGCGCGATGCGGTTCGTGGAGAATCCTCGACCAGCACCTGACGCACACAGCGATCAGTATCGGCCGGTGTGCTCCGTACTATCGGGGCGCGCCGGCCGAATTGTTTCCACGGGTGGCGTCGAGGAGTGGAGATGCAGGATGCGCCAGGCGCCACTCTTGGTGCGACCGAGGACGAAGGTCGCGCGCCCCTCGCTCGCACTCTCGCCCACCGTGTGCGGCAACCAGCGGTATTCCACCGAGCCGAAGACGAAATTACCGGTCACGGTGATCCGGCTCGATCCCATCTGGATCTTGCCATCGACGCCGATCCCGGCGATCCGCGGGGCATCGGCGCGCGGCTCCCCGTTCGCGATGATCTCGGCATCTTCGACATAGAGTGAATCGGGTTCCTGCAGTGCCACGTCGGCGTTGAAGGCGCGCGTGATCAGCAGGCCGGCGATCGAGTCGGCGGCGAAGGCCTCAAGCGATCCGGATGGCGTGGGAGCAGCGGTGGGTGCGGGATTGCGAGCGCCGCAGCCCACCAGCAGGAGCAGCAGGGCGCCGCGCTTCACGCGGGAGAACCGATCGCGTCGAGAATGCCCCAGACGAGCAGTGGCAGCATGATTTCGTGGTGGCCGGTGATCGAGACGCCGATGCCGTGTCCGCGCGTGGGGCGCTGCACCACGTTCGTGCGCGGGCGATAGTGGCGGATCATGTCGAAGTCGGCGGCGAGAAATCCGGTGGGGCGTCCCTCGCCAAGGTTGCGCGCAATCGTCAGCGCCTTGAGGAAGACCTCGGGCATCACCACGGCACTGCCGAGATTGAGCACGACACCACCATCGTGAAGGTCGGGAAGCGAGCCGGCCAGCCGTCGGAAATCGCGCATCGCCGTGGCGCCGAGCGCCGCGCCGTCGATGGCGGGATGCTGATGGATGATTTCCGCGCCGATTGCCGGGTGCACGGTAAACGGTACTCCGCGTGCGCGACACGTCAACAGCAACGATGCCTCCGGTCCCGCGAGCGTCGCGCGTGACGCGAGGGCATCGGCCAGCCCTTCACCAAGCCCACGTTCAGTCGCCGCCGCCGCTACGATGGCCGCGTTCATCTCGCGGCCGGTCTCTTCCACCATGCCGAAGGTGCCGTCGACCAGTCCCGCCTCAACATCCTCGCTCGTCCCGCCGAAGGCCGCAAGTTCGAAGTCGTGGATTGCCGCCGCCCCGTTCATCGCCACATGGCCGACGATGCCGCGGTCGAGCAGGGTGCCCAGCAGCGGGCCCAGGCCTGTCTTGATGACATGGCCGCCGAGGAGCAGGACGACCCCGCGTCGCGCCGTGGCCGCAGCGGCGACCTTCTCGACCACCAGCCGCAGGTCGCGGGCGGCGAGGACGTCGGGGAGGGACGCGAGAAAGGCGCGGAACGATTGGTCCGCGCCCGGGGCAGTGGCGAGCAGAGAAGGGTCGACCTTGTTGCGCCGTCCGCCGAACGGCACCGTGCGCAGCTTCGAGAGGTCGGCTTCGCGCCAGGTCATCCGGCGCCGTGGGGCAGGGTGACCTTCTGGAGGATCAGCGAAACGGTGCCGAAGGTGTAGGTACTCTCGATTCGCACCGGGATGCGTCGCGCATCGTCGGTGAGCCAGAGGCGGGCGTTCGATGACTTCGAGAACATCCCGTTGGGTTCGTCGACAACCGGATGGAGCACCAGGCACTTCACCTTGGAGCCGTCGGGCATCTCCATCTCTTCGCGCTTGAGCACCTCGACCGTGACCGGATTCTTCTCGCTCCGGAAATAGCGGTCGTACTTGTAGGTCCGCTTCAGCTCGAGCGGCAAGGTGCGCAAGTAATAGATGAACGCGACATCGTCGAGCGGCGCCTTGGACGTCGGCTTCGGTGCATCCGCGTTGCGGCGGAAGTAGCCCGAATCGGGGAAGATCAGGAAGTTTTCGTTGCGAATGCGACCATTCTCCTCGAGCCGCTTGGTGAAGCGGCGCGAGACGAAGTCGTCGAGTCCGGTCCACGATGTGAGCGTAGTCGAGTTGTCGAACTTGAAGATCGCGTTGACCTTGATGCCGGAAACCAGCGAAAACTTCCAGCTGTTGACGCCGCGGATCGTGTCGTTGGGGAGCACGCTGAGGGTGGCGGCGCCGGCGCTGATGAAATTCCACTTGCCGCGATACTCCAGCACCTCGCCCACCGCAAACGGTACCGCCGACATCTTCGGTCCCATCTGCAACGCGACCGGGGCGACCTGCATCAGCATCGTGAGTCCGAGAGCAATCACGCAGTTTCCTTCGTCGGGGCCGTCCGGGGCGGCCGATCTTCTCGTGGCGGCTTCATCGTCACCGGTGGTGCGACGAGCTGCTTGCGCGCGGCCCAGAGTTCCCGCGCGAGCGGCCACGCCTGGTATCGACTCTCGCGCTGCTGACGATCGGCACGTTCCACGACCGGAACGGATTCGACGCGTCGTGCACCTGCCGCCGCCCAGGCGAGCAACTCGGCGCGCGCTGCCCAGCCATCGGTGGCGAGCCAGGCACCCGGCTTCTCCCGGAATGCGTTGCGCAGCGCGACCAGTCGGAAGGCCGCAAAGCCGGAGACGACATCCCGTATCCCTGGCACACGTACTCGACCACCCAGAATACGCGGTGCCCACTCGCGAACCATCCGACGCCACCGATCGGATTCACCGGCGAGCGTCGCCTCACCCACCACCACGTCGGCGCCGCTATCAAGCCGCTTGAGGAACTCCGGCAAGTCCGCGGGGTCGATCGCGAAATCCCCTGGCAGGATGATGGCGGCGTCGCGCTTGTGTCGATCGCTGCGCTTCAGCGCCTCCTGCAGCAGCCGCTCGATGGTCGCGGCGTACCCGAGTCGACGCTCCGATCGCATCACCGTGAGCGGCAATACCTTGGCGTACGGGATCAGCACCTCGGCGGTTGCATCGGTCGAAGCGTCGTCGCCCACCAGCATCTGGTATTCGCGACCGGTGTCCTCGAGGACGCCGCGAATCTTCCAGAGCAGCAGGCCGATCGTGCTCCCTTCGTTGTGGCTGGGAATGCAGAAGTAGATCATCGTGCGGTCGGTATGGTCATCAGCGAACGATAGAGGGCCAGATACGCCTCCGCCATCCGCCGGGCCGAGAAGTTGCCTACCCGGGCGAGGGCGCGCTCACCGAGCGTCCGGGCGATTGCGGGATCGGAGACGATCCGGACGACCGCGTCGCCGAGGGCGTCAGGGTCGCGAACCGGCACCACCAGGCCACTCTCGTCGACAAGAATTTCCGGGATTCCCCCGCCCGCCGTGGCCGCAATCGGGCGGCCGAGCGCCATCGCATCGAGCATCGCGGTCCCGAGTCCTTCCTCCTTGGAGGAGGTCACAAAGCAATCGGCGGCGGCCACGAGTGGCAGCGGGTCGGCAAGGTGTCCGAGCAGGCGCACGGTCTGGCCGAGATCGAGTTGGGCGATCTGGGCCTCGAGTTCACCCCGGAGCGGTCCTTCGCCGGCGATGGCCCAGACCAGTTGCGGGCAGCTCCTCCGCGCGTGCGCCGCCGCAGCGACGAGGGTGCGATGATCTTTATGGTCTACCAGCGCCCCTGTGGCAACCGCCAGCGGTTGATCGAGCGGCAAGCCGAGTGCGGCGCGCGCTCCCTCCGCCGAAGTGGCGGAGACGGCCGCCACATCGATGCCGGAGTGGATCACCGGCACACGACCTGGTTCGAGGCGGTCACGAATGAGAATGTTCCGGACCGCGTCGGAGATGGCCACGACGCGATCGGCACGGCCCCAGAAGCCGAGTCGTCGCAGCGGAAAATCCACCCGACGCGTCGCGATGTAGGGCACGCGTGACAGGGTGGCCGCCATTCCGGCGATGGTCGTGGAGTGGCCATCGTGGGCATGCAGGATCGCACCACCGCGGCGACTCTCGACCCAGGCCGCACGCGCAGCGGCTGGTGAGAGTCCGGCCTGCCAGCCGACGGCCCGCACGTCGACCTGCTCGGCGCGGAGTCGGTGTTCAAGTTCGGTGCCGATGCCGGTGACCACGACCTGCGGGCATCCGAGATCCCGCAGTTCACGCGCGAGCAACCACGCCTGCTTCTGTCCCCCTCGCCATTCGCGACCGCTGGCGATGTGGACGATGCGCGCGTCGGTGCTCACGCCCGTCGCGCCGCCTGGGCCAGGGCTGCGAAGAGTTTGAGGTCGGCCGCGTCCGGATGCATCGCCAACTCTTCCGGATGCCACTGCACGAAGACGATCCAGTCTGCAGGGTCGGCGCTCTCGAGTCCCTCGATCACTCCGTCCGGGGCGACTGCCGTCACGACGAGTCCGGCTCCTGGCGCATCGGGGGCCTGATGGTGGAAGGAATTCGCCTTGATGGTCGTGGTGCCATAGATGGCGTGCAGGCGGCTCCCCTCAGTAAAGCTCACGGTGTGCGAGCCACGATCGCGCGCCGTCGGCGGATCGTGGTCCACTGAGCCGGGACGCTCCGAAGGAAGATCCTGAATGAGCGTTCCGCCGAACGCGACGTTGCCGATCTGGATACCGCGGCAGATGCCGAGGATCGGGAGATCGCGTGCGCGGGCGTCGGCGATGAGTGCGAGTTCGTTGGCGTCTCGACGCGGATCGGTGCCGCCGAGCTTCGGATGCGCTGCGGCGCCGTAGCGGATCGGATCGACATCTTCACCGCCGGTGAGCAGCAGGGCATCGCATTCACCGAAGAGCTCGAGCGCTTCCTCGGGTGAGAACTCCGGGGTGATGAGAATCGGCAGGCCGCCCGAGGCAAGCACGGCGCGCACATAGGGCACGCTCACGCCGGCGATGTACTGGCCGTTCCGTTCACGAGTGACAGCAGCAATACCGATGCGGGGACGACTCATCGCAGGGAATCCGGGAAGAGAGGACAGCGGGGGTCGGCAATGCTTCGTGGGTCGAGCCGAACGCCGAGCAACTGCAGGGAAATATCCGGGAAGACCAATTGCCCCAGTACCGTGGCTCCCGGCACGGCGGCGCCCTCAAACGCGACCACGCCCTGGACCCGATCGAGGCCATCGGTCACCAGCACGCCGTAGCCCACATTGGCTCCCTTGGGGCGGCCGGCGAGTGTGACCCGGAGCTTGCCGGCCGAGTCGGTCTGAAGCGGCGCCCGGACGGCGGGACCGGCGACAAAGCGGACCGTGACCGCGGCCGGAAGGTCGGCAGGCACGTGATCGAGCAGGTTTCCCTTGCCGAACGACTCGAGCACAACAAGCGGGGCGGTCAGGGCCGAAATGCCACACGCCGCCGACGGTCCATCACTCTTGCCGCAGCCGAACAGGGCGGCCAGCGTGATGATGCGGAGGGGAACGTGGCGGATCACGGCGAACCTCGGGTATCGGAGACGGTCCAATCTAAGCAGGTGGTTGCTTGACCACGGCGCGTTGCGGCGGGTACCATTCCGCTGCCTTCCTCTTGCCATCCACGGAATGAATCTCGACGACCTGAAGCTTGAGCTCGATCGCCTCTTTGCCGCGCGCCCTGACCCCCGGGAACAGGCCGCCGGCCTCCGGGAGGCACTCGTCGAATTCAAGATCGGCATCGGCCAGCTGCGTGAGGCCCTGCAGAAGAGCGAGCGGGAGCTCGAGGTGGCCCGGCGCGAAATGGCCGACTACGAACGGCGAGGCCGGATGGCTGCCGAAATCGAGGATGTCGAGACCAGCCGGCTTGCCGAGGAATTCACCACCAAGGCGCGCGAGCGAGTCGACCTGCTCGAACGAAAAGTGATCGTCCAGCGCGATGAGCTTTTCCTCGCCGAGCGAGACTACGACGCGACCAAGCAGCAATACCAATCAGCCTCTCGCGGCATCCCGTTCGGCAGCACCCCGCCCTCCGCCTCCCCCGCCCAGGATCCTGACGCTGGACCGTCGTTGAACGACCACCTCGTCCTCGACCAGCGTGCCAGAGAATCGGCGGTCGAAGCCCAGCTCGCCCTGCTCAAGAAAAAACTCTCGGAGCCCAAGTGACGACGCTGCCTCCCCAGACCGGATTCTTCGGTCACCCTGCCGGATTGCGCACGCTCTTCCTCGCCGAAATGTGGGAACGATTCTCCTACTATGGCATGCGCGCGCTGCTGGTCCTCTTCATGACGGCACCCGTGGAGGCCGGCGGTCTTGGCTGGCCGGTCGTGAAGGCCGGCGCGATCTACGGCGTGTACACCGCGATGGTCTACATGCTCTCGCTCCCCGGAGGCTGGATTGCCGACCGGATCATCGGCCAGCGGAAGGCGGTGTTCTGGGGTGGCGTAGTCATCATGCTCGGCCATATCGCGCTCGCCATCCCGGTGGAAAACTTCTTCTTCATCGGACTCGGTCTCGTGGTCGTGGGTACCGGGTTGCTCAAGCCGAACATCTCGACCATCGTCGGCCAGCTCTACGCCCCCGAGGATATGCGTCGTGACGGCGGCTTCTCGATCTTCTACATGGGGATCAATCTTGGCGGCTTCGCCGCGCCGCTGGTGACCGCCTACCTCGCGCAGAGCCCGGGCTTCAAGGCGACGCTCGCAGGGTGGGGCATCGCGCCGCACAACTCGTGGCACTGGGGCTTCGGCGCTGCGGCCGTCGGTATGGCATTCGGCCTGATCTGGTATGTCGTCGATGCCAAGGCAATGGGCGAGGCGGGGCTGCACCCGGCACCGGTGAGTGGCCCCGAAGAACACGCGCAGTTGCGCCGGTTGCTCTGGCGCGGTGTGGGCATCGTCGTCGGTGTGCTGGTCCTGCTGGGAGTGCTCAATGCGGTCGGTCTCATCGAGATCACGGCCACCAAGGTCAACACCTGGTTCGGCGCGCTGCTGTTGCTGACCGTGGTCGCCTTCTTCGCCTGGCTCTTCCTGGCCGCCAAGTGGACCCCGGAGGAGCGGAAGCGACTGATCGTCATTGCAGTCCTCTTCCTGGGCGCGGCGGTCTTCTGGTCGGTCTTCGAACAGGCCGGCTCGACCCTCAACCTCTTCGCCGACCGGAGCACCAACAACGTCGCGTTCGGGAAGCCCTTCCAGTCGGGGATGTGGCAGTCGGTCAACTCGCTCTGGATCATCCTGCTGGCCCCGGTCTTCGGCTGGATCTGGGTCAAGATGGGCGCGAAGAACCCCTCGTCTCCGGCGAAGTTCGCCTTCGGCCTGCTGATGGTCTCGATATCGTTTGCCTGGATGGTGCCCGCCGCGAAGATGGCAACGGGCGGAAATCGGGTCGGCTGGTGGTTCCTGCTGATATGCTATTTCCTCCAGACCGTGGGCGAACTCTGCCTCTCGCCGGTGGGTCTCTCGGCGATGACGAAGCTGGCGCCGGCGCGGGTTGCCTCGCTAATGATGGGGGTCTGGTTCCTGGCGACCTCGGTGGGCAACTATATCGGCGGGAACGTGGCCTCCCTGTATGAATCCTTCGAACTGCCGACACTATTCACTGCGATCGCGGTGTACGCCTTGATCTTCGCTGTGGTCCTGGCGTTCCTGGTGCGGCCGATCAACCGGATGCTTGCAAGGGGATAGCACGTGGAAGGAACGCAGTGATGGACGACTCGGGAGGTGGCTCAGCGGCGCTGATCCACCTCTCCTGTTTCGGTGGCTTCCGGGTCACCGCCGAGCGGCCGCTGGGCTCGCTTTTCTTGCAGCCGAGCGGGGTCGCGACGCTCGCCATCCTGGCCGACGCGGGCGAGGCCGGTATTGGGGTGGAGGAGTTGCGCGAACTCGCCTGGGGCGCGCTGCCCGAGGCCGAAGGGCGCGCGGCAGTGGCCGAGGCGCTCACGGCCCTCTGGCGCGGCGGCAATGGCGACTCGCTGCTCGCGGCGGGCAACCAGGTCGCCTTTCACCCGGCGCGAGTCACGACTGAGGTCTCGCGCTTTCGTGCCGCCTGTGACAGTCATGACACGGCGACAGCGCTCGCGATTTATGAGGGTCCCTTCTTCGATGGCGTTGAGCTCGACGTCGGCGGTGGATTTGCCGAGTGGCTCGACGCAGCGCGTGCGCGCTTCAATGCAGAATATCAGGAACTCGCTCGCCAAGCGCGGCGCGCGGACCGTGCGGCCACGACCGCGCCTGACTGGAATGCACCGATCGCGCTGATGCCCGATTCGATTGAGGGCGAGGGCGAGGGCGGTGAGGTTGTTGTTGAGCAGTTCGAGGAACCGGCACGCGACGAAATCGTCACTCGATCGAACCGTCGCTGGATTGCGGTTGCGGCAATTGCCGTACTCGCGGTGGTCGCGATCCTGCTCTCCCGCCGTGCGGCTCGCGCCGACCTGGCGACTCAGGCACTCGAGCGTGGCGATCCTGCTGCGGCGGTCGAGGCGCTCTCGGTCGCGGTGACTGCGCATCCAGCCGATTCGTGGCTCTGGTTCCAGCTCGCGCGGAGCGCCGACGCGCTGGGAAACGCGGCGCTCGCCGACTCCGCCGCGCGGCGCGCCGATTCGCTGCGCGGCCATATCGACGATGCGCGTGCAGCGCTGGTCCACGGATATGCGCGTTGGCGCGCGGGATATGTTGGCGAGGCCATCGCTTCACTCGACTCGCTCGCGACGAAGTCTCCTGATGTCGCGGATGTTGCCATCGTGCAGGGCGAGATCGCCTTTCGCTCAGGCGCGCTGATCGGGCGGGCTCCGGCGAGCGCACGCTCGGCGCTTGAACGCAGCGTGAAGCTGCGGCCGACAGATGCGATCGTGTGGCAGCGTCTGCTGCAGCTTGCCCTGAGCGCACACGACACCGCGCAGGCAGCGCGGAGCTGGGTCGGCCTTCAGGGGGCGATGGGTTCGTCGGCGGATACCGCATTCGGCTGGTTGCGCAGCAGCTGGCACGATGATTCACTGCCGCTGCAGCGTGAGGTCGCCAGGGCTGCGTCGCTGCCCGTGGCTGCGCTCCTCGAACACGTCGGCCTGATCGGTTTCGATGCGGGCCGTACCGCCGAAGGGATCGCGTTCACGGAGCCACTCCTTGCGGCCAGTGCTGCACGACCAGACCGGATTCGTGCGCGGGCGATGCGTGCCGCACTCTTTGGCGCGGTCGCCGATTGGACCCGCGCGGATTCGGAGCGGGTCGCGCTCGGTCGTGACTGGCGCTGGGGTGGTCTCGAACTTGAAGTCGCGCTGGCCCTTGCGCCCGCCCGCACCATGCGGCCGGCAGAATTGCGCGCCCTGCGCGATCGGGTGATGCATTTCACTCCGGATAGTGCAGACGTAACGACGGCTGACGCATTGCTGCCTTCGATCAGCCGTACCTTGCGTCTCTATCTCGCGGGTGAGCTCTCGGCCCGGCTCAACGATTCACGCGGGGTGCAGGGGGCAATCGATTCGCTCGCGAGTCCCAAGCTCGGTGAAGTGGATCTGCCGCGTCGCGGCGGTAGCTACGCGCTGTCGCTGCAAGCGCTGCAGTTGCTCTCGCGTGGTGACACCGCGGCGGCGATCTCCCGGTTGGAGCAAGTCTCCCTTGCAGTGCCCGCGTCGGCGCAACAGCAGCTCTGGGTCAACGGCTCACTCGAACGGCGACGCCGGGCCGCCTGGCTCGAGGCCGCCGGGCGACCCGGCGAAGCGGCCGGGTGGGGTGCCGCCGCTGCCGCATTCCCGGTCGACCTCCTCCTCGGTCCCGCCATCCGGTAGGGATCCATTGACGCATCAAAAAATATTGATTAGTGTTGGGCCGTGACCACCTCTCTCGCCTCCAGTCGGCAACGTACCGCGGCCCTGGCCCACGCTCTCTCCGATGAGACTCGCCTCGAGATCATCGAGGCGTTGCGGCACGGGGAGCGCTGCGTCTGTGATCTGGTCACCGATCTCGATGCTGCACAATCCCGTCTCTCCTTTCATCTCCGGGTCCTCCGGGAGGCCGGGCTGGTGACCGACCGGCGTGAGGGGCGCTGGAGCTTCTACACTCTCGTTCCCCAGGCCATGACAGAATTTCACGACGCCGTGGTATCGCTCCGGCCGTCGCATCCCCTCCCGGTGCTCGGCGGTGGCTGCTGTGGTTAGCGTCCTCTTTTTTTGATTGTTATATCAACATTTCTTGATGGAGCTATCCCGATGGGCACCTCCGAACTCACCACCATCGTCCGCGAGCGCTACAGTGAGGCTGCCCGTCAGGCGGCTGCCGGATCAAAGGCGAGCTGTTGCGGCACCGGCACCAGTTGCGGCGCCGATCCGATCACGACCAATCTCTATTCTGGCGCGGAATCGGCCGCAGTTCCGTCATTGGCCATGGCGGCGTCGCTCGGCTGCGGCAACCCGACCGCGCTGGCCGAGCTGCGGCCCGGCGAAACCGTGCTCGACCTTGGATCAGGCGGAGGGATCGATGTGCTCCTCTCCGCGCGACGTGTCGGTTCCACCGGGAAGGCGTATGGCCTCGACATGACCGACGCGATGCTCGAGATCGCGCGAGAAAACCAGGCAAGGGCCGACGTGACGAATGTGGAATTCCTGAAGGGTGTGATCGAAGCGATTCCACTCCCCGATGAATCTGTCGACGTGATCATCTCGAACTGCGTGATCAACCTCTCGGGTGAGAAGTCGAAGGTACTCGCCGAGGCCTGGCGGGTGCTAAGGCCGGGCGGGCGATTCGCGGTGAGCGATGTGCTGACCCGAGGTGCGATCCCGGCCGCCGTGCGGGAAAGCATGGCGCTGTGGACAGGCTGCGTCGCCGGCGCACTCGATCAGGACGTCTTCCTTCAGATGCTCACGGATGTCGGTTTTGTCGATGCCAGCATCGAACCGACGCGAGAGTATTGCGGCAGCGACGCGGCCCAGATCCTCGAGGATGCCGGACTCGCCGGAACAATCGATCCCGCCAACATCGACGGCCATGTATTCTCAGGGTTCATTCGTGCCAGGAAGCCGGAGGTCGCATGACCATTGGAGTTCGCGCCGCAACGCCGGGCGATCTGCCCGCCGTGACCGCGCTGTTGCGCGATGCGAAGTTGCCGCGTGATGGTGTGGCAGAAGCGTTCGAGGATTTCATCGTGGCGGAATCGGCCGGTGAAATCGTCGGCGCCGCCGGTCTCGAGATCCGGGGTCGTGATGCCCTGCTGCGTTCAGTCGTGGTCGCGCCGGCCGCGCAGGGCCATGCCGTGGGTCATCAGCTCACTGCGCGTGCAATCGCGGATGCACGAGCGCGTGCACTCGACACGATCTGGCTACTCACCATCAGTGCGATCGATTTCTTCCCGCGCTTCGGCTTTCGCCAGGTTGCTCGAGAGAAAGTCCCGGCGGCGCTACAGGCCACGGTGGAGTTCCACCACGCCTGCCCGGCGTCGGCCGCGGTGATGGTCCGCCGTGCCCAGCCGTTGCGTGTGCTGGTGCTCTGCACGGCGAACGTGGCTCGCTCCCAGCTGGCCGAGGCGATTCTTCAGCATCGCGGTGGTGATCTGGTCTCGGTTGCCAGCGCGGGGGCCGTGCCTGGCAGGGCGCCTCACCCGATGGCGAGGGAGGTGCTCGCGGAGCGGGGCATCATCTGGGAGGGGAAGCGGTCGAAGGGGATCGACGAAGTAGCCGCCGCTGGCTGGGATCTCGTGATCACGGTCTGCGATGCCGCGCGTGATGCCTGCCCAGTCATGCCAGGTGCGACGATGGTGCACTGGGGGCTTGAGGATCCGGTGAGCGTCGGCGCCGATCAAGACGCTTTGGGGCGGGCGTTCCGGACCACCGCAGACGCCCTCGATCACCGTTTCGCGGAGTTGCTGCGCCTGCCGCTCGCCATTCTCGACCGCGACGAGCTGGCACGCGAGGCCTCAGCCATTCACGCCCGAAGCTGAGCGCTACGGTTTGGCGGCGCGGCGTCCTGCAGTCGTTGGATAGGCCACATCGGCTGGCGGATCGCCCTTGGGCCAATCGCGCTCCTTGCCCACGAAGTCCGGCCGGGGGCGTGAGACGAGATAGGCCGCGACGTTCACAGCCTCGGCGTCGGTGAGTGTCACCGCGCGATCGTACGGCATGTTGTGGCGAATGAACGCGGCGGCCGAGCGCAGTCGCGCCATCCCCGCGCCGATGCCGAACGAGGAGTCGCCCCAGGTCGGCGGCGCGAGTGGAGTTCCCTGGCCGTTCACGCCATGACAGCGCGCGCAAGTTGTGGCAAAGATCTGCGCGCCCGCCAGCGTGTCGCCGCTGGTGGCCTCTCCGAGTGGCAGCCCCTGCCCGGCGACTTTCTCTCCCACCTTGATGCCGCGTGACACGAACGCCATGTAGGCGACGATGTCGCGCATGGCCGGGTCATCCCAGGCGAGTGCCGTCCCCGCCATCGAGCGCTGGAAACAGTCGTTGATGCGATCCTCGATGCGAGAGACGCTGGCGGAGCGCGAACGATATTGCGGGAAGCGGGCGTACACGCCCGTGAACGGAATCGCGTCGGGCCGCCGGCCGTCGTCGAGATGACATGAGGTACAGCGCAATGTGTTGCCGACATGGCTCGGCAGCGAGTCGCGAGTGCCCGAAAGTATCGCGTGACCGCGACGGATGCTGCGACCAAGCTCCCCCTCCGGGAGCGCCGAGCCGTCCGGGGTGCGAAACGAATCTGCCGCGGTGAACGAGTACGCCGGCGGCGCCGTCTTTGGCTCGGGGCGCGGCGAGCCGCAGCCCGGCAATGCTAGCGCGCAGACCAAAGCGGACAGGCGAGTCATTTGATCAGGGCGTAGCTGCATCCGTGCTCCTGCGCCATCGCGGTGGCTGCCACCACGGCGGGCACCAGCACCACGCCGGGAAGAAATGACGCGATCAGGTCGGCGCGCACCGCCTCGGGTGCCTCGTTGCGCTTGCGGGCGAGAGAGGTACTGAGGAATCGCATCACGTTGTTGCAGAAGAGAAAGATTGCGCCGCGGCGCTGCAAGGCCGGGACGGCAACCCGTACCCACGGGTCGGTGGCTGCTTCCGACGCGAAGATGTTGCGAACGGCGGGCTTCCGGGTGACCGGGTCGGTGGCAACCTTTCCCATCCGCTCACCAAAGGCATACTTCTCCCAGGCCGCATCGTTGAAGGCGATCGGGGCGGACGACCCATGCAGCGAGAGCACAACCTGCGCCTCTCCGGGCTTGGCGCCGTAGGCGTCGCGCATAGTGTCGAAGAAGTTCGCAGCGCGATTCAGTGGCGTCGCTGTTTCGCCAAACGCGTGCACATCGAAGAGAATGCGGTGGCGGGCCGTGAGCCGGGCCAGCCAGCGGTGATCGAAGTCGGCGGGTGCCATCGCGGTAGTCATCCGATGTAACTGCAGCCGTGTTCCTGCGCGAGCGCGGCTGCGGCAATCATCGCCGGCACGACCACGATGTTCGCGAGGACGCCGGCCCGCAAGTCGGTGTAGATCTTCTCGGCGTCGCCCCCGGGCATCGCCGCCGCCAGTTCGCGGCTCCCCCGCCGCATCGAGTTGTTGCACACCAGCACCATCGCACCGCGCTTCTGGATCTCCGCAAGCGAGCGGGCCTTGGCCTGGACGTCGTCGACACCGGCGACCTTGCCAAGCTGGTAGCGATTCCATCGCTCGTCATCCACCGCGAGCGGCCAGGTGGCGCCGTGCAAGCCGATCACGACGAGGACGGCGTCCACGGGAGCGCCGTACCCGTCCCGCATCGCGTCGAGATACCGACCGGGATAGCCGAAGGCGTCGCCGCCATTCCAGGCGGGCGTATCGAAGAAGGTGCGGTGCTTGGCCTTGAGCTGCTTGAGCCAGTGATGATCCCAGTCGGCAGGATCACGGCGCGCGTCAGCCGTGAACGCCGGCAGGCCGACCGGGGCGGCCAGGGCAGCCCCTGCAAAGGCGAGTCCGCCGAGGAAGTCACGGCGCGGAAGTGGTGCGGATGGGTTGGTCATGGTCGAAAGTTACCCTAGGCGACTTTGATCCAGGTGCGGAGGGCCATGAGGCCGAGGAAGACCGCAAACGCGCGCTGGAGAGTGACGGGGGTGAGGCCCTGCGCGAAGCGCGCCCCGAAGTAGACGCCGATCGCAATACCGAGGGCGATCAGTCCGGCCGCACGGAGGTCGATGTGTCCGGCCTTCCAGTACTCGCGAACGCCCAGCAGGCCAACCGGGAGCAGCAGGGCCGCGAGCGAGGTTCCGACGGCGATATGGATCGGCATCTTGCCCACCGACACCAGCGCGGCAACAATGACCACTCCGCCCCCGATGCCGAAGAGACCCGAAAGCACTCCAGCGGCAAGGCCGACGGCGAGAAAGAGCAAAGACATACTCACTCCGTGCTGATGTCAGTGACGACAGTCCTGCGTGAGGAAGCGGCGTACCGGCGGAGTGATGACGGTATCGCGCCCGAGCAGGAAAAAGACATCGGTGTGAGCGTAATTGCCAACATCGGCCGTGGTCGTGGCGATCCCCTTGGAGCGGAGCAGATCGACGAAGGACTGTTGCCGCGAGCGCCGTTCGACGTCGCCGCGGAGCACCACCAGAAACGGCCCGAGTGGCTGGCTGGAGCTGGCAATGAGGGCGGCCGAGGCAGAGGCCCATACCTGAGGATCGGCCGAGAAGATGTTGCTGAACTCCTCGATGTCGTCAGGGTGCGCAGCGAGATAGGCTGGAATGTCGTAGAGCGCGATCTCGAGCGATGCCACACAACGGATATGGCCGACATCGACTCCGGCGGCCGCAAGGTATCCCGGGCCGGCACCGAGCGCCGCCACGATCTGCGCGCCGGCGGAGAAACCCATCAACGCGATGTGGCTCGGATCGCCCCCGTACTCCGCGACATGCTGCTCGATCCAGCGGACCGCGCGGGACACATCCTCACCATGCGCCGGCCAGACAAAGCCGGGAGTCGAACCATCGGTAAAGAGGGGCGACAGGCGATAGTTGACGGAGACGAGCAGATAGCCGGTCGATGTAGCGAGCTTGGCCATCGACTCGAATACTTCTTCCTTGTCACCACCACGCCAGTCGCCGCCGTGGACCCAGACCAGCACGGGGCGCGGAGCACACGCGACAGTGGCAACAGGGCGGTGGATGTCGAGCGACAGGAGCGCGGGGTCCACGCCGGGCATGGTTGCATAGGGAACGTTGCGCGCAACATCCCATACGGTGGCCGCATTGCACGGATCCTCCGCGATGGTGGTCGGGCCGCTCCCACCACCGCAGGCCAGCAGGGCGAGCCCCGCACCGACCCAGAGTCCGGGTACAGTGCGGGTGCGAATCAGAACAGCACCTCGACGCCGAAACGGACGAGCCGCGGTGGGCCGAAGACGAAGAGCGGCTGGGTGAAATCGCGGGCAGCAGCAACGTAGAGCGGCAGCAACTCGTTCTGCCCGGCAATCACGCCATCGTTGTTGAGGTCGGCCGAGCGCCGATAGCGATTCGATTCGTACGGAATCGGACTCGGGTTCGCGTTGTAGGCATCCGTGGCCATCTTCGTGATCGTGGCCTCGGAGGCGTAGGGGTTGCCGGTGTCGCGCCGCACCGAGGTCTGATTCCTGGTGTTGAGAATGTTGCGCGCATCGAGATAGAGCCCGCCGACCATCGCGCCGAACTTCACCGGGCGACGGAAGAGCATGTCGAGCGTGTACTGCGCTGGAAGGCGCGAGCCGTTTGGCTCTGCCACGAGGTTGTCGCCGGTGATATCCGTGCGGGAATAGGGCAGGCCCGAGCCGTAGCGCAGGACGGCCGACGCCAGCAGGGAACCGAGCGGGCGCACACCGAGGATTCTTGGCCCGGCAGCGGGGTTCAGTTCACCATCGAAGGACGCAACGAGGGAAATGCGACGATCGTAGTCGAGCGGGAAGGATGCGCGCGCCGGCGCGGCCAGGGTGTCGCCGGTGTTCGGATCGATCTGGATCAGCCGCCGGAGTTCGAAGGCATCGGTGACCGTCGCTTCGGCACGCTGCACCGTCGCGGCGATTCGCGCGCCCCAGCCATTGGTGCGGGCGCGCTCGAAGATGAATTCGCCACCAATCACATTGCCGACGTCGGCGTTGACGAACTTTGCCGAATCCGGATTCACGCCGATCGGCGCCGTGGCGACGAGTCCATCGAGCTGCTTGGTGTAGATGTTGACCCGCAGGGAAGTCTGCTCACGCAGGCGGATGCGTGCGCTGAGCTCGAACTGGGTCGCCGACTCGAAGCCCAGGTTCGGATTGCCCTGGCGGAATCGACCGGTACGCGTGGTGTCGTCGAACGCGGCATCGACCAGGTACTGGAGGTCCGGCGCCTGGGAGAAGCGACCGATGCTGGCGACGACGGTCGCCCCCTTGAGGACGGTGGAGACGGCAACCCGCGGGTTGATCGAGCTGCGGGAGGTGAGGCTCTTGTTGCTCGCCGCGAGATCGCCACCGGGGTTGAAGCCGTCGTAGCGGACGCCCGCGGTGAAGGCGAGGTCGCTGGTCCGTGCCTGCGCCTCAACGTAGGCGCCGGTCAGCGTCGGCTTGAAGTTGGACGCCGTCGCGGGCGGGGTGGTCCCGCCCACTGGCCGGTACGCCTGGACTCGCTGGAACGTCTTCACGTTTTGTGCGGCGGCGAGTCCGCCGAAGTAGACCTCGGTATGCTCGCCGATGCTCGCCGACATGTCGAGCTGCGACCGAAGTTCGGTGAAGCGGTTCCAGGCGATCTCCCCTTGCGACGCACCGCCGAGGAAGAAGGCCTGCACGCCGTACGGCGTGTTGGCGGCGAAGCTCGGCGGATCAAAGCCGGCCAGTGCAGGGCGCGCCGCGACCGTGTCCTGGCGCTTGGCGAGTTCTTCGCCCTGGATATGGAGGCGTTCCCCGGTGAAGGCGCCGAACTTGTAGTCGGGGGCAGCAACGGCGCCGCGGACGAACTCCTTGGAGAAGTAGCCAATGCGGAGATCGCCGACCTTCGGGCGAGCCGTGTTGGTTCCTGGCAGGAGTTGCACGTGTCCCGTCATCAGCAACCCGTCGACGCGACGTCCCGGTGCGAAATCCGGATCGTACTTGTACGACTGATCGTAGAGGTAGCGCTGTTCGGTGGTTCCGAGCGCGAAGAGCCGCGAGACGATGCGCTGTCCCATCGGGATCGTGAGCTTGCCGCCGACGGTGTAGGTCTCGCCGCTGTTGTGCGGCAGCGGCGCTGGTGCCGTCGAGCGTGGATCGCGCGGGTCGGTGGGCTTCGGTGCATTGGCGGGATCGGCATCGAGCTTCCCCGACAAGTCGAGGATGCCGACCGCGGTGACTCGGCCGAAGAGCGGACCGTCGGCCTGCACGACGAGCCGATCGAGTCCGAGGTCACCGGCGCCGCTGAGCGGCCGATCGGTTTCGTACGCGGTGCGCCCCTGCCAGTGATCGCCACCATCGCGGGTGATCACGTTGATGATGCCGGAGAGCGCCTGGCCGTAGCGTGCCGAGAAACCGTTGGTGATCAGCGAGGCTTCGGTGATGATGTCGGGTGGAATCCGGATCCCGGGACCACCAGTGGAGGCATCGAGCTGGTTCTTGACTCCGAAGCCGTCGAGGAGGAACGACTGCTGACCCACGCGACCACCGCGATAGCTCTCGCCGACGACGCCGGCCTGCAGCGCCAGGGCATCTTCGAGTGACGACACCGGCAACCGCCGAAGATCGGCTTCGGTGATCCGCTGCGCCGTCGAGGTGGCAAGCGGGTCGAGGACCGGGTCCTGGACGCCCACGGCTCGCAGCTCACTCAGCTGCACCGCAATCGGTGCAAGGCGCACGTCGGCGCGGGTGAATTCGTCGGAACGGACTGCGACCCCTTCGCGCTGGGCCGAGCGATAGCCCGGAATCAGGGCCTCGATGCGGTGAAGACCCACCGTCACGCCCCGGATCCGAT
>JBDSMX010000253.1:0-9647 GCA_039915645.1 Gemmatimonadales bacterium | reverse complement strand
GGGCTCGCCCCCGAGTCGAGCAGGCGATTGCCGTCCCGGGCCGCCTCGAACAGCGCCGCCAGTGCCCGGGGAGCGTTGAGGTCGTCGTCCATGGCGGCGGTGAAGTCGGCGGTGAGCCGTTCGCCCGCGTCGACGAATTCGGTACTGGCCCCGTCGGCCGCCGCATTGAGGCGTGCGGCGAACTCGCCCAGCCGGCGCGAGCCTTCCTTCGCGGCATCGAGCGCCTGGTCGGTGAAGTCGAGCGCTTGACGATAGTGGGTCGTCGCGAAGAGCGTCCGGACCGTCCCGGCGTCGACGCGCTCCTCACGCAGGTCACGCGCTGTCAGGATGTTCCCGAAACGCTTCGACATTTTGGTACCCGACATCGTCAGGAACTCGCCATGCATCCAGACCCGCGCGAAGTCACGCTGGCCCGTGTGCGCGCAACTCTGGGCAATCTCATCCTCGTGGTGCGGGAAGATGAGGTCCACCGCGCCGGCGTGAATGTCGAGCACGTTGGTGCCGAGCTGTTTGTCGATCAGGTCGAGCGCCATCGCGGAGCATTCGAGGTGCCACCCGGGCCGGCCACGGCCAAAGGGAGTATCCCAGGCGGCGCTCACCGCCTCGTCTTCCGGGCGAACCGACTTCCAGAGCACGAAATCGCGAGCGTCTTCCTTGGTATACTCATCGGCACTGACGCGGCCACTCGCTCCGGTCTGCAGTTCGCGCATGTCGAGATGCGAGAGCTTGCCGTACTCGGGAAAGCGCTCGATCGAGAAGTAGACCGAACCATCCTCGCCCCGATAGGCGATGCCCTTCTCGAGCAGCGACTCGACCAGCGTGATCTGCTGGGCGATGTAGTCGGTGGCGCGCGGATATGCCTGAGCCGGCAGGATGCGGAGATAGTCGCGGTCGGCGAAGAACGCCTCGATGTACGGGATCGCGAGATCGCCGATCGAAATCCCCTTGGCCGCGGCGCCCTTGATCATCTTGTCGTCGACGTCGGTGAGATTCATCACGTGGAAGACGTCGTATCCGCTCGCGATCAGCCATCGCCGCAGCATATCCTCGAACAGGAAGGTGCGGAAATTTCCGATGTGGGCGTAGTTGTAGACCGTGGGGCCACAGGTGTAGAGCGACACGTGCGGGGCGTTGAGCGCCACGAACTCATCAGTCGAGCGCGTCATCGTGTTGTAGAGTCGCAGTGTCATGCCCCGCCCGCCGCTGCAATGTCCTGGGCAATGGTGTCGCCGCCCGCCGGCGCATTGCTTCCCATCCCGCTGTGCTTCACGTGTACCATCCGCTGCGGGTACGGAATGTCGATCCCTTCGTGATCGAGCCGCACCTTGATCCGGCGCCGGAATTCGCGCGCCACTTCCCATTGCATGCCGGGCTGCGTGCGCAGCATCACCCGGATAGAGACCGCGTTGTCGCCCAGCGATTGCACGCCGACCACTTCCGGCGGCTGGTCGAACTTGACGCCATGGACCGTGTCGGCTCCCAGTTTCGCGGCCTCGTCGCGGATGATGTCGAGCGCGAGATCCACGTCGGCGTCGTAGCCGATCGACACATCGACCACAGCCCGGGACCAGCCGCGGGTCTTGTTGGTGGCCGTGGTGATCTGTCCGTTGGGAATGATGTGCACCGCACCATCGATGTCGCGCAGCATCACCACCCGCAGCGTCATCCGCTCGACCGTGCCGGTCTTGCCGGCGGCCTCGATCACGTCACCCACCGCGAACTGGTTTTCGATCAGAATGAAGGTTCCAGCGATCACGTCCTTCACCAGCGACTGCGCGCCGAACGAGAACGCGAGGCCGAGGATGCCGGCGCCGGCAAGCAGTGGCGTGATGTCGATGAAGAGCCGCAGCGTGAGCAGCAGCCCGAAGGTCAGGATCAGGACTCGGCCAACACTCTTGAGCAGCTGGGCGACGGTCTGGGCGCGCTTCTCCTGGTACGACAGCCGGTTGTCGTCGCCATCGTCTGCGAGGATCACGATCCGCCGGGCAATGAGCTTCACCAGCTGCCACGCCCCGTAGGCGAGCACCCAGATGATGACGAGGCCAACCGCCGTAGAGCGCGCCTTGACCAGGTCGGCGCCGAAAAGGCGGAGGAATCGTTCGACCGAATCCTGAATATCGAGCAGCGAGGTACCGAGTAACGCCTTCATGGTGGGCAACTTGGGGGGCTTTCGGGGGCGGGTCAACTCCGCCTCTCAGTCGGCGGGCAGCTACCTCGGGCGGGTCAGGTCTCGATCACTCGCGACCGCCGGATCGCTACACCCTCCGCGAGGAGTGTTGCAAGCGCTTCTTCCACCGTGGTGTCTACGAGCGGAACCGCGGCTCGACCATCGGGAAGCGGCAGCAAGACCAGAGGCGCGATCCGTGGTGTGACCGGAGCGGCCGCAGCGAGCTCGAGCAGAAGGAGTCGGCGACGGGACATGGCTCAACAGAAACGCCCCGACGAGGATGCCTGCTCGTCGGGGCGCTGCTGTACGGACCAGAAAAACGCGCCTTACGGCCGCGGGGGAGTTTCTCCCGGTATCGGCGCCTGGTCCAGGGTGGGGGTGAGCCCGAATTCATCGTGGCGGATCTTGCCGCCTTCCCACGAGGCCCAGCCGAGAATGACGGCCGTGATGCCAAGGCCGAAGAGCATGCCATAGGTGGCAGCACGATGTGGCGGCTTCCCGCCGCGCGCCATCACCAGTACGCCAAGCGCGAGCACACCAGTGGCAATCGCCGCAATCTCGGCCTTGTCGGCGGCTTCCTCATGATCGTGAATCCGCTCACGCGACACCCAGGCGTACTTCGCGTCCTTGATCTCGTGCTCGGCCTTGCCACCGGTCAGGTCGGCGACCCAGGTGGCGGCGCCCATCACGATCGTGGCCAGCAACGCGAGACGAACCATGGCCTCGTTCATTTTAGTGAGGCCCCAGATGAGCAGCATCGCGACCATCGGCACGCCGATGACCGGAATGTGATTGAGGAGCAGATGCCAGTGGGCAGCGTTGATCGCCATCGGATACCTCGGCGGAGGAGATTGGATCTCCTCAAGTTGAGGGCCTCTGCGGTACTTCGAGCCAGCGGAAGCGTATCATAGGGACACGGTGACCAGGTGGTCGGCAACCGGGAGGGATGTTGGTTGCAGCCAATAGTATCACACCGCGTTATCTTCTACAGGTCCCGGGGGTTCACCGACCCGGGGTTCGGCAACCGCCCAGCGCTGGCGCGGTCCGGTCCGTTCTCGAAGGGTTCCCCCCATGCCCGCCCAGGATACAATTTCGCTTGTGGTGGTCGACGACAACCGGCTCCTTCGCGAGGGGCTGGCCGGGCTTATCCGCGATCAGCCCGACTTTCACATTCTGGTTGCGACGGCCGACATCGAAGAAGTGCTCCAGACGGTGCGCGAAGCCAAGCCCCGCGTGGTCTTGCTCGATTTCTCCCTCGAGGAGGATGACTCGCTCCGGGTGACGGCCACGATCCACAAAGAGGTCCCGGAAGCACGCATCATCGTGATGGGATTGTTGCCCGTGCAGGAGGATGTCGCTGATTTCGTGACGGCGGGCGCGTCCGGCTTCATCATGAAGGAAGCTTCATTCGATGACTTCCTGGCAACGATCCGCGCCGTGGCCAGCGGCCACGATGTCCTCCCCAATGCCCTTACCGGCTCACTGTTTTCGCAGATCGCCCGCGACGCCGTCCGCAAGGGGAAGCCGCGAACCCTTGATGCCGTGCGACTTACCGACCGGGAGCAACAGGTGATTGCCCTGATCGCCGAGGGGTGCAGCAACAAGGAGATCGCGGCTCGACTCCACATCGCGATCCATACCGTGAAGAGTCACGTCCACAACATCCTCGAGAAGCTGGCGCTTCACACCCGCCTCGAAGTCGCCGCCTTCACGCGTGGCATCGAACGAACTCCCGCGCCGAAGCCGCCAATCAGCTAGTCCGTAAGAGCGACTCGCGACGCTCTGACGAGCGATTGTCGCGATGCCCACCCGCCAATAGCCTTCCCTGCACGCGACTGCACTCCCTGCATCGCTGTCTTCGCAATCCCGTGCCGAGTCTTCGGCACGGGCCTTCTGGCTAAGGGGCAAGGTCGCTTGATGGCACGTTCTCTCGAAGCGCAGGAATTCCGTTGGTTGCTCGATGCGGCTCCCGATGCGATGGTCATCGTGGAGCAGCACGGCAACGTCGTCGCAGTAAGCCGTGAGTCGGAGAATCTCTTCGGGTGGAGCGAGGCGGATCTGCTCGGTCATCCGATGGAACGACTCATCGCGCAACGCTTTCAGCACATTCACAAATCACAGCGCGACAGCCTCGAAGCCGCTTCCTCCCCCTCGTCCCGCCGCGCTCCTCTAGCGGGACTCGCGCGCCGCCGTGACGGCACCGAGTTCCCGGTCGAAATCAGCCAGAGCCGCCTCGGCACCGGGAAGGATGCCTATCTCCTCGTCACCATTCGCGACCTGACCGAGTGGCGCCGGGCGCAGGACACCTTGTATCAGCAGAAGGAGCGGGCGCTGGTGACGCTGGAATCGATCGGCGACGCCATCGTCACGACCGATCCGGCGGGTACGATCACCTATATGAACCCGGTGTCGGAGCGGCTCACCGGGTGGCGCGCCGCCGAGGCACTCGGGCAGCAACTCGACACGGTGCTGACGTTGATCGCCGAGTCCACCCGGCTGCCGGTGGAGAGCCTGGTCACCCGCTGCCTGCGCGAGGGGCGCGTCATTGATTTGCCGGAAGGGGTGGTGCTGCTCAGGCGGGATGCCACCGAAGTAGCAGTCGCCGACTCGGCCGCACCGATCCTCGACCGGAACGGTGTCACCGTCGGCGTGGTGGTGGTCTTCCATGACATCTCCGAACGGCGTCGCGTCGATCTCAAGTTGACTCACGCGGCGTCGCATGACGCGCTCACCGGTCTTTTCAACAAGATCGAGTTTGAGCGTCGCCTCGCCAAGTGCATCGCCGACGCGGCGAGTGAGGCGCGCGGCGAGCACGCGGTGGGCTTCCTGGACCTCGACGGTTTCAAGCGAGTCAATGACAGCTGTGGCCACGAGGCTGGCGACCAGTTGCTCCGCAATCTCGCAACCCTGATGAGTGGCGATTTGCGTCGCCGCGACACGCTGGCACGGATCGGCGGCGACGAGTTCGGGGTGCTGCTGGAGCATTGCGCGATGGAGGAGGCTCAGGAGATCGCCGCCAAACTGTGTCGCAAGGTGGCCGACTATCGCTTTGCATGGCACGGGACCGAGTACGCCGTCGGGGTGAGCATCGGCCTGGTCCCGGTAACCGAACTGAGCGGCAATCTCCTCACGGTGTTGCGTGCCGCCGACGCAGCGTGCTATGCCGCCAAGGAGGCGGGCGGTTCACAGGTCCATCTCGGGAAGGTTGATGATGCGACTCCCATCCGAACCGAGGTCGACAACCGCAAGGTCAGCCGGCTTACCACCGCCATTGCGGAGGGGCGGTTCGAACTCTACGTGCAGCCCATCGTCCCGCTATTGCCGGGGCTTCCGGCCCGCCCGCGCTTCGAGATGTTGCTGCGGCTCCCCGACGATCGCGGTGGATCGCAGGAGAGTGACAGCTTCTTTCCGCAGGCGGAGCGCTACCACCTGATGCCGTCAATCGATCGATGGGTGGTATCCCGCACGTGCGAGTTGCTGGGTCGCTGGCGGACCAGCCACCCCACCTGCGCCTTGCCGATCTGCAGCATCAATGTCAGCGCCAGCACCCTCAAAGGAGAATTCACGGACTTCGTGGCGGAGGCGCTCCACACCAATGAGCTCCCCGGCGATGTCCTCTGCTTCGAGATCGCCGAATCCGATGTGCTGGCCAACTTTGCGCAGACTGTCAGTGTCGTCGCTCAACTGCGGACCGCCGGCTGCGCCGTTGCTCTCGAGAACTTCGGCCACAGCATGACATCCTTCGCCTACCTCAAGGCACTGCCGGTCGATTTCCTCAAGATCGGGGGCCACTACGTGCGCGGGATCGCCGCCGATCCGGTGTACACCGCGCTGGTGGGCGCTGTGAGCAAGATCGGCACGATCATGGGGATCTCGACCATTGCCGAAGAAGTTGACAACATCGACGACCTGGAGGCCCTTCGGCAGCTCGGGGTCTTCTATGCCCAGGGCGGCGCCGTGGCCGTGCCGCAATCGTTCGCCGACCTGGAAGGCGAATTGCTGCTCCCCTGTTACGAGATGGCGAACTGATTGTCCTGTGAGTCGCCGGCCCTCACCACGCAAGGATGCGGGTGAGGTCGGTGTCCATCGCGAAGCTCTTCCCTCGGCGCCCTGACACCACATTGGTGTCGAGGGCGAAGTGCGCATTCGCGGTGCGAACCAGGTATATGGTTCGCGCGTGGTCGCCGACATCCGAGTAGCTCCGGTCGATCGCCCGCACCGCACGCCGACAGAGCGAATCCGCACGCACCACTCGCACCAGATTCGAATCGCTGCGCGGCAATGTCGCAAAGCCGCTATTCGAAACCGTGACACCCTCGACAGCGCGCTTGACGTACTTGAGTATTTCGCGCCCAAGCGAATCGGAGAAGTCGGCGCAGGCAGCGAGTTGCGGGTTGTTGATGCCGGCCGAGGCGGGGACACCGGCGACTTGGGCCGGTTGATCAGCGAGGGAGGTATCGGTCCAGACCGGCTTGGGAGGCCGGGCCCGCGAGGCGGCGTAGATCAGTCCGGCCAGGAGTGTTAGATGGATCGCGATGGAGACACCGAGGGCACGACCGGAGGCGCGCCGAGCTTCACGCGCCTGGAGCCGTGAGTCGATGGAGCGGAGGAGATCGCCGATGTCGGTTGGGTCGGGCATCTTGAACCAAGTCTAACGCGAGTTGTTGCACCTGGGAAACGACACGCGACGTCGCGGCCACCTTGCGTTGCCGTTACCGTACTGCCAACAACTGACTCCTCACCAGCCGCGTCCCCGGCACCACCTCGGCACTGATCTGCAGAGTGTAGACCCCCTTCTTAAGCGCGCTGATTCCGACGCGTTGCGTCCGGAAGGTGCGCGCCGTCGGTGGTCGGTCGGGGAAGGTCACCTGAATCGCAGGTGGATCCTTCTCCTTGCCGATTTCCGTCACGGTCACGGAGACCGCAACCTCCTTGCCGGCGGCACCGGTGATGATGTAGCCGATGCCGATGAACTTGGCGCGGCCCGGCGTGAGTGAAGGCGAAAGGCGAACCGGTGTGCCTTCGATCGAGCTAGCGGCCCCTTGCCCGCCATCGGGAAGGAGCACCAGATCCGAGAGCCCCGCCGCCGCGGTGGGTGATTCTACCACCAACCCCGTGCGGGTGTACTCTGCCCCGATTTTCCCGGTGGTATCGGAGAGCACCAGCTTCACCTCATTTGTGCCGGCCGGTACGGGCACTTCGAGCATCAAGGTGAGGTATGCATCTGCAGCGGCGCTCTTGGCATTTGCCGGAAGGCGATAGCGACGGATGGTGTCGAGCGATACCACCCATTCCTTGGCAGCGTTGCGGATACGCAGTTGCCAGCGCAAAGCAAGTCTGGTTGAGTCATCGGTCGCGTGTGCGACCAGATCGCGCAACGACACGTCGGCGACGACGGTCGTGACACCGGGCGCCTTGCCGAGACCGATGGCGGCCGCGGCCATCGGGAGCTTGAAGTCGAAGCGCTGGGGGGCGTCGTCGGTACGGCGCAGATATCGCTGATCGAGTTCGCTCAGTTCCTTGAGGCGAACCACCTGCTCCCGTGGAATTCCGCCCCGCTGCCCCTGGCGCGCCTCCAGCACACAATATTTCGGTGCCAGCTGGCACGCCGACATCCAATCCAACGCGGCGACGGGCGTCGTCACCATGCCACTCAGTACCTCGGGGCTTTCCGGGTGTCGGAAATGGACCACAATAGTCGTATCTCGGAGTACGTATAGCCATGACTCGACGTAGCGCGCAGCGACAGCCGAATATTGCGCGCGCTGCTGCGGCTCCCCGTGCTTCAGGTACGTCAATCCACGATCGTCGAGGAGCATGGCCCGGATTGAAGCAGGAGAAGCCGAGCAGAGTGGAGAGAAGTCTCCGTCCAGGCTGGTCGAGCTAACATCCCGGCAACCCGAAAACGCGTCCAACGCGGTCGTCGGTCCCTTCACCAACAAGAAGTCGCGGTCGAACGCGCGGTACCGCGAAAGCGAGATGCGCCAGCGCCGTGCGTGCTCGGCAAAACGTCGACCTGGAGCCGCACCGTCGGAAAAATCGCGGTCGCTCCAGAACTGCTCGAGCCACGCTTTGCGCGCGCCTGGCTGCAACTCAGCGAGCTGGGTTGAGTCTCGAGTCCCCCCAACAATTGCGACATCCCTCAGTATCCACTTGAGATGCTCGCCTTCCCCGGCGTCGCTTCCGGCTGCCGCGTATCGGCGTGCGCCCTCCTGTCCCGCTCCATCCAGGCCGGCCAGCATCGCGTCGAAGTAGAGTCGTTCGCCAGCACTCAGGTCGGTCGCGAGACCCTCGCGGAGGAGCGCCCTCGTCTCGGAAGGTGGTGACATTTCGAGACTTAGTTGCAACAGGAGTCGGCGGAGCTGTTTCGCGACAGGAGCAGGAAGTCCGCCCTTCGCGATCGCAGCTCCGACCGCATGGAGCTCCTCAGGTGCCGACGCCCAAAGCCTCGGATAGGGGATGATGATCGCAAGATCTGCGATCGTGGGCGCGAACGCTGAGTCGCGCGATAAAGAGCTTCGGTAGGCTTCGAATACCTTCCGACACCACTGCTGAAACTGGACGCTCGCGACGCTGTCAATGGGGCCGCATGCCCCCCGTTCTGCCTGAAGCGCCCGCGCAAGCGCGAAGCCGCCCCAGGCGGTTCGGTACGCAAGCCCGCCAGAGAGAGATGCCGCCTCGTCCGCAACAGCGGAAAGGAGCGGGTCGCCCGCCGATCTAGTCTTTGACGGCTTCATCAATAGAAGCGCGGCCGATGGCGATGGATCCCGAAGCGATTTAAGCGATGGCGCGCTCGCCAGCCAAGCTTCCCTCGCCGCATTTGTGTCCACCTGACCGTAGGCGGCGCGGCCAGAGCCAATGAGCAATGCCAGCAGGAGAGGGAGGCATCGAACAGTTGACGACAAAGGAACCTCGTAGCAGGGAAAAGACTCTCAGAAGCAGATGAGTGCCCGTTATGTGGTGCTGGAGATTGAACTTACGCGGGAAACTGAGTTAGACCGGCCGCCTAGGCCCAATCCTCGTAATTACGGCGAGTAGGCGTTTGGCATCCCAAGCACAGTGGAAATCCCCACTCGAGCCCACTAGATGCCCCTCCATCTGATTCGAAGCCCGCGGCGGCTTGGGGCGCACGGGAGGGTACTCCGTTCGACTGGAAGACCCTCCTTTCCTCCATGCCTTACGAGGCGCGATCAGTTCTCCCAGGCAAAACACTGAGGATGGTCGGTGGGATTGATCGTGACCCCCCCAATCGATGTTGCGTAACACTCGTCTGGCAGGAGCCCTGGGAAGGCACCATGCAGGTCGCATCGCTCCGAGTGGACCTCGCAATAAACATAAGGCTTAGTTGGACTTTGAAGTGGTCTCGATTTGACGGACACCGCCATCGCCTCGATCTTCGAGGCACGGAGGTGTGTCATGCGCCAAGTCCGACGGTCCTTCTCGGATGAATTTAAGGCTGAAGCGGTGCGGCAGGTGATGG
>JBDSMX010000236.1:0-3169 GCA_039915645.1 Gemmatimonadales bacterium | reverse complement strand
AGGAGGAAGTGATCCTGGTTCTCCTTGCGGACCTTTCCCACGTGCGAGAGCCCGAAGACGTCGAGTTCTTCATCGCGGGGCTTGCGGTCGGGGGCTGGCAGGGTGGGGGACATACAGTGGGGCCTCTCGCGCCGGAGCATCGGC
Organism: Gemmatimonadales bacterium; assembly: GCA_039915645.1. Taxonomy (GTDB): domain Bacteria; phylum Gemmatimonadota; class Gemmatimonadetes; order Gemmatimonadales; family GWC2-71-9; genus Palsa-1233. Next base: position 3,025 of record JBDSMX010000236.1, on the reverse strand, counting down.
GAAGTGGGTGTTCGGCGGACTGAGCTTAAGTGTAACCCCGCCTCAGGGGCCGGGATGGGGCCTGTCGCGTGGGCGCCACGATTGACGCCGATGGCCCGGGTACATACCGTGCAGTTAACCCGTTCATGACATATCGGCTCCCGAGCCGACCCTTCCGCCTCCACCCTGGAGTTCCGCATGGCGTTGCGTTTCCGTCTGACATTGGGTCTCGCCGGACTTGCCGCTCTCGCCGCCTGCTCTGAATCGGCGCCGACGGCAAGCGATCCGGTTGCTGCGACCCCGGCGTTCAACAACGCCTCCGACAACGCGGGCGACAATCCGGTCAAGCACCTGTTCGAGACCCGAAACTCTCCCGCTATCGCCGCGGCCCGGGCCAAGCCGGGTGGTGGCACAGGCATCAGCTACCATGGCGGTCCGGTGCTCCAGGCTGGCACCAAGGTGGTCGCGATCTACTGGGCGGCCGCGCCGATTTACAACAACGGCCCGGCCTCGGGCACGTTCAATACGACGGGCAACAGCGGTGACAATTCGCTGGTCGGCCACTTCATGCGCAATCTCGGCGGCTCGCCGTACTTCAACATCAATAGCACGTACAAGAACAGCGCTGGCGCCGCGATCCTCAACAGTGTGAGCTACACCGGCTTCTGGGCCAACAACACCTCGGCACCGAGCGGCTCGCAGAACGTCACCGATGCCAACATGCTGACGATGCTTTCGAGCGGCTTCAATAGCGGCAAGCTGGTCTACGACGCCAACACCCTGTACCTCGTGTTCACGTCGGGACTCGTGAACCTCGGCGGCGGCTTCGGCTCGCAGTACTGCGGCTACCACACGCACGGCAATGTCAGCACGCCGGCCGGCACCAAGGTCGCGCTCTACGCCGCGATGCCGTACGACAACGCCTATCCGGGTGGGTGCACCAACGGCACCGCCACTCCGAATGGGGACGCGGGCGCGGATAACGAAGTCTCCGTACTTGCGCACGAGATCGAAGAGACCACGACCGACATGATGGGCAACGCGTGGTATGACAACCGCGGCTACGAGAACGCCGACAAGTGCGCCTGGAACTTCGGCACCACGTACTCCAGTGGCGGTGGCGTCGCGAACATGAATATTGGCGGGAAGCATTTCCTGGTGCAGCAGAACTGGGTCAATTCAGGGACCGGCGGCTGCCGTCTGAGCTGGCCGTGATCTGAGGCGGGCGCAGGCCCGAAATTCGACCACACCCCCCGGGTACCTATCCCCGGGGGGTGTGGCATTTTCGGGCTATATTCCCGGGAAATGTTCCCCTATCGAGACGACAATCCCGCGATCCTGACCCCGGTGGTCACGGTCGGCCTGATCGCGGCAAATCTCGCGGTCTGGATTGTCTTTCAGGGTATGGGGGCCGATCAGCGTCTCGCGGCCTCCGTTTGTGAACTCGGGCTGATCCCCGGCGACCTGCTCCACCGGCTCCCCGTGGGCTATTCCTTTTCGGTCGGCGACGGCATGTCCTGCGTGGTCGAGTCGGGGCAGGCCTGGAAGACGGTGATCACCTCGATGTTCCTCCACGGCGGCTGGCTGCACGTGCTCGGGAACTGCTGGTATCTCTGGGTCTTCGGCAACAATGTCGAGGACGCGATGGGACATCTACGCTTCCTCGGCTTCTATCTCCTCTGCGGGATCGCGGCTGCCGCGGCGCAGATCTTCGCCGACCCCGGCAGCGCGGTGCCGATGGTGGGAGCCAGCGGGGCGATCAGCGGCGTGATGGGGGCATACGTTGTGCTCTATCCGCGTGTGCGAGTGCATACCCTGGTAGTGCTGGTGGTCCTCTTCTTCCGGATGACCTTCCCGGCGTGGGCGGTACTCGGCCTCTGGTTCCTGACCCAGATTCTCAACTCACGGATCGAGGGCCAGGTCGGGGGCGTCGCCGTGATGGCCCATATCGGCGGCTTCCTCGCCGGTGCCCTGCTGATCTTTCTCTTTCGCAGTCCCGCGTTGCTGGAGCGTCGCGCTCGTCTGCTGTCGACGCGTACCATGGAGGGATTCGCCCGATGAGTACTGTCGACAGTCGCCCGACAAGTGTGGCCCGTGGCGCCACCGTCTATCCCACGCGTGAGACTGCGCCTCCCTCGGGGCACCTGCCTCGTAATCCGGGGATGCCGCTCGATCTGGCCTGGGTGCGCGATACCCGCGTGAACCGCAGCGCCGTCGAGCGCCGTGCTGCCACGATTCCCACTCGCCGTTCGGTCAAGACCACTTTTCAGGCCGGCTGGCTGCTCCGCGCGATCACCCTGATGGACCTCACCACGCTGCAAGGCGACGACACCGCCGGCCGAGTGCGCCGGCTCTGCGCCAAGGCTCGCCACCCGGTGCGTGCCGATCTGCTCGCCGATCTCGGCATGAGCGAAGTGCCGATCAAGGTCGCGGCGGTCTGCGTCTATCACGCTTACGTGCAGACCGCCGTCGAGGCCCTCGAAGGAAGCGGCATTCCCGTCGCCGCTGTCTCCACCGGTTTCCCCGCAGGCCTCTCGCCGATGAAGACGCGGCTGATGGAGATCGAGGCCTCGGTCGCCGACGGTGCCGAAGAGATCGACATCGTGATCACCCGCTCCCATGTCCTCACCGGCAACTGGCAGGCGCTCTACGATGAAGTGCGCGCCTTCCGCGAGGCGTGCGGTCATGCGCACCTCAAGGCGATCCTCGGCACTGGCGAACTCGCCACCCTGAAAGACGTCGCCCGCGCGTCGATCGTGGCGATGCAGGCCGGCGCCGATTTCGTGAAGACCTCCACCGGCAAGGAACCCGTCAACGCCATTCTTCCGGTGGGCGTGGTGATGGCGCGCGCGGTGCGGGAATACCACGATCGCACTGGGCACTATGTCGGATTCAAGCCGGCCGGCGGTATCCGCAAGGCCAAGGAATCTCTCGACTGGCTCGCGATGATGAAGGAAGAACTCGGCGATCGCTGGTTGCGCCCCGACCTGTTCCGGTTTGGCGCCTCGTCGCTGCTCACCGACATCGAGCGGCAGCTGGAGCATCA
>JBDSMX010000172.1:0-7831 GCA_039915645.1 Gemmatimonadales bacterium | reverse complement strand
GAGTGGCAGGCCGGTAGCGGTGATCGACACCACCATCAGCGATGCCTTCAACGCGAGTGGCAGTGCCGAGCCGATGCGGATGGCAATACTCAGCAGCCGGTTGATGGCATCGGTGAACAGCGTCGATGCCCAGGAGGGAGATCGGGTAGCAGCGGGTCAACTGCTGGTCCGCCTCGATGCCCGTGACCTGGAGGCTCGCCGGGCACAGCTCGATGCGGGCGCGTCAGCGGCCGATGCCGGACAGCGCGAGGCGAAGGCCCACGCTAGCCGGATCCGTGCCCTCTACGCCGACAGCGCCGCAACGCGCGCTCAACTCGAACAGGCCGAGGCCGCCCTCTCGCGCGCCGACGCCGCCGTGCTCTCGGCCGGTGGCATGGCAGCAGAACTCGCTGCCACAGCGTCGTATGCCGGAATACGGGCACCGTTCGCGAGCGTGGTCACGCGTCGCTTTGTCGACCCGGGCGCCTTCGCATCGCCGGGTGCACCACTGATCACGGTCGAAGATGCCACCACGCTGCGCATCATCGTGCACGCGGCCGCGGACGCGGTTCGCGGATTGCGGCGCGGTGCAACCGTCACAGCCAAGATCGGTGATACCACGGTCACGGCGACGGTGGAAGGCGTCGTCCCATCAGGTGACAATCTCTACACCGTCAATGCACTGGTGCGGAACCCATCCGGCCGGTTCCTGAGTGGCAGCCCCACGACGATCGCGTTGCCGCAGGGTCGCCGCCGCGCGCTGCTCGTTCCCGATGCGGCGGTGGTGCACCAGGGCGATCTCGCGGGCGTGCGCACCGCCACGGGAGGTCTTCGCTGGGTCACCCTCGGAGCGAAGTTCGGCAACTACGTCGAAGTGCTCTCCGGAGTGACCGCGACCGACAGCGTACTCGTGGCCGGCGGAGGGCGTTGATCATGGGCATCGCAGGCCGGGTGGCCAGCGCATTCTTGCGCTCGAAGCTCACACCGCTTGTCACCATCGCTTCTCTCGCCGTTGGCGTGCTCGCTGTCATTGCCACGCCCCGTGAGGAGGAGCCCCAGATTTCCGTGCCGATGATCGATGTGATCGCGGCCTTCCCCGGAGCATCTCCCGAGGAGGTCGAGAATCAGCGGACCCGCCCCATCGAGAAGCTGATGTGGGAGATCCCGGGCGTCGAATACGTCTACGCCATGGCCAGCGAGGGGATGACGCTGGTCACCGTCCGGTTCAAGGTCGGCGAGAATCAGGATCGCGCCACAAGCCGGGTGCTCAACAAACTCGCATCCGCCGCGGATCAGGCGCCGCCGGGCGCTTTACCACCCCTGGTGAAGCCGCATTCAATCGATGACGTGCCGATTCTTGCCCTGACACTGCACAGTGCACGGTACGGCTCCGATGAACTTCGCACCGTCGCGGCCCACCTCGCCGATGAGCTCGCGACCATCCCCGACCTGGCGCATATCGAACTGATCGGTGGCAAGCCGATGCAGTTCCGGGTCACGCTCGATCCCGAACGACTCGCGGCCAGCGGTGTCACGCCCGGAGAGGTGATGCAGGCACTTCGTGCCGGCAACTCGCAACTCTCGGCGGGGGAATTCACGACGGCCGACCGCGTCATCCTGGTGACCGTGGGCGCCCCGATCCGGACGGCGGGCGACGCCGGAAATGTCGTGGTGGCCAACCGTGTTGGGCCGGTCTACCTGCGCAACGTTGCCACCATCGTCGCTGCACCCGGTGAGGCCACGGATTACGTCACCCACGCCGCGCGAGGAGCTGCCGAGGAACAGGCGGTGACGATCGCCATCGCGAAACGACCTGGCGTCAACGCCAGCGATGTCGCGCGAGCCGCGCTGGCCCGACTCGAACAGGCGCGCCAACGGCTCGTCCCCGCCGATATCCGCGTCGACATCACCCGGAACTATGGGGAGACCGCGAGCGACAAGGCCAACGAACTGATCCTGCACCTGCTCATTGCCACCCTCTCCGTGACCGCGCTCGTCGGTCTGGTACTCGGTTGGCGTGAGGCCGTGGTGGTGCTCGTCGCCGTTCCCGTCACGCTCGCGTTGACGCTCTTCATCTACTATGCCCTGGGCTATTCGCTCAACCGGATCACGCTCTTCGCCCTGATCTTCTCGATCGGCATCCTGGTCGACGATGCCATTGTGGTGGTCGAGAACATCTATCGGCACATGCAGATGGGAGATCGCTCTCCCGAGCTCGCCGCCGTTGAGGGAGTGGACGAGGTCGGCAATCCCACCATTCTCGCGACCTTTGCCGTCATCGCCGCGATCCTGCCGATGGCCCTGGTCACCGGGATGAACGGGCCCTACATGCGCCCGATCCCGGTCGGCGCCTCGGCCGCCATGCTCGCATCCCTCGGCGTCGCCTTCATCATCACGCCATACCTGGCGCTGCGCGTCCTCAAGGGACATGTGAACGTCGCGCACACGGCCGACGCACCGAAGCCGGTACATCGCTTCGCACGCGCCTACGCCGCATTGATGACTCCACTGATGGAGCGCCGCGGAGCGCGGAACGCGTTCTACGCCGGTATCGGAACCCTGTTGCTGCTCTCGGCCGGGCTGGTGGTGGTCAAGGTGGTCGAGGTGAAAATGTTGCCGTTCGACAACAAGTCGGAATTTCAGGTCATTCTCGATCTCCCCGAGGGAACGACACTCGAAAGTTCCAATGCCGCAGCAAGCGCCGTCGCCACCTGGCTGCGAACGGTCCCTGAAGTGGTAAGCACCGAGACCTATGCGGGGACGGCGGCGCCGTTCAACTTCAATGGTCTGGTGCGGCACTACTTCCTCCGCCGTGGTGCCAATGTTGCCGATGTACAGGTGAATCTTCTCCCCAAGGGTGATCGTCACCGGCAGAGCCACGACATTGCGGTGGCGGTCCGCCACGCCGTCGACTCGATTGCACGTCGCTTCGGGGCCAATGCCAAGATTGCGGAGATTCCTCCCGGTCCGCCGGTCTTGTCGACACTGGTCGCCGAGGTCTATGCCGCCGATGACAGCAGCAGACTCGCAGCGGCCAGCCACGTGAAGTCGGTGATGGAATCGACACCTGGTGTGGTGGATGTTGACTGGAGTGTACTCGCGCCACAGGAGCGACTGCAGTTCCACGTCGATCGCGTGCGTGCCGCCGAGGCCGGCGTCACGGTCGAGCAGGTGTCGCAAGTGCTCTCGCTGGCGTTGTCGGGCAGCAACGCCGGGTCCGCAACAGCACCTTCGTCGCGAGAGGGCGTCGCCATCGTGGCGCGGCTCGATCGTGAGCGCCGCAGCGGGGTGCAGGCACTGCTTGCGGTTCCCGTTGCCACCTCGCGGGGGCCCTCGCCGCTCTCCCGTTTCGTGACGGTGGACTCGACCACGCTGTTGCCGATCAGGATGCGGAAGAATCTGCGCCCGGTGATCTACGTGACTGGCGAGGTTGCCGGAACGATCAAGTCACCGGTCTACGCCATCCTGGCGCTCAACCGCGCACTCGACTCGCTCGAGCTGCCGGGGGCGACGATCGCGCGATACAACGCCGCCGCACCGACGCGGCTCGACGAGACCGCGCTCAAGTGGGATGGCGAATGGCAAGTCACCATTGAGGTCTTTCGGGATCTGGGGATCGCCTTCGCCGGTGTCTTGTTGCTGATCTATGTCCTGCTGGTCGGCTGGTTCCAGTCGTTCACGATTCCGCTCGTCATCATGGCGCCGATTCCGCTGACGTTGATCGGCATCCTTCCGGGCCACGCGATTACCGGGGCGTTCTTCACCGCGACGTCGATGATCGGCATGATCGCGCTCGCCGGCATCAGCGTGCGCAACTCGATTCTGCTGGTGGATTTCATCCAGCTGGCGGAGGCGCGCGGCACACCGCTGCGCGACGCGGTGATCGAGGCGGGAACCGTGCGATTCCGGCCCATCGCGCTGACCGCCGCGGCCGTGATCATCGGCGGATTGGTGATGGTGCTCGACCCGATCTTCCAGGGGCTGGCTGTGGCCCTGATGAGTGGCGCGATCGTGGCCACGCTGCTGACGATGGTGGTGGTGCCGCTGCTCTACTGGCAGCTCCGCCGGGAATAGTGCGAACTACTTCCGCCGCTGGAGGAGCTTCCGCTTGCGGTCGAGCTCCTCCTCGAGGCCGCCGCAGACGAGCTCACACAGCTTGAAGACGCGCGGATCGGAAATATGGTACCAGCTGGTGGTGCCTTCTTTGCGGCGAGCGACGAAGCCCTGCTGCAGGAGCACCTGGAGATGCTTGGAGATATTGGCCTGGCCACCGCCAACCTGGTCGGCCAGGTCACCAACTGAGGCCTCACCAGCCCGGAGTGCCTGCAGCAACCGGAGTCGCATCGGCTCGCACAACGCCTTGAAACGTTCCGCAACTGCAACTGCATTGGTATCGCTCAACTCCGCCACGAATTCCCCCGGAAGAGATTCTCAACTCTATCGTAATATAAGAATATTGACGCCCTCGCAACACGGCGAACCACCGCGCGGCCGGGCGGATATATTTCGGCCAGAGGGGGTGAACATGGGAGTCACGACGCAGGATATTTTCGGCGAGGCCGAAGGTGCGCAACCCGCAACGCCAGGCAGCTACGGCATCGCACCGGCCGGGCACCGACTCCCGGAGGCGCTTTCCCTCGGCCCTGTTCGTCTGCAGATCGCCGACCTCGGCCGCTCCATCGCGTACTACGAAGAAATTCTCGGGCTCCGGGTCATTGACCGTGGCGCCACGACGGCGACGCTCGCGGCACTCGGGCCGGAACGCCCGCTCATTCATCTCCACGAGCGGAGCGGTGTGCGTCCCGCACCGCGACGCGGCCGACATGGGCTCTACCATTTTGCCATCCTGTTGCCGGATCGACCCGCACTGGGTCGCTTCATCCAGCATCTCGGCGAAATCAACGCGCGCGCCGGTGCAGCCGATCACCTCGTCAGCGAAGCCTTCTACCTCCAGGATCCCGACAACCTCGGCATCGAGGTGTACGCCGACAGGCCTCGCGAACAATGGCGCCAGATCAACCGCGAATTGATGATGGCCTCGGATCCGGTCGATGTGGCCGATCTCGTACGCGTCAACGGTGGCGAGCCGTGGACGGGGATGCCCGCCGGGACGCGCATGGGACACCTGCATCTGCACGTGGGCGATATCGCGGAAGCGTCCCGCTTCTATTCCGATGCGCTCGGCTTTGACCGCATGGTCTGGGAATATCCTGGCGCGCTTTTCCTTGCGGCCGGTGGTTATCACCATCACCTCGGCACCAATACCTGGGCCGGCAACGGATCGACGGCGCCCGCTGCCGATGAAGCGCAGCTCCTCGAATGGACGATGCACTTCCCCGATCGTGCTTCGCTCGCCGCCACAGTGGCCTCACTCGCGCAGCAGGGTCATCAGGCCGAGCCTGATGGTGACGACGAATTCCTGGTTCGCGATCCCTGGCAAACTTCCTTGCGGCTGAAGCTGGCGCCGCCACGCCTCGACTCCGGAGCCGACCCATGAACTCGAATGACGAGCCGCGGGTCACGATCACGAAAAACGGCCCCTACAGCGTGCGCGGCACGATCCCGGTGGCCGAGCAACACATCGAGATCAACGCGGCGGGCGAATCGATCGAATGGCGCGAAGGGAAGAAGTTCGAGCATCCAGAGAGCTTCAAGCTCTGTCGCTGCGGTCACTCGCAGAACAAGCCGTTCTGTGACAGCAGCCACAAGCGGGTCGGCTTCGACGGGACCGAGAGCGCGAGCCGGGAGCCGTACGAGACGCAAGCCGAGCTGATCGAGGGCCCCGAACTCTCGCTCAAGGATGCCCAGCCGCTCTGTGCCTTCGCGCGCTTCTGTGATCCTGCCGGGCAGGTCTGGACCTTGGTCGAGAAGACCGACGACCACGATGCGCGGATCCAGTTCCTCCACGAGGCCGGTCACTGCCCTGGTGGTCGTCTCGTCGCCGTTGAGAATGCCAGCGGCGAGAATATGGAGCCGCGGCTCGAGCAATCGATCGGACTGGTCATCGATACCCGCGCCGGGATCGACGGGCCCCTCTGGGTGCGCGGGATGATTCCGGTGGTCGGCGCCGACGGCTACGAGTACGAGGTCCGCAACCGGATCGCGCTCTGTCGCTGCGGACGGTCGGGAAACAAGCCCTTTTGCGATGGATCGCACGCGGCCTGAAACCCGGCCTCGAACCACTCCGTATGCCTCAACATTGATTGCATCACTTGTTGAGGTAATCCGATGTCTGACGAACTCGATCTCTTCCAAGGCACCCTCGACGTCCTCGTCCTCCGCTGCCTAAGTCACGGCGCCATGCATGGTTATGCCGTGGCTCGCTGGATCCAGGACGGTTCCGACGGCACCTTCCGCATCCTCGATGGCGCCCTCTACACCTCGCTCCACCGGATGGAGGAAAGGGGGTGGGTTGAGGCCGAGTGGGGTACCTCGGAGAAAGGGAAGCGGGCCCGATTCTACCGATTGACCCCCGGCGGCCGGGGCGAGCTCGGGGTGCGCTCGGTGAATTGGGATCGCTATGTCGTAGCGGTAGCCAAAGTGATGGCCTCGCCAGGGAGGGCCTGAGCCATGGCACCTCCCGAACCGATGTGGCGGCGATACCTCCGATTCGGCCGGTCCGATATCGCGGCTGATATCCAGGACGAACTCCGTTTTCACTTTGACGAACGGATCGAAGCGCTCGTTGCGAGCGGCGTCGACCCGGTCACCGCGCGTCGGCGAGCGGTGGAGGAGTTCGGAGATGTTGCCGCCGTGCGCCACGGGCTCGCGGCGATCGACAGCCGCATCCATGCCAGGCGAAGCTCGCGCGAGCGCCTCACGATTCTCGGCGACGAGATCCGCATCGCCCTGCGTCGACTCCGTCGTCAGACGTCGTTCACGATTCCGGTTGTGCTCACGCTCGGCCTCGGGCTCGCGGCAACGGCGGTGGTGTTCACGCTGCTCGACACCGTGCTGCTGCGACCACTGCCGTACCGCGACGCCCAACAACTGGTGTCACTCGCCTCCGTGATGCCCAAACTCAATGATGTCTGGGGCATCGCCCGACATCAGTTGCCGTATTACAAGGCCAATGTCCGCGCCTTCGAGGACATGGCGCTCTATCGCACCCCTCAGGTCTCGATTCCCGGGGAAGGGACCGTGCGCGCCGAGCGGATCACGGCCGCTTCGGTCAGCGCGTCGATCTTCCCGACGCTTGGCATCGCACCGGAACTCGGGCGCGTGCTGCGCCCCGAAGACAACGTGCCGCTCGTGGGCGCGGTCGTGGTCCTCAGCCACGACTACTGGATGCGGCGCTTCGGTGGCGACCGCCGTGTCATCGGCACGCTCTTCAATGTCGATGGCACGAAGCGCGAAATCATCGGCATTACGCCGCGCGGGGTAGGGCTGCCCGATCAGCGGGTCGACATCTGGCTTCCCGATCACATCGATCCCGCTGCACCGCCGATGAACAATCACGTGCGCGGAGCGGTGGCCCGGTTGCGGCCCGGCTTCACGGCAGCGGACGCCGAGGCGCAGATCGCACCGCTGGTCCTCCGCATGGAGGAACTCTTTCCCGCCGCGTATCCCAATCACTGGATCCAGAATTCCGGCTTCCGCACCTCGGTGACCCCGCTGCGCGACGACGTGGTCGGTCCCGCCGTTGCGCGGGCGCTCTGGATTCTCTTCGCGGCTGTCTGGCTCGTGCTGGTTGTCGCCGTTGCCAATGTCGCGAACCTCGTCCTGGTACGCGCCGAGGCCGAGCGTCGCGAAATCGTGATGCGGGCCGCACTGGGGGCATCGCGCGGCTACCTCGCGGCGCACTACGTCACGGAGGGAATCGTCGTCACCCTGATCGCGGCGATCCTCGCGT
>JBDSMX010000192.1:0-3641 GCA_039915645.1 Gemmatimonadales bacterium | reverse complement strand
ATCCAGCAGACCGCCCCAGACCCGACCGCCGAGTTCGGTGTCGTAGGCCAGACCGAGTCCGGCGACGCGACGCGGCTGACGCACCAGAACAGGATGGAAGGTCACCGAGTCGCCGGAACCGGTCGGCGCCAGCCAGATCTCGCGAAAGACATCGCGTTCAGCGAGGTCCTGCATCCGCTTGCGCAAGGCGACGAGATCGATCGGTCGATCGAGGTCGAGATCGAGCGCGCGCTCCACGAGTCGGGTGCCTTCCTCGTCGTGGCGCGCGGTGGCCACTGACGTGAGGATCCGCGGAAGCGTGGCCGTGAGCGGCGGCAGCGGGGTCGGCACAGCCGGACGGCAGCTCCAGTTCGCGATGCCGCGTTGCGCGGCGCGCTCACCGAGATCGATGAGTGAGTCGATGGTGGCCGGCGCGAAGTCGAGCGATCCGAAACCTTCGACCGGAGTGCGCACGAAGAGATCGCTCCTGATGAGCGAATCGGCGGGCTGGCGAAAGAGCCAGTTGAGGAGACGATCGGCAACGACCAACGGCGAGGCAAGATTGAGCGAATCGGCCGGCCGTTCGGTCACATCACTCACCATCACGCGCGTCGCACCACTCGCCCGGGCAGCGGCGATGGGAATGTTGGCCGACAGTCCGCCATCGACGAGCATGCGCTCACCGACGCGCACCGGTGCAAAGACCAACGGGATGGCAATCGAAGCGCGCACTGCCTGGGCGAGATCGCCACCGCGGAGAATCACGACGCTGCGGTCACGGAGATCGGTGGCCACAACGCGCAGCGGAATCGGCAGCCGATCAAAATCGTCGCGAGCCAGAAGATTGCCGCGCAACATCGTCGCGTTGAGCAGGTCGTTCACGTCCCCCTGTCGCAACGCCGCGCTCCGCAGCGCGAAACCACCCTCGCCACTTTCCCAGACCACCAGAGGCAGCAGCGGACCCCAGGCACGGGGGCCGAGCGCGGCGGATGTCCGGAAGAGATTGGTAAAGGCGCTCGCGCGCGCGAGCGAGTCAATGGTCTTGCCGGATAGGCCGGAGGCATAGAGCGCGCCGATCACGGCGCCCATCGAGGTGCCGATCACCAGATCGGGGCGGAGACCGGCCGCATCGAGCGCCTTGAGCACGCCGATGTGCGCAAAGCCCTTGGCCCCGCCACCGCTCAGCACCAGTGCGGTTCGGGCCGATATACAGGCACCGACTGTCGCAGGCTGCTGGGCAGCCAGCGGCGCTGTCAGGAGAGCAAGAAGGAAGGGAGTGGCGCGCCGCATCATTGCGCGAAACGTAGTCACGCGCGGGCGGTCGTCCGCGGTATGAAGGCGTTGCCCCTTGCGCACTACGGCCCCGACTTCCTACTCTCTGCGTCAGCGCGAACCCCCAATCGTGCGAACCCACCCGGCACCGCCCGGAGGAGCGATACATGCCGTACATCATTACCGAGGCCTGCATCAGCGTGAAGGACCGGGCCTGTGTCGACGTCTGCCCCGTGGATTGCATCTACGAAGGCGAAGACCAGCTCTATATCCATCCGGACGAGTGCATCGATTGCGGTGCCTGTGAGCCGGAGTGCCCGGTGAGCGCGATCTACCCGGAAGAGGATGTGCCGGCGAACCTCCAGGCCTTCATCGCGAAGAACAAGGACATCTTCGATTCCGATACCCCGCCGGGGCGGCCGAAGAAGTAGCCCAAAAAAGTGAGCGCCCCCGGTTCCGCGTTTCCGCGGTCCCGGGAGCGACTCAGAGGTAGGCAGTCTTCTTGATGGCGGTGGTAGAGGGAGAGGTTCCACCGGGCCCGCCATCTCTCAAGACGAACCAGCAGGGTCGGAGTTTCACACCCCCGCGCCGGTCCGTCCGCCGATCCCAATGTTTCAAATCGACAACTGCAACTCATCCGGCCCGAAGGCCGCCGCCACTTCGTCGGGGATGGTGACCGCCCGCTGCGACTTGTCGACGCAGACAAAGAGCGACTCCAGCGTCGCCACCACCACCGAATCCCGGGTTCTCGTGGCGGTCTGCCGCAGCGTGAACGAGGTCCGCCCCCGCTGGGTCATCTCGAGCCCGAAGCGCAGGACGTCGCCGGGCCAGGTGCCGGCGTGGTATTCCACTGACGCTTTCCTTACAGCGGGCCACACGCCGGCCTTGGTGAAGAGGTCCATTCCCGCCCCACGCCGGAGCAACTCCCAACGCGCCCGCTCGAAAAGCGCGAAGTAGGAGGCCTGGTTGAGGTGGCCGAAGGTGTCGCATTCGTCGGGGTAGACGGTGAGCTCGATCGCGTGCGGCATAACAGAAAATAACCGAGAAGCGAGAAGCGAGAAGCGAGACAAGGGGGTTTTCGCTTCTCGCTTCTCGCTTCTCGGCACTCGGTCACTACGTTTGAAGCGTCTCTTTTCACCGAGGGCTTGTGGCGCCAACAACCGATTACATCCGACACGCCGCCAAGCTGTCGCGACAGATCTATCTCGACGCCGGGATGGGCGGGGCCGCCACGGCCCCCGATCCGGAGTTCTACAAGACCCTCGCCAAGGCGCTCGAAGACATCGCCGCGGGTCTTGAGCAAGTCGCGAAGCGGCGGGATTGAGTGAGCGTCCGCCTCGTCGACCAGCCAGAGACGTTCAAGGCCCTGATGGCGGAGGTGGCCGGGGCCGATCTGATCGCGCTCGACACCGAAGCCGCCTCGTTTCACCGGTACCATGACCGGATCTACCTGGTCCAGCTCTCGACCCGGGCGATCACCGCTGTGATCGATCCGCTTGGCGTGGGGGATCTCGCCCCCATCGGTGCGATTCTCGCCGACCCGTCGATCGAGAAGATCTTCCACGACGCGGACTACGACCTTCGCCTCTTCGACAAGCAGTATGCCTTCCACGCCAGCAACCTCTTCGACTCGCGGATCGCGGCCCAGTTCCTGGGCGAGCCAGGTATCGGTCTCGGCGCCCTGCTCGAGAAATACTTCTCGGTGCAGGCCGACAAGAGGTTCCAGCGGGCAGACTGGTCGGCGCGGCCGCTGACGCCGGCGATGCTCGACTATGCCGCAGGCGACACGGTAAACCTTTGTGAGTTGCGTGACATACTCCGCGATCAACTCAAAGAGAAAGGCCGCTGGAGCTGGGTGCAGGAGGAGTTTGTCCTCCTCGAGCGGACCCGGTGGACCGGCGCACCGCACGACGACCCGACCTCCAGCTATCTCCGCCTCAAGGGGGCCAAGGCGCTCGACCGCCGGTCGCTGGCACTGCTGCGGGAGGTCTATGTCTGGCGCGAAACCACTTCCGCCAAGCTCGACCGTGCCGCGTTCCGGGTGCTGGGGAACGAGGTCCTCTTCGAATTGGCGGAGCGCCCGGTCCGGACGCTCGATGCCCTCGGACGGGTCAAGGGAATCGGCCGCGACACGCTCGACCGGCGCGGGCCCGAGATCCTGGCGGCGATCGAGCGGGGCCTCGCCATTGCCGATGCCGACCTGCCCCGGCTCGAGCGTGGTCCGCGGCGAGTGCCAGACCCGGCGTTCGAGGCGCGGCTCGAAGCGCTCAAGCGTGCCCGGAACAGCCTGGCCGATCGTTACCAGCTGCAGCCCGGGGTCCTCTGCCCCAATGGGACACTCGAAGGGATCGCCGCGACCCAGCCGGAGAACCTCGAACAGCTTCGCGGTG
>JBDSMX010000163.1:0-2785 GCA_039915645.1 Gemmatimonadales bacterium | reverse complement strand
GATCAGTCCGGCAATTCTCCCGATGCCACCCAGCGCAACGCCGTCGCCGAGGGGGTCGCGGATCGCGTCGAACTGCACACGGGGGACATGACGGCGCTGCCCTTTGAAGACAACAGTTTCGATCTCGTTGTCTCGAGTTTGGCGATCCACAACATTGGTGAACGTGCCGGCCGGGAGAAGGCGATCGACGAAGCGGTGCGGGTGCTGCGTCCTGGCGGCCGGCTGATGATCGCGGACATTCGGGCCACCGGTCAATACCAGGCACGGCTTGCCGCAATCGGGATGGGTGACGTTGCCCGTCGTGGGTTGGGCTGGCGATTCTGGTGGAGCGGTCCCTGGGCTGTAACCGGTATCGTGACCGCCACCAAGCCGGAACGCGAATAACGAGTTCGGCGAGGCATATCTTTCTGCGGCCCGCCCCGCGGGTGAACGCGGTCGTTGGGCCGATCAAATTCAGGGTGCCCTCGCGTCCAAACAGGAAAGCTATCAATGTCCACCGCCCTCGTACTCATCGATCTCCAGAACGACTATTTTCCAGGCGGCGCAATGGAACTTGTGGATGCCGAATCCGCGGTTTCCAAGGCGGCGCTGCTTCTGGCTGCGTTTCGCCAGCGCGCGTTACCCATCTTTCATGTACAGCACATTGCCAAGCGTCCCGGGGCAACGTTTTTTCTCCCCGGTACGAAGGGTGCCGAGATTCATGCCGCTGTACTCCCATCGGCTGGCGAACCCATAGTGACCAAGCACTTCCCAAACAGCTTTCGGGAAACTGCATTGCTTGGAGCCCTGCGCGCAATTGACACCTCAAAGCTTGTCGTCGCAGGAATGATGACCCACATGTGTGTGGACACAACGATACGCGCAGCCTCGGACTTGGGCTTTCAGTGTTCCCTCGCGCATGATGGCTGCGCCACGAGAGATCTTCAGTTTGCGGGACAGTCGGTCGACGCGAAAAGTGTTCAACTGGCCTATCTGGCCGGATTGAGCGGTTCGTTTGCCACCGTCAGAACGGCAGAAGAGTTGCTCGCGGAGCTCTAATTGCTCAGTGAGGCCGCCAGCGCGCTCGCCGCTGATTTGCCGATCGTTACACGGCCCACCAAGCGGAGAGCCCACTTGAGACAAAGGCACCACCTCGGCACGGCTCTCCTCGTGTTCCTTGCATTCGCAGCCGGAACGCCACGGTGTGCCGCGGGGCAAACCGTTTGGCAGCCATCACCGGGACACACGCAAATCCCGATCTGGCCCGGTGCGGCTCCTGGCGCACAGCCAATCAAGGGCGCCGAGGTGGCAGGTATTGTCGTGGATGCCACCGGCAAGCCCAAGCTCGTTGGCGGCAGGCCGTGGACCTATGTCGACCGGGTCTCGCTACCGACGATCACAGTGTATTCGCCGGTGGGAAGGAACACCGGTGCAGCGGTCGTCGTCTTCCCCGGCGGAGGTTATTCCATTCTGGCGATCGATCTCGAGGGCACGGAAGCCTGCGACTGGTTGACGTCCAAAGGGATCACCTGCGTGCTGTTGAAATACCGGGTACCGTGCCAAAGGACCGGCGCGTATCGGGACTGTCGCATGGCATTGCTCGACGCACAACGGACCGTGGGACTGGTTCGCTCCCAAGCCGCGCGCTGGCACATCGATCCCCACAAGATCGGCGTACTTGGCTTTTCGGCCGGCGGGCATATGGTGGCCGCCATCAGCACGCATTTCGAGAAGCGCCTGTACCGCACGGTGGACTCGGCCGACTCGGTGAGTTGTCGCCCCGATTTCGCGATCGCCCTCTATCCCGGTCATCTGGCGGTACCCGAGAGGGGCTTCGCGTTGAATCCCGATCTTCGGGTCACCAACCGGACGCCCACAACGTTGCTGATCCAGGCGAAGGATGATCCGGTCGATCCCGTCGAGAACTCGCTCGTCTATCACGCCGCCTTGAAGAAGGCAGGCGTGCCGGTGGAGCTGCATGTGTATCCGAAAGGCGGGCATGCGTTCGGACTACGGCCGACGAGTTTTCCGATTACAGCATGGCCAGCGTTGGTGGAGAGGTGGCTCGGAACCATCGGCATGATCACGAAGTAGGCAGGTCAGGTCGAGTGTTGCGCGGCCTATTCGACGTGACTCGTGGCGCGGCGTTTCAGCGCAGTAAACCAGTTGAGGACCACTTCGATCTGCGTGATGGCCGGTTCCTGATCCATCGGCTGGATGCGAAGGAAGCGGGCGCCGTCCTTCGCGATGGCGAAACTGGTGTTGAGGGTGACGGTGCGGAAAAACTTTCCCTCATACATCGGCCGCGGAGGGCTCGCGGAGAAAGTCGCGCCAGACGTCACCGTGACGCCCATCAGCCGGTTGGCGCTCTGGAAGAACAACTCACGGCCGTCTCGCGACCACAGGGGTTCGGTACCACCGTCCGTGGAGACGAGGCGTCGCTCGCCGGAGCCAGCGAAGGGCGCGACGAAAATCTCCTGCCGCGACGCGACGATCGCCTGATAGGCAACCCACCGACCGTCGGGTGAGAGCTGGCCGTTGTGGCCGGCGGCCGGCAACGGGAAAAGGCGGTGGGGTGTGTGGTCGCCGTCGAGCGCCAGGACCCAGATGCCGGCGCCATCAGGCTCATCCGCTCCGTTCTGGTCGAACAGCAAGACGCGGCCGTCAGCGGAGACCGACGTGGGCGTCTGGATCACGCCGGGCTTGGTGGTGAGGCGCTCTTCGTCACCCGAGCCATCGACCGGTATCCGGTAGAGGTTGCGCGTTCCCTGGCGGGTACCCCGATAGATGACGCGCTTGCCGTCGG
>JBDSMX010000134.1:0-47559 GCA_039915645.1 Gemmatimonadales bacterium | reverse complement strand
GTGCGTTCGAGGCCGAGACCGAAGCCGGAGTGCACGAAGCCGCCGTACTTGCGGAGATCGAGATACCAGCCGTAGGACTTGGGATCGAGCCCCTGCGCCTCGATGCGCGCGAGCAGTTTGTCGTAGTCATCTTCGCGCTGTGACCCGCCGATGATCTCGCCGTAGCCTTCCGGTGCCAGGCAGTCGTTGCTCAGCACGGTGCGCGGATCGTCGGGATTCTCCTTCATGTAGAACGCCTTGAACGCCTTCGGATAGTTCATCACGAAGAGCGGCTTGTCGTACGCCTTCGCCAGTGCAGTCTCATCATCGGCGCCGAGATCGGTGCCCCACTGGATATCGCTGCCCTGTGCCTGCAGGACGGCGATCGCCTCGGTGTAGCTGATTCGCGGGAACGGCGCGGTGATGCTTTCGAGCTTGGCGGTGTCGCGCTCGAGCTCCTTGAGTTCTTCCTGGCGCTTCTCCAGCACGCGCGCCACCAGGTACGACACGAAGTCTTCCTGCAACTTCATGTTGTCGTTCGAGTCGGCAAATGCCACCTCCGGCTCGATCATCCAGAACTCGGTCAGGTGACGGCGCGTCTTCGACTTCTCGGCGCGGAAGGTCGGACCGAAGGTGTAGATCTTTCCGTGCGCCGCGGCGGCAGCCTCACCGTAGAGCTGGCCGGTCTGCGCGAGATACGCCTGGCCGAGATCGAAATATTCGGTGGCGAAGAGTTCCCCGGCCTGCTCCCCGATCGATCCGGTGAGAATCGGCGTGTCGACACGGATGAAGTCGCGCTCGTAGAAGAAGTCGCTGATCGCATGCTCGATCTCGTTGCGGACGCGAGCGATGGCGACCTGCCTGCGCGACCGGAGCCAGAGATGGCGATGCTCGAAGAGGAACGCGGTGCCGTGTTCCTTCGGCGTGATCGGGAAGTCGACACTCGGCGCCAGCACCACGACGTCGCTCGCCGTGAGCTCGAATCCGCCGGGCGCGCGGGCATCTTCGCGCACGGTGCCGGTCACGGCCACGGTCGCTTCCTGCGTGAGCGTCGCGAATCGCTCCCAGGCGCCGTCAGCGATCTCGTTCTTGGGGAAGACAGTCTGCAAGTAGCCGGAGCCATCGCGCATCACGAGGAAGGCAATCTTGCCGGAGGAGCGCGTGGTGGTCACCCACCCCCGTACCGTGACTTGCTGGCCGACGTGGTGCCGGAGGTCGGCAATCGAGGCAGAGGGCGTGGTGGAGCGAGAGTCTGGCGTCATCCGCGCATTTTAGGCCGGCTCCTCCCCTACCGCCAGTCGGTCGGTGATCGCGGCCAGCTGTTCCGCCGCCTTCCACTCCCGCTCCAGCAGCTTCAATTCCCCTTCGAGCGCTCGCCGTTCGGTCTCCTCGTGCGCCGCCATCTCGAGCGCGAGCCGGATCTCGCTGGGCACCTCGCGGACGACGTAGCGCCGCTGGGTCGCGAACCGGAGAGGCTTGCCGACGACATACTCGAGCAGGTGCTCACGGTCGCGGGCAGACTCCATCAGACGGAGCGCCTCGCCCACCTGCTCGCCACCTTTCCCCCCGGGTTCCAGAGCCGGCAAGAGCCGGCCCAGGGTCGGGAAAAGCTCACGGCCGTCGAAGAGGCCGAGCGACGGTACATCGCGGATACTTGCGAATACCGGCTCCTTGGGGCCGAAGAGCCGCTCGAGCCCGGTCCGGTAGTGGACCTCGAGCCGCCATTCTCCCTGATCGTCGGCGGCGAGGGTCGCGTGGAGCATCGCCGCGAGCGGAACCTGGACGAGCTGGTCAGTCCAGGGGTCCCGTAAGACATGTTGATTGTGAAAGGCCCGTCGAATCCCTCGCAGGGTCTCGACAAAGGGAATCGCGCTCGTCCGCCGCTGTCGCTGGGCCAGCATCTTCCCGTACCGCCAGGCGGCGATTTCCGGCTTGAGCGCCGACCCGATGCGGATCAGGTCGAGACCGGCCTCGAGGCGGGCAAGGCCGATGTTATCGGTGGAGTAACGGGCGCGGCAGTCGCGGAAGAGCCGTTCGCAGCTGTCGATACTCTCGAGTCGGGTGTCGAACGGCACCAGATTCCACTTGGCGCAACTTGGGCAGACGACCCAGAGTCGGCCGTGGGCGATGTCGAAGGCGATCCGCCGCCCCACGGTCTGGGTCTCGAGGATCGTGTTTTCGGCGAGGTCATGGGTACAGTAGAGGCAGGTGCGATACATCCGGACCCCCGTGGCGGGAGTGACACGTTCCCTCACGAAGTTCCGTCTGACGGATGGCGGTGGTCTGGCAGCCTGATTACATCGAGGTGACAGCGGGATGACAATCAGCGGAGCGAGAATGTCACGGACATCGATTTCGAGCGGACTGAGGGTCGCAACGACCGCGGCGCGCGATGGCCTCCGGATGTATTGGCGTGGGGCGCTGCTCGGCGCACTCGCCGGGGTCGTTGCCCTTGCGGCAGCAGCGCCAGTGGTCGCCCTCGCTGGCGGCCTCGAGCTCGGCGGCCTGGTGCGGGGACTGAATCAGACTTGGTCAGCCCAGGCGACGCCGATCGCCGTCTTCCAGCAGCGCGCCCTCGCGGCGGTGCTCGCTCCGCTGCTCGGAGCCGCGGCCGGCGTGCTTGCGCTCGCGGCGATCACCATCCTGGTCGGAAGTGCGGCGCGCGCGGGGCAACGTGCCAGCGAGATCGGCGTGCGCCGTGCGGTGGGCGCATCGCGTCGCGCACTCACAATGATGGCGATGCTCGAGGCCTCGCTCCTGGCCGGCGCCACCTGCTTTGCGGGCGGTGGCTTTGCGGTGGTGGCGTTCCGGCTCGCCCGCAGCGAGTGGCCGGGTACTTCACAACTGCCCGGCCTTCCGGTCGCACTCGTCGTGCTGGCGTTCCTGGCGACCTTTCTCCTCGGCGCGCTATTCGTGCTGCTGCCGACGCGAGGCAAGAGCGTGCAGGTGGCGAGTGGTCCGCCACTCGAACTCTATCTTGCTGCGGCGCTGCTGTCGGTCGGCTTGCTGGTAGTCACTGCGAGCGCGTTGCTGTCGCGACATGTACAGGGGTTGTTGAACACGACGGCGTCGGCCACCGGTGGCGCCTCGATCTATCGTGTCGATGGAACACACGCCAATGCCGGGGATTATCAGGCACTCCTCGCGGCGCTCGGTGCGACGCCAGGAATCTCGATGGCGAGCATCGCCACACCCGGCGTCGCACTGGGTCTCGGCGAAGTCGGCGGACTCACGACCGACTGCGGCGAGTGCTTCGAAGCCAATATGCGGCTCCCGTTCCGGCTCACCACGGCGGTCCGTCATCTGGTGAGCGCCGACACCTTCAGCGCCATCGGTGCCGTGATTGTCGCGGGTCGCGGTATTACCAGCGCCGATGTTCGCGGCAACGAGCGGGTGGCCGTCGTGAATCGCGCACTCGCGCTGCGGCACTTCCAGCACGGCGAACCGATTGGTCGGCGCCTGCAACTCGATGGACTTGAGGGATGGTACACCGTGGTCGGCGTCGTCGATGAGCCGGTTGCGGCGGGGTTCGGAGCGTCGTTGCTCCCCCGCTATTCGGTCTACCTCAGCGTGCTCCAGCACGACGCCCCGCAACTCGAGGTGATGCTGCGCTCGGCGCCTGGAACGAAGCCACCAGAGGCTGGTGGGGTCATCGCGGCCGCGTTGCATCCCGCGGCGGGAATGCCGGCCGCCATGACCGAAGCGGCACTGCGAGCGGCGCAGCTGGCACCGTTGCGCTGGTTTGCGCGCTGGATCACGATCGAGGGATGGGCCGGCTGGTTGATCGCGGCGTTAGGAACGCTGGTCCTGGTTCGCCTCTGGATCAGCGCACTGATTCCCGAGCTGGGAATTCGTCGCGCCGTCGGTGCGCGGCGGCGTCACGTCCTGATCACGGTGACCGGTCGCGCGGTGCTCGCCGGCGCAGGCGGGGTGGCTTGTGCGCTCTGGTTCGGGCCGGGTGCGTGGCAAGTATTCACGACGGTGATCCCGGGTCTCCCGGCGTGGGAGTCTGAGCTCGTCCTCCGCTACGGTGCCGTTCTGGTCGCAGTGGCGCTGGTGGCTGCGCTGCCTGGCGCGTGGCGGGCGATGCGGTCGGGACCGGCGGAGTTGGTGGGTATCGCCGACGGTTAACGAGCGGGGATCATCGCCGGCGCCGCGCCTCGCGCGGCGCAGATCCTCGCGGCAGCGTCAGGACACTTCCGAGCCGTCCCCGCCCAGCGACTCCGGCAACGCCAGCGCATCACTGATCTTCGCGAGCCGGTCGGCCTCTTTCCATTGCCATTCGAGCAGGGCGAGTTCACCGGCAAGTGCCTCTCGTTCACTCTGCTCGTGCAACGCCATTTCGGTGGCGACGCGCCAAGTCTTGGGGAGCGCTTTGACCGGCTTGATTCGCGTGAATTTCGATGGAGCCTTGACCACGTCAATCAGATCGGCGAGGTCGGTTCGTGACTCGAGCAGTTGCACCGCCTCGTGCACGTCGCTTCGAGTGCCGGCGAATTCGTTCGTCGAGGCGAGGATTCCGGCCAGGAGCCATTCGGCGTCGGAACCGGTGATGAGATGACGCCCTTCCACCGGAGAATTCTTGCGAGTGTTCTCCTCGAGCCCGCCAGATCGAAGCGTTGTCCTGATGGCCCATCCGCCTTCCTTCAGCCAGACGAAGTGCGCCGCCTCGGCTTCACTTCGCGTCAATTCGAGCGGGGTCCCGGATTCCTTCGGCACGCGCACGACCACCTTGCGGCCGCGAACCGCGTAGTTCAGCCCTTTCCAGAGGTGCGGCCCGAGTTGCGCTGCCACCATGGTACCGACACCGAGCACGGCGCCGCCAACGGCGATCCCAGCACCGATTGCCGAGACACCGGCGAGCGCAAACATCGCCCGCTTTCGCCGCGCCCCGAATTGGTCTCCGTATCGCCACGCCGCGAACTCCGGGCGGAGCGCAGGGCCGACGCGGACCAGCTCCAGCCCTTCCTTGAGTCGGGCGATCCCGATGTTGTCGGTCGAGAAGCGCACCCGGGTGTCGCGGAAGAGCCGCTCACCCGCATCGATGCTCTCCAGCCGGGTATCGAACGGCACCAGGTTCCACTTGGCACAATGACGACAAACGACCCAGAGACGGCCCTGCGCGGCATCAAACGCAATGCGGCGCCCCACGGGCAGTGTCTCGATCACCGTATTGGCGCCGAGGTCGTGAGTGCAGTAGAGACAGGTGGAGTACATCAGGATGCGCGGTCGTTGAGGATCGAGGATCGCGAATCCTGTTTCAGATCCTCCAGTTCGCCATCAACCGAATCAGGAATGGCCAGCGCGTCGCTGATCTTGGCGAGCCGGTCGGCCTCGGCCCATTGCCGCTCGAGCATTGCGAGCTCACCCTCGAGAGCGATCCGCTCGCTCTGCTCATTCGAGGCAATTTCAGCCGCCACACGCCACATCGGCTTCAGCATGTGAAGATGCCCCTTCCCGCCCCAACCGAGCCCCAGCGACTTCTCCTCGGCCGCCATCAGGATTTCGCGCGGGTTCGACTGATCGGCCACCAGCGACACAGCATCGGCGATCGTTCGAGAGCGCGTCGCCCAGGTGTTGACGCGCGCGAGGAGACCGGGCAATAGGAGGTCAAGATCGGTGCCGCTGAAATCCTGAGTCTTGTTGGTGCCGGTAAACACTCGCGGCGCAAGCACCCTTGTCCGAAATACCATTTCGCCATTCTCTGGACGGAGCAGCAGCCCCGAAGCCACCTGCATGTCGCCCAGTTCAATTGGCGCCTTGCCAGGGCGGCTCACTCGTACTGTGACGGTACGGTGCAATCGCCACTGGATCAGGAGGTTGGTGCTCTGAAGGGCAAGCATTCCGAGAACTCCAACACTACCCAGCCCGATGGCAACGGAAGGAACTGCCAAGACGGCTCCCGCGAGTGCCAACTCCCGCCGACGCCGACGCCCGAACTGATCCCCATACCGCCACGCCGCGAACTCCGGTCGCAATGCCGGTCCGATCCGTACCAGGTCAAGCCCTTCGCTAACCCTCGCGAGTCCGATGTTGTCAGTCGAGTAGCGCGTCCGGCTTTCACGGAAGTGGCGCTCGCACGATTCAATGCTCTCGAGCCGATTGTCAAACGGCACCAGGTTCCACTTGGCACAGCCGCGACAGACGACCCAAAGCCGGCCGTTCGCCTCGTCGAAGGCGAGCCGCCGACCAATGGGAAGCGTCTCGATCACCGTGTTGGCGCCGAGGTCGTGAGTGCAGTAGAGACAGGTGGAGTACATCAGGGTGCGCGGTCGTCGAGGATCGAGGATGCCGAGCCCTTTTTTAGATCATCCAGCTCGGCATCAACCGAATCAGGAATGGCCAGCGCATCACTGATCTTGGCGAGCCGGTCGGCCTCGGCCCACTGGCGCTCGAGCAACGACAACTCCCCTTCGAGCACGCGACGTTCGGTCTGCTCGTTTGAAGCCATCTCGATGGCGAGGCGTGCCACCGTGTTGGTTCCTCCCAGGGTGAGGGAGTCCCAATTGTGGGGATTGGTTCCCTGTGCGAGGGCGACAATGGTTTGCCGCGCCTCGAGCATCTCGGTTGCCTGTCGCACCTCCGATGCCGAGCCACTCGTACCCGAGATAACCGGCAGCAGACGCGTGAGCAGGACCTCCGCTTCCTTCGCCTCGAACTGAACGTTGTCGTGGATGCGGCGCGCCTTGGTCCACGCTCCCGTCACCCCGATTCGCTTCGGCACCTCAAGCGTGAATCGTTCCTCGTCGTACCGGAGCCAGGACCCGCTGATATCGGCATGCGTCAACGCCAGTTGCTCGCCGCTCTCGAGCTGGTGCCGGACACGGATGCGTCGTTTCTCCCAGACCTTCGGGATCTGGGTCAATCCATGCAAATAGAGCGCACCACCTCCGAGGGCCGCCCGGGCTCCGAAATACGCGGCAAGTACTCCCACGGTAATCCCACCGCTCACGAGCAGGTTCCGTCGCCGCCGCGAAGCGAAACGCGCCCCATACCGCCACGCCGCGAACTCGGGCCGCAGTGCCGGGCCGATCCGCACCAGCTCGAGGCCTTCACGCAGCCGGGCCAGTCCGATGTTGTCGGTGGAGAACCGCGTGCGGGTGTCGTGAAAGAGTCGTTCGGCTGCGTCGATGGTTTCGAGGCGCGAATCGAAGGGCACCAGGTTCCATCGCGCACAACCAGGGCAGATGACCCAGAGCCGGCCATGGGCGGAATCGAAGGCGATCCGCCGCCCCACCGGCAGCGACTCGAGCACCTCATTCTGGCCGAGCGAGTTGCTGCAGAAGAGGCAGGTGGAATACATCAGGGTGCCCGATCCTCAGGGATCGAGGATCGGGATGCGCGCTTCAGGGCGTCGAATTCGGCGTCGGTCGATTCCGGCAGCGCCAGCGAGTCGCTGATCTTGGCGAGCCGCTCGGCCTCCTTCCATTGCCGCTCGAGCAATGCGAGCTCTCCGTGAAGAGCTCGGCGCTCGGTTTCCTCGTTGGCGACCATCTCCATCGCGAGGCGCACCACCGGCGGCGAGCTGGCCAGGTTGGATGTTGGCATCAGATAGTTGCCGTTGACTTGGTCAATCGCGGAAGTGATGCCCATGATCGAGGCATCCGATTCGAGCAGGGTGGTAGCCGCAACAACTTGTTTGGCAGAGCCGGCCGTGCCGGCCACTACCGGGAGGATACGGGCAAGCAGCGGCTCCGCCTCCGACTGCTCGAGCTCGAGAAACCGTTCCGATCGGATCCCGCTGCACCAGGTTCCATCCACTCCAGTGCGCGCATTGAGGCCCAGGCACCAGCCATCTGGTCGACGCCGTATGAACGAGTTGCTGACATCGCTGTGGGTGAGCGTCAGCAGTTCCCCCGAGCGGAGTTGGTGTCGCACCCTGATCCGTCGCTTGTTCCAGGCACCGGGAATCCACGATATCCCCTGATACCAAAGGAACGAACTCCCCAACGCGGCCTCTGCCCCGGCAAAGGCGGCAATCCCGGCGACACCAACGACACCAGCCGCAAAGAGATTCCTCCTTCGGCGTGAGGCGAACTGCGCCCCATACCGCCACGCTGCGAACTCGGGCCGCAGGGCCGGGCCGATCCGCACCAGCTCGAGTCCTTCACGCAGCCGGGCCAGCCCGATGTTGTCGGTGGAGAAGCGCGTGCGCGTGTCGTGAAAGAGTCCCTCGGCCGCATCGATGGTTTCGAGGCGCGAATCGAAGGGCACCAGGTTCCATCGCGCACAACCAGGGCAGATGACCCAGAGCCGGCCATGGGCGGAGTCGAAGGCGATGCGCCGCCCCACCGGCAGCGACTCGAGCACCTCATTCTGGCCGAGCGAGGTGTTGCAGAAGAGGCAGGTGGAATACATCAGGGTGCGCGATCCTCAGGGATCGAGGATCGGGATGCGCGCTTCAGGGCGTCGAATTCGGCGTCGGTCGATTCCGGGAGCGCCAGCGAGTCGCTGATCTTGGCAAGGCGCTCGGCCTCCTTCCATTGCCACTCCAGCAAGGCCAGTTCACCTGAGAGCGCCTCGCGCTCCGACTGCTCGTGCAGCGCCATCTCGGTTGCGAGTCGCCAGGTCTTGGGAAGGCTCTTGACCAAACGAAGTCTGGATTCGCGAGAATCTTCTTCAATGCCTGCCACCAGCTCGTTCAGGTCCCCCTTCGACTCCACCAAATGCACCGCGTCCTGTACCTCCGCCTTCTTTCCCATCCACCTGTTGGTGTGCCCCAGGATACCGGCGAGCACCCGCTCGGCATCAGGACCGGTGATCACTTGATCCTCTCCTCCGGAAACCCGAATGCCGAAAATACGGTTGGCATCGAGTGTGGTCCGGATCCCCCAGCCGCCATTCGACAGCGCCTGAAAGCGAGCACGGTCTGCCATCGTGGCCGTGAGTTGGATCGGATCGGCCCCCTCGCGCGGCACGCGCACGATGATCCGCCTCCCGCGAACCATGCCGATCAATCCCCGCGCCATCTGGGGAGCGATTCCGGCGCCTATCCCGACGGCTGCGCCACCCGCGATCAAACCGACTCCCACGGCGGCGAGACCGGCCCCGATGAGGAGATTCTGCTTCCGCCGCTTCCCAAACTGATCACCATACCGCCACGCGGCAAACTCAGGTCGCAGCGCAGGCCCGACCCGCACCAATTCGAGTCCTTCCTTGAGACGAGCGATCCCGATGTTGTCGGTCGAGAAGCGCACCCGCGTGTTGCGGAAGAGGGCCTCGCCCGCTTCAATGCTCTCGAGTCGGGTATCGAACGGCACCAGGTTCCACTTGGCGCAATGCCGACAGACCACCCAGAGTCGCCCTTGCGCCGCATCAAACGCAATGCGTCGCCCGATCGGCAGCGTCTCGATGACGTCGTTGCGGCCGAGGTCCTTGGTGCAGTAGAGGCAGGTGGAGTACATCACCCCACCCGGAAGAGCGCTTCGGCCCTGGGATAGCGCGCGAGAGCGCGTTCACGCAGCGGCCGATTCTCACGCTTCTCGAGCACCGGATCGGCGTCGAGCACCGCCCGCGCCAATGCGCGTGCCTCGCCGAGCAGATCGGTGTCATCGGGGAAGCGGGCGATCTTGAAATCCACGCCGCCGCTCTGGCGCGCTCCGAGCAGATCGCCGTGACTCCGCTCCTCGAGATCGAGCTCGGCGATCTTGAAGCCGTCGTCGGTGAGCGCAAAAGCCCGTAGCCGCTCCGGCACGAAATCGGAATTCGTGAGCAGGATGCAATGCGACTCCTTGCTTCCCCGCCCCACCCGACCGCGCAACTGATGCAGCTGCGCCAATCCGAAGCGTTCCGGATGCTCGATCACCATCACCGTGGCATTGGGCACGTCGATGCCGACTTCAATTACGGTGGTCGCAACCAGCACCGCGATCTTGCCGTCGCGGAACCCGCGCATCACTTCCTCACGCGCCGGCGGCTTGATCCTGCCGTGCACCAGCCCGATCCCGACATCATCCCACTGTGCCGTGAGGGTCGCCGCCATCGTCTCTGCCGCGCGCAGATCGGCCCGCTCGCTCTCCTCGATCACCGGCAACACGATGTAGGCCTGGCCCCCCTCCCGTGCGATGTTATGCACGAAGTCGAGCACCCGGGCGCGATGCGCCGGCGTCCGGACGGCGGTCTTGATGCTGCCGCGCCCCGGCGGCTTCGCACGCAACACCGACATATCGAGATCACCATACCGCGTGAGCGCCAGCGACCTGGGAATCGGCGTCGCCGTGAGCAGCAACACATCTGGCGCCTCGCCCTTCCCCATCAGTGCCGCGCGCTGTTCCACGCCGAAGCGGTGCTGCTCATCGATGACCACCAGGCCAAGCTTGTGGAAGGTCACCGACTCTTGCACCAGCGCGTGGGTGCCGACCACCAGCCTGGTCTCGCCCGAAGCGAGCCGCGCTCGCGCAGCACGCTTGTCGGCGGCACCGAGCCGGCCAATGAGCAACTCGGGCACGAGCCCGAGCGGCGCCAGTAACGCCGAGAGCGTCCGGAAATGCTGCTCGGCGAGCAGTTCAGTCGGCGCCATCAGGGCAGCCTGGTAGTCGTTCTCGAGCGCCAGCAACATCGCGAAGAGGGCGACCACGGTCTTGCCGGTGCCCACGTCACCCATCAACAGCCGATGCATCCGCTCTTCGCTGGTCATGTCATCGAAGATTTCGCGGATCGACTGCTTCTGGTCGGCGGTGAGTTCCCACGGCAGCGCCTCGCGCAGCGCGGTGGTGAGCGTCTTGTGCGCCGTGAATCGCGTCCCTCGCTGTCCGGTCTTGGCGACGTGGCGCGCGCGGGCCAGCGTGAGCTGGAGGTCGAACAACTCATCCACCGCGAGGCGCCGACGCCCGGCCTCAGCCTCGGCCACGCTGCTGGGCCGGTGAACCGCCCGCAGCGCGTCACCCAGTGGCGGCAGCTTGAAGCGTATGCGCAGCTCCTCAGGCAGGATATCGGGAACCAGCGGAATCAGCGATTCGAGATGTGAATCGATCAGCGCCCGGATCTGCTTGTGCGACAATCCCTCTGTGGCCGGATAGACCGGCAATACCCGTCCCGCCGCCGAGGCATCATCGGGATCGCCGAGAATGACCATCTCCCGTGGCGCCATCTGGCGGCCGTGATAGAAGCGCACCGGACCGGCGACCAGAAGGAGTTGGCCCTCCTTGATGGTGCGGTCGAGGAAACTCTGTCCCGGCCAGGCACACTCCAGCACACCGCTCGCATCCTTGAGCACGGCGTGGAAAATCCGCAGCCCTTTCCGGGTCGGCAGGATCCCCTTGCTCACCACCGTACCGATACACGCCACGTCCTCGCCCACCCGCGCCTTGGCGAGTGGAGTGACCGTCGACGCATCGAGGTACCGGTGCGGGAGATGGAGCAGCAGATCCTGGGCGCTCAGGACCCCAAGACGCGCCAGTGCCTCGGCGCGTTTCTCGCCGATGCCTTTGAGGAACTGGACGGGGGTGTCAGGGCGAAGCTGGGGCACAGTTGAAAGGTAAGCGGACCGTGGCCCGGCCTACTCCATCATGAACATCCAGGCCTCGCCCTCGATCACGGTCTCGTCCCGCTGGTTCGCGATCCGCGTCGTGAGGCGCACCCTCCGTCGCTCCGGCACCAGCTCGACAACCTCGGCGCTCGCCGTGATGGTGTCTCCCGGGCGCACCGGGGCAACAAAGTTCAGGCTCTGGCTCACATACACCGCGCCCGTGCCGGGGAGCTTCATCCCCAGCACCGTCGAGAGTAGCCCCGCCGTGAGCATCCCGTGCGAGATGATCCCCTCGAAACGGCTCTGCTCCGCGAAGTCCTGATCGAAGTGGAGCGGGTTCCGGTCACCGGTGAGCTCACCGAAGAGTGCAATGTCGCGCTGGCCGATCTCTTTGGTGCTGGCGGCTGTCATTCCCAACTGCAGCTCGGCGAATCGCATCAACGCTCCATGATCAGTCGGATGTCCGGGTCGAGATCCGAGGCCGCATCGGCACGAGTGAGCCACGACACCGCCAGAAAGGTCAGCAGCGACAGCAGCAACGCGAGCCCCGAAGCGGTGACCCCTGCCGGCAGCAGCAACCGCTTCGACCAGACCAGCGTCTCGCCAAGCAGCGTCACGACCAGCCCGACACTTACCGAGGCAATCGCACCGAGCCTCGTCGCACCCGGCCAGCACAGCCCAAGCGCGAGCGCCGGGACAAGAGTTGACGCGAAGAGCCCCCAGCCAAAGATTCCGAGCAGCGCGATGAGCACGCCGCTCTTGAGCGCCAGCAGTACTCCCGCCAGTGTCAGCGCCACCGTCACGAGCCGACCGATCAGCAACTCGCGCGTCACCGTTCGCCCGAGGGCAATCGGGAGGTCGTGCGTCACGGCGGCGGCGCCGACATTCAGGAACGAATTGACGGTGCTCATGATTGCTGCCGTCACGCCGCTGAACACAATGCCGGCAAGCAGTGGCGACGCGAAGCGGAGGAGGAAGGTGGGCGTCGCATCGTCGGGACGGCCGAGCGCCGCAAGATCACCGCGCGCGACCGCGGCCTTGACCGCGAATCCGACGCCAACGTAGAGCAGCAACGCCAGCAGCATCGCACCGGTCATCAGCAGCGGGTACCACTTCAGCCGTCGCGCATCCTTGAGCATGTAGAACTTGTGAAGCACATGCGGTTGGCCGAGGGCACCGAGTCCGAAGACGAAGAAGAGCGAGAGTGCCGCGACCGCAGGCCGGTTGCCCCACGGCTCGAACCAGCCGGGGTCATTGCTGGAAATGGTCTCCGCAATCCGTCGCATCCCGCCACCGCTCTGCAGCGCAGTGATGAAGACCGCAGCCGAAGCAATCGCCTTCACGCTCCCCTGGAAGACATCGGTATAGACGCCAGCGAGCATTCCACCGGGCGCGGTGTAGGCGAGAATCAACCCCGCACCGATCCAGATTCCGTTGGCGAGCCCGGTGTGAAAGACGGCATCGACGATGAAGCCCAGCGCGAGGAAGTTCGTCGCCGCATAACCGACAATCGCGATGAGAATTGCGCAGGCCGCCAGCCCTTGCAGCCCCGGGGAGCGGTAGCGCGCTCCCAGCGCGTCCGGAATCGTCAGCAGACCGCGCACTTCACCAAGCAGGCGCATTCGCTTGGCGAGCACCCACGCCGTCATGCTCCCCGTGATCGACGCCGGGAGCACGATGAATACTGCGCCGAGGCCGATGGCGTAGACCAGCCCCGGGCCGCCGATGAAGCCAAATCCCGACAAGGCCGATGCCATCGCCGCAATCGCGAGCGCCCACAAGCCGACGCCACGGCCCGCCAGGAAATAGTCACGCGTGTCTCGGGTCCGACGCACCGCCCACACCGCGATACCGGCGCACACCACCAGGTAGAAGAGCGCGACCCACGCGATCTCCGGAGCGCTGTTCGGCAGCAGCGGCTTGGTCTGCAGCAACAACGGCACAAGAGTCATCGCGCCCCCCCCTCGGTGCCGCTCTCGCGGAGCACTCGGCACTCCTCGCGGAATCGTGCCAGCGAGGCTTCATCGAGTCCGTCGGTATCGAAATCGGCGGCGTACAAAAACGGAAGTACGAGGAACGGCAGGATGCCGACCCCAAGCAGCACAATCGCCGCGCGCCGAGGAAGTCCCAGCAGGTAGGGGCCCGCCGAGGCGCTTTCTGGCGGCAACAGGAGAGCCGCGCCAAAGCCGACAACAATGACGGTGCCGAGGAATAGTGCTGCGATGAGTACCAGATGATTCGGCCGATTGCTACGAGTCCCGCCGACGACGGTGATCCCTGCGATCTGGAGGGCAATGCCGATGACCATCGCCCACGCTGCGAGCTGCGGCGCCGCGGCAGCCCACGTCGCGGCGTACGCGACGCCGACGAGGATGACACCGGTGGTGAGGCAGATCAGTCCCGATCGGCGGTCACGATTCACGCTCACCCCTCCGCCAGCAGATCCTCCGCCCAGGCCCGACCATCAAACGGGGTCAGGTCCTCGGGGCGCTCGCCAACACCCACGAATCGAATCGGAATATCGAGTTCGCGGCGTACTGCGACGACGGCGCCGCCGCGAGCGGTACCATCAAGCTTGGTCACAATCAGACCGGTGGGGCGGACCACTTCGGAAAATTGCTTCCCCTGCTGCACCGCATTCTGGCCCACAGTACCATCGAGCACGAGCAAGACTTCATGCGGCGCGCCCGGAAGCTTCTTGGCCACGACCCGCACGACCTTGCTCAATTCGGCCATCAGCCCTTCCTGCGTGTGCAACCGCCCGGCGGTATCGATCAGCACGACATCGACCCCGCGCGCCATGCCCGCTTCAACGGCGTCGAAGGCCACCGCAGCAGGATCGCCACCCGACGCACCCGAGACGACAGGAATCTTCAGCCGCTCTGCCCAGGTCTCGAGCTGCGCGATCGCGCCGGCACGATAGGTATCGGCCGCGCCGAGCAGCACGCGCTTCCCTTCGCGCGAGAGGCGATAGGCGAGCTTCGCGACACTGGTCGTCTTGCCGACGCCGTTGACACCGATCACCAGCACGACCGTGGGGCCGCTCGCCGGTGCCGCGAGCACTGCAGGGTCGCTGCGCCCCGCGAGCATTCCGGCCAGACGATCGACCAGCGTGGCGTGCAGATCGGTGTCGCTCTTGATGGTTCCCTTCCGAACCTGCCCCTCGAGAAAATCGACCAGCTCCAACGTGGCGGGTACACCAAAATCGGCCTCGAGCAGCACGCGCTCGACCTGCTCGAGATCGTCCGCCTTGAGGCCGCGCGCCAGCGCACCCACATCCGTGAGTGCCAGTCGCTTGATGCGTTGCCAGATTCCGAGCTTGCCGCCGATTGCTCTCGTCATCCCTTCACTCCCTGATCAGCGCAGACCGAAGCGCCGACGTAACAGCCATTCGGTAACCAGACCAAGTGTCGCAAGTGCAAAGAGCCACCACGCTTCCCGCAACGAGTGGGGCAATGCCGCTGGTGCCACCGATGCCGTGTGCGCGGGCAGGGTGATCGCTGCCGGCAACAGCTCGACCGAGAACGGCTCGACGCCAAAGACGCCGGTACCACCGCCATCGAGGGAGTAACGATAGCGACCCACCGGCAATGCGAGGGTCGCTTCCCCGCTCCCATCGAAGCGCAGAGTATCGCGCCGCGTGGTACCGTCGGCATCAAGACGCACGGCGAGCGGTGTCGCTGCGGTCGATCCGCTCCAGCGGAAGCGGACCGGCCGACCCCGTTCGGTCACCGAGGCTACCGGAACCGCTCGTGCGCCATCCGCGCCGGGTGAGGCCAGCAGCCACGACGCTGCGCCAGCGATGAGTCCACGCCAGAGTTGCTCACTCACGCCGCCACGAAAGGCCCAACGATAAAGCCCATCGGCGCCAACCAGCACGGAGCGACCCCCCGGGCCCTCACGTCCCACCAACACCGGCACTTCACTGCCGCGTCGCGCGAGCCGTGCGGTCGCGCCAATCCACCCCGCTCCGCCCGGAGATTCGAGGGCCGTCACTGCGCTCGCGGGCGCAAGCGAGTCGATCGGTGCACCCACGAATGCCCCCGCAACGGGCGACGCCCCCGCGGGGCCAAGATACCAATCGCCCGGAGTCTCACCGGGAGCCCAGAGCAAACGGGCGCGCGCGGAGGTCTGCCAGGGCGTGGCGACGCCGCGCACGGCAAGGAGGTCGGCGTTCTTTGCGGCAGCAGTCACTTCGGTGGCCGCCACTCGTCGCAGGTCATCCATCCGTCGCCATGCCCCTGGCTCGAGCTGGACGTAGCCACGCACGGGGACCTCGACCACCTCGCGCAGCGTCCGATAGAGGAAACGCGCATCCCAGTCCGGTGTGGTGGCGAGGACAACGACGCCCGGCGTCGGCGTGATCGTGAGGAGCCACCAGCGCACGTCATCGCCCGGTTCTGCGTCGGCGGCACCGGTACGGGCGACTTCGAGCCACTGCGCGCCCGAGAGGCCGGCCGGGAGGGCGCCAACGAGGCGAGTCCTGCCGCGTACTCCACCGGCAAACCGGATCACACCATGCAACAGCACACTCTTCCCCGCCCGCACTTCGACACTGGCCGAGTCCGGTGCATCCGCTGTGCGCAGCGCCTCGACTTCGATCGCCAGGGTATCGCCAGCGCTCAATCTCGCGGGCGCCCGAAGCTCCAGGAACGCAATGTCGGGGCCTCGCGTCCTCGGCGTGAGGCGGACGCTGATCGCTTCGCGGGTCGTGGCAGGAATCGCGGCGGTATCACCAATCTCGCCATCGGTGACGACCACCACTGGTCGCCCGCCAGCGAGGGCACCAGTCAGTGCATCCGCGAGCGTCGCATGGGCACCCGGCTCGCCGGGTGCCAGCTCGCCGAAGCTGGTGGTGTCGCCGAGTGTGGCCGCTGTTGCAGCAGCATCGCTTGCGTGACCGCCGGCGGCGTGCATCGAGACGGAATTGTCGAGCAGCACAAGGGCGCGCCGACCCAACACTCGACCCGCGATGCCGGGGTCGAGCAGCAGCAGCACCAGCGCGGCGACGGCGAGCGCGCGTGCGATCGCGGCGGTGCGTTCCGGCCAGGCATCGAGCCGATCGCGCCAGCTCCACCACGCGGCAGCGGATCCAATGGCGAGGGCGATGAAGAGGGACACCAGCACCGGCAGGCTCACGCGACCGCCGCGAGGGCGTCTCGGAGCGAGAATCGCTCCTCGTAGAGCGCTCGTCCGACGATGCAACCACCAAGCCCGGCAGTGGCGATCGCGCGCAGATCATCGAGCGTGGCTACACCACCCGAGACGATGAGGCATGGATCGGGAACACTGCCGAGTACCGCGGCGATCGCCACCGAGCCAGCGATATCCGGCCCACCGAGCATTCCGTCGCGCGCGATGTCGGTGGCGATCACGGTACCGATTCCCTGCGACGCAACGCGCGAAGCCAGGTCGATCGCGCGCAACGGCGAGAGCTCGGTCCAGCCGCGCAGCGCGACAATGCCATCGCGAGCATCGATGCCGACCGCAATCCGCCCGGCACCGAGTTCGGCCACCATGGCGTCGAGCAATTCCGGTTGCTCGACAGCCGCCGTACCGACGACCACTCGACTGACGCCGAGACCGACAAGCGCCGCCGCCCGCTCGAGCGAGCGCACACCGCCGCCCACCTGGACGCGGGCGCGCCCAGCGACCGCTGCGACAATGGCCGCGACCGCAACATCGTTGTCGCCGGTGCCGAAGGCGCGGTCGAGGTCGACGACATGCACCCACTGGGCGCCAGTCTCGACAAATGTTCTGGCTTGTGCAGCGGGATCGCTACCGTAGACGGTCTGCCGCTCCGCCTCACCCTGCGACAGGCGCACGACGCGGCCACTGCGCAGGTCGATGGCAGGATAGAGGTCCATCAAGATCCGGAGGAGTTACTCGGCGAGTGGCGACGAGGTGCCCGGCACGTGACGGCCGAGCAGCTGCAACAGGATGTCGCGCTGGGTGCGGAACGCCGCCAGCGAATTTCCCGGCAGTGGTGCGCCTGCTTCGCTCTTGATCGAACGCGGGTCACGGGCAACGCCGTCGACGCGGAATTCATAGTGCAGGTGTGGCCCGGTGGCGAGACCAGTCATCCCGACCCGACCAATCACCTGCCCCTGAACCACACGCATTCCGGGATGAAGGCCTGTTGCGATCCGGGAGAGGTGGCCGTAACGGGTGGTGACACCATCGCGGTGACGCACTTCGACCAGATTACCGTAGCCACCGCCGTATCCGGCGCGTAGCACGGTACCATCGCCGGCGGCGCGCACCGGAGTTCCGGTTGCCGCGGCGTAGTCGAGCCCTTCGTGCTTGCGCATGATGCCGAGCACCGGATGGAATCGGGCCCGCGAGAAACCGCTCGAGATGTAGCGGAATTCCACCGGAGTCGCGAGGAACGAACGCTTGAGCGCCTTCCCGTCGCCATCATAGAATGCCGGCGCCGCGCTGCTGGCACCGAAGCGGAAGGCATTGAGCGTCTTGCCGCCAAGCACCAGTTCGCTCGCGAGAATGCGACCGAAGCGGACCTCGCCCTCTTCGGACACCTGGCGTTCGACCACGGCAGCGAAACGATCGCCCGGCTGGATGTCGCGCGAGAAGTCGACGGTCCACTCGTTGACGTCGGCGAGTTCGTTGACGAGGCGCACCTTCTCGTTGTGATCGAGGGTGGCCTCGCTGACCTCGCGGTCCATGGCCGCGTAGAGATTGGTCTCGATTCCGGCGCCGACGCGGATGGTATCGGTGGCCCAGTAGATCGGCACCGCTTCGCCCTTCCACTCGCCGCTCGATGCGCGAACGAATCGCACCCGCTGTTCGGGTGTCGGACGGAATTCCACGTGCGTCGGTTCATCGGTATCGGCAGAGCGCCGCACGAAGAACTCGAGGCCCGCGCGAATGCGGCGCGGATCGAATCGGACCACGCTCGCAAGCGTCGCCACATTCAATCCGATCACACCTTGCCGGGCGAGGAGTGCCGATACGGTCTCGCCGCTCTGCAACGTATCGCGCACGATGCGGAACGGATTGTTGACGACGATCGGTCGGGCGGTGGGGACATCAGTCAGACGCGTCCAGGGCCATTCGCCGCGCGCCGCGAAGATCGCGGCCGCGCCGAGAACGGCAATGGCAATGGGAAGCTGGAGTACGCGTCGTGAAAGCATCAGTCCATTTGCCGCCGGATAAAGGTCGGAATTTCCATGTCGGACACATCGGGTGCTGCCGGTCGTGCAGGTGGCGCCGGTCGGACGAACGGCACTGCCTGTGGTGCTGGCGTACTGGCGGCCGGCGGCGTGGTCGACGCGATCGGCGTCGAGGCCACATTCGGCTGCGGCCGGCGCGGCGTGAACGGGAGCACCTGCCCCGGGACACTCCGCTCAACCACTGGCTCACCGGTGACAGCACGATCAAAGCCCGTCGCAATCACCGTCACGCGAACTTCACCCACCAGTCGCGGATCACTGCCAGCGCCGAAGATGATCTGCGCGTCGTCGCCCACGGCGTCGTGGATGATCTCGCTGATCTGTGTCGCCTCGCCCAGCGTGAGATCGTCGCCGCCGATGATATTGATCAACACGCCACTCGCACCGTTGATCGACACATTGTCGAGCAGTGGCGAGGAGATCGCCTGCTGGGCGGCCTCGAGCGCGCGGTTCTCGCCTCGTCCGATCCCGGTCCCCATCAGCGCGGCGCCACCGTTCTGCATCACGGTACGCACATCGGCGAAGTCCACGTTGATGATGCCGGTCGAGGTGATCAGCGATGCGATCCCGCGTGTTGCATTGAGCAACACCTCGTCGGCCTTCTTCAATGCATCCTGAAACGGGATCCCTTTGCCCACGACCGCCAGCAGTCGCTCGTTCGGTACGACAATCATCGTATCAACGTTTCGACGGAGCTCGGTGATCCCCATTTCGGCCTGTTTCATTCGCTTCCGTCCCTCGAACAGGAACGGCTTCGTCACGATGCCGACGGTGAGGGCGCCGATGTCCTTGGCGATCTGGGCGATGATCGGCGCCGCACCGGTGCCGGTGCCGCCTCCCATCCCGCAGGTCACGAAGACCAGATCTGCCCCCTGGAGATGCTCGAGGACCTCGTCCCGATTCTCCTCGATCGCCTGACGGCCGATCTCCGGGCGGGCGCCGGCCCCGAGCCCTCGGGTCAGCTTCTTCCCGATCTGGACCTTGATGTCCGAACGGGAGCCTGAGAGGGCCTGAGCGTCGGTATTCACCGAGATGAATTGCACCCCTTCGAGGTGTTCCTCAATCATACGGTTCACGGCATTGCCGCCACCGCCGCCGACGCCAACGACCTTCATCCGGGCGTTTTGCGCCGACTGCTCCTCGAGCTCGAAAATCATCCCATCGACCATACCGCCCCCCCGAGGACCGGTCAGAAGAAATCCTGCAACCACCGCTTGACTGGCGCAAACATCCGCTCGACCGCCGGCGAGGTGCGTCCACCGGCACCAAAGCCGCCCCCGAGGGCGACCTGACGTGCACCATAGAGAGCGAGTCCCACCGGAACCGCGAAGCCCGGCGATGCCACTCTGTCTGTCAGACCACGCAAACCGTCGGCCGGAACGCCGATCCGCACTGGCGCCGCAAAGACGTCGCGGGTCAGCTCCACCATACCAGGCGCCGCGGCCGCCGCCCCGGTGAGGACGACCCCACCCGGCAGCCCTGCCATCGCCCATCCGCTCCGGGCCACCTCATCGAAGGCGAGCTCCATCATTTCCTGGATTCGCATCCGCATGATGTGCGCAACCAGCTGCCGCGGCGCATGCCGGGCCGGGTGGACGCCGCTCGCCGGGAGCTCGATCACTTCAAGATCGGACACCAGCGACTCGTACGCCGCCCCCCACGTCTCCTTGATCCGCTCCGCCTCGGCCTGGGTTACCTGCAGCCCGTGGACCAGATCGGCCGTGACGTGCCCCCCTGCAAAACGGAGGGAGGCCGAATGGCGCAGCTTGCCACCCTGAAAGATGGCGACAGTGGTACTCCCGCCGCCAAGTTCGACCATGACGACCCCGTCCTCCCGTTCCTCCGGGCTCAGGACCGCCAGCGACCCGGCCAGCGGCTCCAGGACGAACTCCCCCACATGCCAGCCTGCCTTCTCGATCGCCTTCCGCTGGTGGGCCAGCGCGCTCGATCGCGCCGTGATGAGATAGACCTCGGCCTCGACCCGGTCCCCTGTCATCCCGATCGGGTCGGCGTAGCCGGGCTGACCATCGACGCGATAGTCGTGGGGAATCGCGTGGAGCAGTTCCTGATCGTGCCCGAACGAAACGTTGCTCGCGACATCATTGACCCGGGCGAGGTCAGAGGTCCGGATCTCGCTTCCCGGCACGCTCGCGACCCCGTGCGACACGCGCTGCGAAATCTGTTCGCCTGCCACGCCGCAGTAGACCGTACCGACCTCGATACCGGCCACGCGCTCGGCGTCGGTCATTGCCTTGTGCACCGCGCGAACGACTTCCTCGAAATCCCGAATCACGCCGCGTCGCAGGCCGGTGGACTTCTCGACACCGACGCCGAGGATGCGCAGCCCCCAGGAACGGGAATCACCGGTCACTTCACCGATCACGCCGGTCACCTTGGTGCTGCCGAGATCAACTGCGGCGACGAGCCGCTGCACTGGTACGGTCACGCGGAACCCTTCCGGACAAAGACCCGGTCCTGATAGCGAGCATCAATTTCACGCCAACCAACTGCCTTGCGGTCAAGGTAGTCGCGCACCGCCGAGATGGCGCGAAGTGTCGCGGGGGTGGCGCCGAGGCGCAGCCGCACCCGGTGGGGCCCCTCGTCGAAGAGGACATCCCCGCCCTCACGATGTGCCCGCTCGATGCGCGCAAACCAGGCGGGATCGGTCGTCATGACGCGAGTCAGCGCGGCCGCAGTCGCGGAGTCTGCTTCGGCAATCGGCAACGAGACGGGGACGCGAGCGGGATCGAAGGGCAGCACGTGCCCGCGCGAATCCAGCAGGACCAGCCGTTCGGACTGGGCGGCCAGCGCCACCGGCACGGCCTCGAAGACGGAGACACGGAGCGTCCCTGGCATCCGCTTCTCTACCGACGCCGCAACGACCCCCGGGATCGCCTCGGCCGCGGCAAGGATTGGCGCCACGGGATCGGCAATGGATGCGTCACGCGCGAGGAGCAACCGGCGCACCACTTCATCACGGTCGAGGTAGCGCAACCCGGTGACTTCGATTTCGTGGATCCTGAAAAAACTCGCTCGATGCAGGATCCGAGGCGCCGCGACCGCGACCGTGGCTGAGACGCCGAGCAGCAGCGCAGCGACGAGCACCTTGCCCCGCCGCGTCAACGCGACTCCAGAATGGCGCGCACTTCGGGGCCCACTCGAGTGATGTCACCGGCGCCGAGGGTGAAGACGACGTCGCCCTCGCGCAGCAGGTCGGCGACTTCGGTGGCGAGCGCGGCGCGCTTCGGTTCGTAGACGACGAACGCCCCCGAGGCGACGGCGGCATCGGCGACCATCTTGCCGCTGATTCCTGCCATCGGCTGTTCGCGGGCACCGTACACGTCGGCCACCACCACAAGATCCGCGGCGGCAAGCGCGCGTCCCATGGCCTCACCATGTTCGCGCGTGCGCGAATAAAGATGTGGCTGGAACACGGCGACGAGGCGATGGTCGGGGTAGGCCTGACGCGCGGCCGCCAGGGTCGCGACCAGTTCGGTGGGGTGGTGGGCATAGTCATCGACGAATTCGACCCCGGCCACTACCCCGCCACGCTCGAAGCGTCGGCCCACGCCGGCGAAGTCGTGGAGCGCCGCGAGCACGGGCTCGAGCGGCGCGTGCAGCGCGTAGGCAACACCAAGTGCCGCCGTTGCGTTGCGAAGGTTATGCACCCCGGGCACCTGCAGGTGCAGCGTGACCTTCCGGCCGTCGGGGAGCGTGATGTCGGCAATCGAGCCGGACGCGGAGAGTTCGCGCGGCGCAACGAGGATATCCCCCGATTCGACACCGAAACGCCAGCTGCTCCCACCGACGGCGAGAGCGACCCGATCACTGCCTTTGTCGGCGGTACCGACCAGCACCCGATCGGCGCGACGCGCAAACTCGACGAAGGCGGCCTCCATCGCGTCCACCGACCCGTAACACTCAAGGTGGTCAGGCTCCACGTTGTTGATGACGGCGATCGTGGGCTGCAAGGTCAGGAAGGCCTGATCGTATTCATCGGCCTCCACCACGAACAGCGTGTCGCCATCGAGCAGCGCATTGCCTCCCCACGAGGCGACGCGTCCGCCAGCCAATCCGGACGGGTGCAGACCAGCTGCCTGGAGTGCCTCCGTGGTCATCACCGTGGTGGTGGTCTTGCCGTGCGTGCCCGCGATCGCCACGAGGGTCTGGCCGTTGACGAGCGCCGCGAGTGCTTCCTTGCGGGGCACCACCGGAATGCCCGCCAGCCTGGCGGCGACGAGCTCCGGATGGTCGTGCGCTGCAGCGGCCGTCACGATCACGGCACGAGCACCAACAATGTGGTTCGCATCAGGGCCGAGATGCGTGCGAGCCCCTGCGCGTTCGAGATCGGCGAAGGCCGTGTCCTCGACGTCGCAGCCGCTGACTGACACGCCACGACGCCGTGCGGCGAGCGCGAGCGCACTCATCCCTGCCCCGCCGATGCCGACGAAGTGGATTGGTCTGGAATCGGCGGGATCAAAGAGGGAAGCCACGAGGCGCGAAGAATAACTGATCTCACGCGCAGGATTCACCTGTCAATCTTCGCGACAACTGGGCTGCCGCGAAACAGCAGGATGAGAGCAGATCACGGCAAAAAACAGCATTTCCCGGCCAGGAGTGCTGAACCGAAGCTACCGGCGCTGGGAAAATGGTCTGTGGAAAACGCCACAACCATCTGGTGTCAAAGAGTTTAAACGGCTCGCTAAAGGTTTTCAAAATTTTGCCGAGTGTCGACCTTCTATACGCTCAGCTTAATGACAGTGGCGATGACCGACTGTTGACAAACGACGTAACACTCACGTTTACAATGCTTTATGTATGACAATATCGACGCGGCATACCTCCTGCCATTGCTGTCCAGCAACGCGGCGCCTCCCCGTATCGCCACGACAAACTACCCACCACGTCCCAGAGGGAAACACCGAGATGTCGAATTTCCATGCAGTTACTGGTCGCCGCCTTGCCGCCCTGATCGCCCTCGCGATTGTCGCGGCACCTCTGTCGGCCCAGAGCGCCTCGATCACCGCCACGGCGACCGTCTTCCGCCCCATCACCATCTCGGGCGCGCGGAACCTGGACTTCGCCAATGTCTTCCCGGGCGTCAACAAGAGCGTGGCCGTCTCAGCCGCCACGAGCGGTCGGTTCGATATCGTCGCCGAAGCGAGCCAGGCCGTGTCGCTGACCTTCGCGCTGCCGACGACGC
The DNA here is from genome assembly GCA_039915645.1 of Gemmatimonadales bacterium. Lineage (GTDB taxonomy): Bacteria > Gemmatimonadota > Gemmatimonadetes > Gemmatimonadales > GWC2-71-9 > Palsa-1233. The sequence goes on along the minus strand of JBDSMX010000134.1, from coordinate 23,720 downwards.
TTGCCAGCGGTGTCAATTCGCTCGCGATCGGAAGCTGGAACGGCTGCTGGAACGCAACCAACAGCACCACCGGCTGCACCACCTTCACGCCCTCGGCGTCTGCCTCGAACGCGACCGTCGGCGGCGCGACCAATCTCTACGTCTTCGTCGGTGCCACGGTCTTGCCGACTGCAGCGCAGGTCGCGGGCGCGTACACCGGCACGGTCTCGCTTACCGTCGCCTACTTCTGACATTTGTGTGGAACGCGAGCAGCAGGGTGAGTTCCCTGGTCGCGGTACTCATCGCCTTGGCGGGGACCGCACGCGGCGCGGCGCAGGCCACTGTGCAAGGCCAGCAGGGGCTCACCTTCGGGTTCAACATCCCGGGAGTCAATCGCACCATCGCTCCAACTGACGCGGTCAATGCAGGGCGCTTTTATGTCGGGCATCGGGTGGGGGGACAAGTGCGACTCACCTTCACCCTGCCGAGCACGCTCTCGAAGAGCAACGGGACAACGTTGAAGGTGACGTACTCGTCGACGTCGGCGGCGATCCAGACGATCGGCGCCGGCAGCACAACGACGACCTTCAATCCCGGCAGCAGCAAGACGTACAGCTACACCACGTCGCCGGACATCTACGTCAAGATCGGCGGGACCGTGCAACCGAAGAGCAACCAGCAATCCGGTATCTACACCGGCACCATTACACTGACCGTGGCGGTATTGCAGTGACCCGATTCCCTGATTGGCTGTTCGTCCTGCTGGCCGCCGCGCCGTGTGCCGCATCGGCACAGGGTGCCAGCATCGCGCCGCACGCCGTCGTGATCGACGATCGGCTGCGATCGAGCACGGTCACGTTGTACAACCCGGGCGCGCAACCGATCGAAGTCACGGTCGGCACGACCTACGGCTACCCGGTGACCGACAGTTCTGGCCAGTTCACACTCCGTTGTCTCGATGATTCCACCACCGGCTCCGCGTCACGCTGGATCACCGCGTATCCGCGCCGGTTCACGCTGCCACCGCTCGCTCGCCAGACGGTGCGCCTGCTGGCCCGGCCGCCCCAGGAGCTCACCAACGGTGAATACTGGGCGCGCCTTGCCGTGACAACGCGCGCCGCGAGTGCCCCGATTGAACGCACTGACTCGGCCGGCATCCAGGTCGGTCTCGCCCTCGAAGTGCGCACCCTCTTGCCGATCTACTATCGCAAAGGACCCATGACCACCTCGCTCTCATTTGACGCGGCATCCGCATCACGCCTGGAAGATTCGGTGGCGTTCCGGCTCCTGATGCATCGCGATGGCAACGCCGCGTTCATCGGGCAGGTCCACGCCACGCTCGTCGATAGTGCCGGCCACATCGTTCGTGAAGGCAGGCTCCCGATCGCAGTCTACCAGTCGGCGGAGCCCCGCTTGCAGTTCCCTTCGGCCGGTCTCGGCTCGGGCCACTATCGCCTTCGCCTGGAAGCCCGGACCGAACGTCCAGATGCCGATGTCGGCGCCCTGATTCAGGCGCCGCCCATTCGCGCTGAATTCGACGTCCTGCTCTGATGTTGCGGTGGTTGGTAGTGCTGACCCTCCTGGTGGGGGCCGCCAGCGGCTTGCCCGCTCAGGAGGGAAATCGGTACACGACCACCGCGGTTGCTGACGAAGCAATGCTCGTCGAGATCCGGATCGGACGCCTCGCGAGCCGGACGGTGACCGCGTACCGCCGCAGCGATGATGCCTTGCTCCCGATCCATGAGGTACTTCGCCTCGCCGAGATTGCGGTCACCGATCTCGGGCCGGCGCGACTCACTTTCCGGTCGACGCGCACGGGCGAGTGGCTGATCCTCGATCTCACGAGCTCCTCGGGTCCGCGCAACAAGCGAAGCGTCCGCCTCCCGCCCGGTTCGACGGCGAGCATCGGCGGTGAGTCCTACATCAACACTCAGGTCCTCGGCGGATTGATCGGCACCGATGTCCAGGTTGACTGGGAAGATCTGACGGTGACGTTGCTCGACGCCGATGCGTTGCCGATTGCACAACGCGCACGACGTGACGCCCTGCGCCGAAACGCTGCCCTGATCGACGATGCCGCGCTGACGCCGCTGGCCATTGCTCCGGCACCGTCGCAACTCGCCGGACTGGTGGTCGACTACGCCATCGCGTCGCCGCTCCAGCGACTCTCAGCCCGCGACGCCAGCTGGAACCTCGGCGCGGGAAGCGAGCTACTCGGCGGTGGACTCACCGCCACCCTTTCTCACAGCCCCGGCGCGCCGAGCCGGATCGATGCGAGCTGGCTCAAGGCGTGGCCCACCTCAAGCGCGATCGCGCAGCTGGCCTTGGGCGATGCCATCACCACCGGCCCGCACGCACGATCGGCACGCGGCTTCGCCATCTCGAACGCTCCCCTCTCCCGCCCCGACGACTACGGCTTGCTGCCGTTCGGCGGCAACATTGCGCCGGGCTGGGACGTCGAGGCATGGCGCGGTGGTCGCCTCGTTGCCCAGGACTCGGTCGATGGCACGGGACGATTCCGCCTCGATGTTCCGGTCCAGTATGGCGAGAACGCTGTCGAGTTCGTTGCCTACGGGCCCTTTGGTGAAGTCCGTCGCTTCTCACGCGCGTGGGGTGTCCATCCCGATGCGGTGCCAACCGGCCGCTTCATCTGGGGCCTCTCTGGCGGCGCGTGCCGCAGCGATCGATGCGCCGCAACACTCAACGCCGATCTGCGCTTCGGCATGCTCCGAGGCTGGACGGCACGCGCTGGCGTCGAGCAATTCTGGCGCAAGGAGGCAGGTCGCCTCTCGCATCCGTACCTCGCGCTCTACGGCGCAGTGACCCCCGGTCTTGATGTTGACCTGACCGCGGTGTCGCACGCAGTGACCCAGGCGACGCTGACCTGGTCGCCCGCCCGCGCGCTGCGCGCGTCACTGACTGCGGCACGCTACGACACCAGCGTGGTCGACCCTCTGCTGACTCCGATGGCTCGCAGCGATCAGGTCACCGCGACAATCGGCTGGCGGCATGGCGCGACGTCGCTCGACGCGAGCCTCGAGCAGTATCGCAGCGGCGATGGCAGTGCTGTGGGTGGACGTCTCGCACTCTCGACGGGCATCGGTCGGCTGCAGTGGCTCGCCTCGGTGCGTGCCGACCAGAACCGAAGCCTCAGCGGACCACGCATCGGTTCGCTCACCGCTGGCCTCGACGCATTCGCCGCGTCCCTCGGCCAGGGCATTCTGAGGCGAGCGACGATTCGCGCCGGGATCGATCTTTCGAGTGCGACCGGAAGTGATCAATTCCGATTTGCCGCAGGAATGGGCGTCAGCCGCAGCGTCCGGATCGAAACCGGCATCTCCTGGCGTGCTGGCCAGCAAGGGGCGCGTTTCACCATGCTGATGGTCGGCGACCTGCCATCCTTCCGGACCACCACGTCGATCGATCAGAGCCGGACCGCCTCGGTACAGCAAACTGTCCAGGGGTCGCTCCTCCTCGACGCCACACGCAATCGCGTGGTCGCGAGGGCCCAGCCAGCGCTCTCGCGCGGAGGCCTCTCCGGACGCGCCTGCATCGATGCCAATGGCGACGGGCGCTGCGTCGCGTCGGAAGAAGGGGTGGCTGGCCTGCGCGTCGTTGCTGCAGGCGTCGCGACCACAACCGATGCCGACGGGCGCTGGAGCATCTGGGACCTCTCTCCCTACACCGCCACGCGGGTATCGATCGATACCACATCGCTGTCGGCCCCGTACCTGGTGCCGCCCTTTCGCGAAGCGATCGTGACGCCATCGGCGAACCGATTCGTCACCCTCGACCTGCCGCTCTCGGTCGGCGGCGTGATCGAAGGTCAGGTGCAACGGAATGACGGCGTCGGGGTAGCGGGATTGCTGGTGCGACTCACGCGGGCGGGCAGCGGCGAACGGATTTCCCTTCGCACCTTTGTCGATGGTGGCTTCTATGCCGTCGGACTTCGGCCAGGAACCTGGATGCTCACGCCTGACGCCGGTGAGCTTGACGTGTTGGCGTTGACCGCTGCGGCGTTGCCGATCAAGGTCGCGGCGAACCCCGATGGCGCCATGGTCGACGGCATCCGGCTTCGCCTCGAGCCGCGCGCGATCGTTGTCCGCTGAATCAGCCGCGGCGTGACTGTGCCACAGGCCGCAGCGATCTGCCCACGCCAGTGCCGACACGCTCGCCGGAGTGCAACGCGACCGCGCCGTTGACGATCACCGTGTTGATTCCCACCGGATACTGGAATGGCGCCTCGAAGGTTGCGGCGTCGTTCACAGTGGCGGGATCGAAGATCGCAACGTCCGCCGCAGCGCCTATCACCAGCTGACCACGCCCCGCGAGATGCACCCGAGCCGCGGGCTGGGCCGTCATCTTGTGGATCGCCTGTTCGAGAGTGAGCACCTTGCGCTCCCGCACATACCGCCCGAGCACACGCGGGAATGTCCCCAGCGAACGCGGGTGTGGCGAACCGCGGCGGGTCGGCCCATCAATAGCCACTGCACCGCCGTCGCTGCAAACCATCCCCAGCGGATGCGCGAGGATTCGTTCGAGATTGTCTTCGCTCATCGCGAAGCCAACCATGCCGACATTGCCCCGACTGCGACGCAACAGATCCATCGCCAACTGGTACGGGTCGATGCCGAGTTGCTGCGCGGCGCTACCGAGCCGCTTCCCCACGACAACACTGTCCTCTGGAGCGCGCACTCCGGTCACCATCACGTTCTCCCAGCCGCCGATCAGCGCCACCTTGGCCAGCGTTTCCTGTCGCACTCGCGGCGCAACCGCACTGTCGGCGAGTCGGCCGAAGAACGCATCAGTGCCGCCGTCGCGACTCCAGACCGGAAAGAGATTGGTGAGTCCGGTCTGGTAGGCGAGATAGGGATAGCGATCGAAGGCAACGTCGAGTCCGCCACCGTGCGCCGCCTCAATCCGCGCGAAGGCGCCATCCAGTTTGGGCCAGTTCGCAGGCCCCTGTGTCTTGAGGTGGGAGATCTGCAACGGGCAGCCAGCGCCCTGGGCCACCGCGATGGCTTCTTCGATGGCTTCGAGGAGACGATCGTCCTCATTGCGCATGTGCGTGGCGTATGGCAGCTCGCGGCGCGCGAGCGGGCGGCAGAGCGCGATCAGTTCCTCTCGAGACGCGAAGGCGCCGGGGGTGTATTCGAGACCGCTCGAAGCCCCGCAGGCACCCTCGACCAGCGCGCGTTCGACCATCGCCGTCATCTCGGCAAGCTCGCTCGCCGTGGCAGGGCGATCGCTGGCGCCGACGACCTTGCCACGAACCGAGCCGAGCCCGATCATCGCGGCGACGTTGACGCTTGGCTTGCCCTTGTCGATCGCGGCGAACATCGACGTGAAGGATCTATCGTCGATGCCCACGGCACGCGAGTCACCATCCTGTCCGGCGACGATCGTCGTGATCCCCTGACGGATGAGTGATTCGGCCCGTGGATCCTGCTCCAGCGAGCCATCACCGTGGGAGTGGATGTCGATGAACCCCGGCGCCACGGCAAGATCGCGGGCCGCGAACTCCTGGGCACCTTTTTCGGGGATCCGGGCCGCGATGCGGGCGATGCGTCCATTCAGGATCGCGACATCACGAACCACACCCGGACGGCCGAGCCCGTCGTACACCGTGCCGCCGCGAATCACGATGTCCCAGGTGGCGCGGCCGAAGCGGATGCGCGGGAGCCCCCCGATTGCGAGGAAGGCCGAACCACTGCTGGCAAGAAAGGAACGACGGGAGTTCGGCATGCTGGTGCGCTCCGAAAGGCTGCGAGTGTGGTGCGGCTATCCCTGCGTCGCGAGTTGGACCACGCGCTGGGCGATGGCAGCGGCGGCCTCGGGCATGCCGCGCGATCTCGCCGCGGTGGCAATGGCGACTCTGCGCTGGGGATCGCCGAGCAGTCCGTCGAGGGTATCACCGAGGAGGTGCGATGTGAGGCCGCCCTGGCGCAGCAGGACCGCCGCCCCGGCGCGCACCAGCGCGTTGGCGTTCCGGCTCTGATGGTCTGCTGCTGCGGTCGGGAGTGGAATCAACACCGAAGGAATGCCCCAGGCACAGAGCTCCGCAATCGTCATCATGCCTGCGCGCGCGACGCACAGGTCAGCCACCGCCCAGGCGTCGGCCATCGGCTCGAGAAAGGGTGTCACCGAGACACGCGGTGGGTTGTGGAGGCCTGCAAACTCCTCGTACGTCGCTCGGCCGGTCGCCCAGATCACCTGCGCTCCGGCCGCACCTCCAGCCCCGAGCCAGCTCGCCACCAGGCGATTGATCGCGAGCGACCCCTGACTGCCACCGGTCACGACCAGCACGGGCCGATCCGGCGAGAGTCCGAATCGCTCCATCGCGGCGCTGCGACGCGTCGCGTCGGGCGGCACGATCGGCGCACCGGTCACGTGCGCCAGCGGACGCACCGCCGAAGGGAGTGCCTCGATTGTCTCAGGGGTCGCCGTCCAGATCTCGCGCACGCGACTCGACAGCATGCGTGTAGCCAGACCAGGCTGCACATCGAGTTCAAGAATTCCTGTCGGAATCCCCCGCCGCGCCGCAGCCCACACCACCGGGCCGCTGACGTAGCCACCCGTCCCGATCACGGCGGCAGGCTGCTCGGCGCGCAGCAACCCTCGTACTGCCGTGACGAGTCGCGGCCCCTGAATAAGCCAGCGCGCATTGCGCCACCACTGACGCCGGTAGAACGGCTCAAGCGGCAACAGGCGATGCGGCAGGCCGCGTTCGGGGAGGACCGTGGCCTCGATGCCGCGAGTCGCGCCGGCAAAGACCAGGCGCCACGAGGGTTCCAGTCGGCCGACCTCTGCGGCAATCGCGAGCGCTGGCATCAGGTGGCCACCAGTCCCGCCCCCGGCAAAGAGCACCGTGGTCATTTCTCGCGGGCCGGTCGACCGCGCCGCCGTCCGATGCTCACCAGCACGCCGGCCGAGAAGAGACAGAGGATCAGCGAGACGCGTCCTGCCGACATGAACGGCAGTGTCAATCCGGTGGCCGGCATCAGGTTGGTGACGACCGCCGCGTGCATGAAGGCGGAGACACCGATGCCGAGGGTGATGCCCGAGGCGAGAAAAGTTCCGAAGGGATCACGCGCCGTCTTCGCAATCCGGAAGCCCATCCAGCAGAAGAGGCCGAAGCAGATTCCCACGAAGATCACGCCGACGAAGCCCCACTCTTCGGCCACGACCGAGAAGAGGAAGTCGGAGTAGCTGAATGGCAGATGGCCCAGCTTGGCACTTCCACGGCCGAAGCCAAGTCCCGTGATTCCGCCACTGCCGATCCCGATCAGGGAATTGCAGACCTGGTCGATCGCAGCGCACGGCTCGGAGAATGCGAGCAGTCGCTTGGCGCGCACCGGATCGATCAACATGATCGCGGCGAGTCCCGCAAATCCTACCGCAACTGGAGCGAGGAGATGCGGGATCCGGGCACCTGCCGTGAAGACGATTGCAATGCAGGTTGCCGTGAGCACGACCGCCATCGTGACCGAGGGCTCGACAAGGACCAGACCAGCCGTGGCCGCGATGACACCAACGATCGGCAGGAAGCCTTCCTGCAGACTGCGGACCTTGGTGCCCATCTCGGCGAGCCGCATCGACACCCACGCGGCGAGCGTGAAGCGCGCGATCTCCGAAATTTGCAGCTGAATGCCGAGCCGGAGCCAACGGCGCGCACCGAGCTTGAGCGGAACGATCGCCTCGATGAATCCAGGCGCGAGTCGCTTCCGCCAGATCACTGCGGGAATCGCGAGTACGATGAGCCCGGCAATGGTGGCATAGAGCAGCGGTTTGGCGAGGCGACGCCAGAGCTGGTAGTCGGTGTAAGCCGCGATGATGAAGATCACCCCACCCACGAGCGCGGCGAGCGCCTGCTGCGTGGCCTCACGGTAGGAAGTGGCGAGGTAGGTGCCCGCGGCGAGACAGTTGGCGACGCCGAAACCCGTCAGCGTGAGCGTCACCACGGCGAGGAGACGGGTTTCCCACCGGAATTCACCAGGGTGCCGGACCGATGGCGTGCTCACATCGCCTCGACAAGCTGGCGGAAGATGGCGCCCCGCTCTTCATAGTTCTTGAACATGTCGTAGCTCGAACAGGCCGGGGAGAGCAGCACCGCACCGCCTACGGGCGCGAGCCGCCCCGCGGCGGCGACGACTTCCTCGAAGGTCCCGGCGCGCACGACTCGAAGCTTTCCTGCGAGATCTGCTTCGACGAGGTCACCCGCTTCGCCGTAGGCCACCACTGCGACGCAATGCGGTGCAAGCGCCGGCAGGAGACCGGTGTACGGCTCGCCCTTGTGACGGCCGCCGAGAAGCAGCACATAGGGGCGCGTCATCGCCTGCAAGGCCACCATCGTGGAGGCGATGTTGGTCGCCTTCGAGTCATTGATCCAGAGGACGCCGTTCACCTCGCGCACCGGCTCCACCCGATTCTTGAGCGCGTGGAAGGCGTGCAGACCCGCCGCGATTGCCTCGTGACTGACGCCAGTCGCATGCGCCGCGAGTGAAGCGGCAAGCGCGTTGGCCACGTTGTGATCACCGAGCAGTGGCAAGTCGCCGCGAAGCAACAGCGGTCGACCCGCGAGCATCAGTTGTTGCGCGTCGTGATCAAACCAGGCATCGGCGCTGGCACCCTTCCGGGTGGTGAAAGCAAGATGCCGCCCCTGCACACCGGCGATCATCACTCGCGAATCCGGATCATCGAGATTGCTCACCCAGATCGACGATGGCGACGCATTCGTGAAGAGCCGGGCTTTGTCGAGGAAGTACGCAGCGATCGAGGGATAGCGGTCGAGATGGTCGGGCGCGAGGTTGGTGAGGATGCCGACGTTCGGTGCCAGGTCTGGCATGTCGTGCAGTTGGAACGACGACAATTCCACCGCCAGCCACTCGGGACGCGGCTCCTGCAGCGCCACGGCCGACAGGGCGAGGCCGATGTTCCCGGCGGCCACACTTCCCCGCCCTGCGCTCCGGAAGATCTGATCGAGCAATGCCGTGGTGGTGGTCTTGCCATTGGTGCCGGTGATCGCCACGTACGGGATCCCGGCGAGCGCGTCGAGCCCGAGCTGCGCCTCAGCCAGCACCGGCACACCGGCCGCCACCGCAGTGCGCACCACTTCGGCTTCCGGGGGAATGCCGGGCGAGAGAATCAACGCCTGGGCGCGCGCAATTCGGGCGAGGTCATGTCCCGTCTGCGCCGCATCCGAGGGATAGACCGCAATCCCCCGCGATTCGAGCAGTGCAACCGCAGCTGCCCCGCTCCGGCCCAGGCCAGCCACGGCAACCTCGCGCGAATCGTGTTGCCACACCGCAATCCGGGTCATCGCAGCTTGAGGGTGGCGAGCGCCGCCAGCGCGCAGAAGATCCCGAGGATCCAGAAGCGGACCACCACCGTCGTTTCGGCCCATCCCAGCTTCTCGAAATGATGGTGCAATGGCGCCATCCGGAACACCCGGTGTGAGTCGGCGTATTCCCGGCCCCGCGAGTGCTTGAAGTACTTGAAGACAGAGGTCTGCACCATCACCGACACCGCCTCGGCGACGAACACCCCTCCGATGATGATCAGCAGGAACTCCGACTTGAGCAGGATCGCCATCGTCCCGAATGCACCACCGAGGGCGAGCGAGCCGGTGTCGCCCATGAACACTTTGGCCGGGTGCGCGTTGAACCAGAGAAAGCCGAGGCAGGCACCCATCAGTGCGGCACAGAAGACGGCGAGTTCGCCCGATCCCGGCAGGTAGAAGAGGTTCAGGTACCCGGTGGTGTCGATGCGGCCGAGGACGTAGGCAAAGAACGCGAAGGCGCCGGCAGCGGTCATCGACAACCCCGTCGCCAGCCCGTCGAGGCCGTCGGTGAGGTTGACGGCGTTGGAGAAGCCAGTGACGACGCCGGTCACGAAGAGCACGTAGAGCCAGGGCGCGAAGGTCACCAGGAGATACTTGAAGAACGGCACCGTCGTCGCTGCCGCAGGAATCGTCGCGGGCGGGACAATGGGAAATTCCACCAGCATCACACCCAGCGTGATCCCGAACGAGACCTGCCCCACCAGCTTCCACTTCGCGACCAGACCGCGCGGTCGTCCTTCGACCACCTTGAGGTAGTCATCGATGAATCCGATGGCGCCGCACCAGAGCATCGCGATGACGGTGACCAGCACGAACCGATTGGTGAGTGGTGCCCAGAGCAGCGTCGGGATCACGGTCGCGGCGATGATGATCAGACCCCCCATCGTCGGGGTGCCGCGCTTGATCTGGTGTGTTGCCGGCCCTTCCGCGCGAATCACCTGGCCGACCTTGAGCTCGCGCAACTTCGCGATGATCCCTGGTCCGACCACGAAGGCGATCAGCAATGCCGTAACCATCGCGCCGGCGGCCCGGAAGGAGATGTAATTGAAGAGGTTGAACAGCAGGTTCGACTTGCCGAGGGGCGCGAGAAGATGGTAGAGCATCTGGCCTCAGGTCGTCGTAGCGGCGCGGGGGAGGATCGCGGGAAGAATACGTTCGAGGGTGACCCCCCGCGAACCCTTCAAGACCACCAGTTCGTCGCCCCGCAGTTCCGCCGCGAGGAGCGGCCCCATCGATTCGGCATCCGGGGCTTCCAGCAAGTTGCCGCCAAAGGCTGCGCGGTGGGCGGCGAACGCCGGAACGAAGTCGCCGACGAGGGCGAGCACATCCGGCTTGAGCGCGGCGAGCGCGGAAGCGACTGCACGATGAAGCTGATCCGAGTCAACGCCGAGTTCCCGCATGGTGCCCGCAACGAAGACGAGTCGCCGCCCGGCCCGCAGGTCGTGCGCCAGTGCCATCGCCGTCGCAAAGGACTGCGGGTTGGCATTGTAACTGTCGTTGAGCAGGGTGAGCGCCCCGACCTGCGTCAGCTCACCTCGGCCACCAGGGACCGTGAATGCTTCAAGCGCCCGGCTGGCGGCGTCGAGGTCGAGCCCCAGCTCCCGCGCGACGCCCCATGCGAACATCGCGTTTCCCGCCTGATGGCGACCGCGAGCGGCCAGCGTGAAGGTCCGGCCATCGATCGAGACCTTCGGGCGTCCGTCGGCGGTCATGACCACGCTGGTCGGCTGAATCTCAGCGTCGACGAGTCCCGCAGTCACCACCCGTTGCGCCCCACGCTCACGAGCGCCCGGGGCAAGGTCCGGCGGCGTTGTTCCCACAATCGCGAGCGGGACGTCGCGAGTGAGGCTGAGCTTCTCGCGGACGACGCCAGCCACGGTGCCGAAGCCCTCAAGGTGCCCGGCGCCAGCATTGGTCACCAGGGCGATATCGGGCGCGATGATCTCACGATAGCGAGCGATCTCACCCGGAAGATTCGCGCCCGCCTCGACCACCAGTGCCTCGGTATCGACCGGGGCTTCCAGAATCGTGCGCGGCACGCCGATGAGATTGTTGAGGTTGGCGCGAGTCTTGTGGGTTCGCCACTTGGTGGCGAGCACGGCGGCGACCATCTCCTTGGTGGAGGTCTTGCCGTTCTGGCCGGTGATGCCGATCACCGGACCCTTCATCTCCGCACGCACTGCGGTGGCGAGATCACCCAGCGCCCTGAGGGTGTCGACCACCGGATAGAGCACCAGGCCGGACACCGGCGGAGTTCCCTCGAGCACCACCGCACCTGTCGCGCCGGCATCCCGCGCCTGCTCGAGGAAGTTGTGGGCATCGAACTGCGCACCACGAAGCGCAACGAAGAGTGAGCCCGGCACCGTTTCGCGGGTATCGGTGACCACGGCGCCGTACCCCGCCGTTGCGGTTCCCTCGAGGTGCAGCGCCGCGCGCACCCAGGCATCGGTGAAGCGGGCGCTCATCGGCCGAGCAACCCCAGGACGATGTCGCGCTCGTCGAACGGCAGGTATTCCGTACCGACCACCTGGTAGGTCTCGTGGCCCTTCCCGGCCAGCAGCACCGCATCGCCCGGCCCCGCCTGCCCCACCGCCTGGGCAATTGCCACATAGCGATCGCTTTCACGTTCCCACCCTGACTTCGGCATCCCGGCGACAATGTCATCGATGATGAGATCGGGGTCTTCGGTGCGGGGATTGTCCGAGGTCACGATCGCATGGTCGGAACCGGCTGCAGCAATCTTGCCCATGATCGGTCGCTTCCCCTTGTCGCGATCGCCGCCGCAACCGAACACCACGATCAGGCGGCGCGGAGTCAGCGGACGGAGCGTCGCAAGGGCACGCTCGAGCGCATCCGGGGTATGGGCATAGTCACGAAGCACATGGAATGGTGCATCGACGATCTTTTCCATTCGGCCCGGGACCTGCGGCGCGGAGCCGAGCCGGTCCACCACGGTGGCGAGAGGAATACCGAGCCCGAGCGCTGCCGCAGCGGCTCCGGCGGCATTGGCAACATTGAAGTCGCCCGGGAACGGGATCGACACCTCCGCATTTCCAAATCGACCCGAGAGGGTGAAGCGGCTCCCCGCCGCCACCGACATCACATCCTCGACGCGGAGCGCGGCATCGGGAGCGAGGCCCCAGGTGATCGTGCGCTTGTCGGAGTGAAGTCCCTGCCACGCCGGATCATCGGCATTCACCGACAGCACGCCGTCACTGGTCACGAGATCGGCGAGGCGGCGCTTGGCGGCGAGGTATTGCTCCATCGTCACGTGATAGTCGAGGTGATCACGGGTCAGGTTGGTGAAGATGCCGGCCGCGAACGCGAGGCCATCGAGCCGCCCCTGATCGAGCGCATGCGACGACGTCTCCATCGTCACCCGCCGCACACCGGCATCGACGAGCGCCCGGAGGGTCGCCTGCAGATCGAGCGGGCCGGGGGTCGTCAACGAGCCAGCCGTCGAGGGCACCGATCGTCCATCGGCATCGAACGCGCCGAGGGTTCCGATGCTGCCCGAGTCGTGGCGGTCATTGAGCAGGTGGCGCATCAACGCTGTGGTTGTGGTTTTCCCATTGGTTCCGGTGACGCCGACCAACTGCATCGCCTCCGACGGTGAGCCATACCACGCTTCGGCGAGCAGCCGCGCCGCGCGTTGCCCGTCACGCACGATCACCAGCGGCACGTTGAGCGCCACTCCCTGCTCTGCCACTACGGCCACGGCGCCGCTCGCGAGGGCCTTCGCGATGTAGGTGTGGCCATCGACGACCGAGCCGCGCACCGCGATGAAGAGTGTCCCCGGCTTCACCAGGCGTGAATCGACCGCGATAGCGTCGAGCGAAACGTCGGTATCTGGTGCTTCGACCACCAGGTCGTGTCGGCGGAGCATGCTGACGAGTTGCTGCAGGGTCATCGAGTGGAGTCGGCGTATACGGTGACGGTTTCGCCGCGAGCCAATGAATCGCCCGCTGCAGGAATGGAGGAGCGAACCCGGCCGCGACCGGTCAAGCGGACTTCGAGTCCCAGTCGGTGGAGCGCAAAGGCTGCCTCGCGCGCAGAGGTCCCGGCGAGCGTCGGTATCACCACGGGCGCGACCGAAGCGGGCTGTCGCGCCGACTGCAGCGGCAGCCGGACCCGTTCGATCGGAACCGCCGCAGGAAAATCCGCAGCCGGCGACGCCGGCAATGTCGCGGCTGCTTCGGCCGTGATCCGGCTGCGATCAAGTGGCGAGGATGACGCCGCCAATGCCTGCAGCAGCATCGAACGCACCGCCGGAGCCGCGACGAACCCGCCGAAGTGCGATCCCGCGGTCGGGTGATCGATCATGACATAGACGACCCACTGAGGATCGTCGCCCGGGAAGATGCCGGCGAATGATGCGCGGTAATTTCCGGGACCATAGGGCGCCATCTTCGCCGTGCCGGTCTTGCCGATGACCGAGTAGACGTCGAGCTGGGCCCGCGTCCCGGTGCCACCGCTATCGGTGGCCAGTCGGAGGTAGTCGCGCAGTCGCCGCGAAATCTCCGGGGCCACGGCCTGGCGAAGCACCTGTGGCCGGGCCCGATAGATGACCCGGCCAGTGCTGCCATCACGCACCTCGCGCAGCAACTGCGGGGCGAGGAGCACGCCGTTGTTCGCGATCGCGCCGTATCCCGAGGCCATCTGCAGCGCTGTGGTGGTCCACTCGTAGCCCTGTGCCCAGGACGGCTGCGTGAATGCCATGTTCGCGCGGGTGGCCGGCAGGGCGATGCCACCGGGCGATTCACCCGGGAAACCGATCCCGGGAACGGTGCCGAAACCGAAATCGCGAATCGCGCGGTACTGATCTTCACCGCTGATGCGCCGTGAAAATTGCGAGATCGCGATGTTGCTGGAGAACTTGATGGTCTGGCCGAGGGAGAGGAGCTCGGTCGTCTTGTGCTCGTCCTCGATCGTGCGCGTGCTCCTGCCACTCACCGGCATCTTCCAGATCCCGCCCATCCCCGGAACCGGCGCCGTGTCACCGTGGAAGCGCAGCACGGCTCCCGCTGTGAAGATCTTTGAGGTAGAGCCCGGCTCGAACGGCTCCACGATTGCGGAGGCAGTGGGGCCGACCTCGTGCGTCACCGGATCGCTCCGCAACGAGGCAATTGCGATCAGCTCGCCCGTCCGAAGGTCAAGGATCACGACATCGCCCCCGCGCGCCTGACTGGTCTCGACGGTGCGCCGTAGCGCTCCCTCCGCGATCGCCTGCACGTTGCGGTCGATGGTGAGGTAGACGTCCTTCCCCGGCTTCGGTTCCTTGAGCCGCGAGTCCGGCGCTTCGACCGCACGACCGCGGGTGTCGAGCTGGTAGCGCGCCTCACCTGGAGTGCCCTCGAGCAGCGAATCAAGCATCCGCTCGACACCGCCTGAGGGACGTCCCTGATCGTCGAGGCGACCGAGGAGCCGGGTCGCGAGCGATTTGACAGGATAGGTGCGCTCACGCACTGGGATCAGGTAGACGCCTTTGATCCGCCGGATCGGCTCGACCTCACTCGCCGAGTAAAGCGTGTTGAAGAAGGCGTCGTTGTCGCTGAACTCCTTCACCACCAGTTCACGCGGAATGCCGAGCTTCGTCACCAGGAGCGCCATCACCTTGGCGGTATCGACCAGCTGGTTCTGCGCCACGGCGATGCGATACCCTTCGTCGGTCACCGCGAGCGGTACCCCGTTGCGATCGTAGATGCGTCCGCGCGGGGCTGGCACCGGCGAAGTCTTGTAGCGGTATTTCTCGGCGCGCGCTTTCCACGTGGCGTGTTCGACCACCTGCAACCGGAATGATTTCCAGAGCACCGCCGCGCCACCCAGCGCGAGCAGGACCTGAAGCACGACGATCCGCGCAGCGGGCTTCGCCATCAGTGCGCCGGTGACACGGGAAGCGCCACCATTTCGGAATCGGAAGCGATGCGCAGCCCCATCGCCTCGGCGCGAGGTTGCAGCTGCTCCTGTGTCGAGAGGCGCGCGATGGTTGCCGCCAGCCGGTCGCGATCGGAGATGAGCGCGCTGACGTGATCGTCGAGCGTGCGCAGACGCGCCTGCAACGCAAAGGCGCGCCGGTCGCGTGACACGATGATACCGGCGACAGTGAGGAACACTGCCGTCCAGGCGAGCACCAGGTGGCGTCCCCTAACCTGCATCATTGATCCGGAAGAAGCGGAGCTTGGCACTGCGAGAACGTACGTTGGCGATCAGTTCTGCCTGATCGGGAACGATCGCCTTGCGAGGTTCGGCTCGCCCCTGCGGCTCGCGACCGCAGATGCACTGTGGCAACCCGGGGGGGCAGACACATCCCGAACCCCAATCACGAAACGCTCCCTTCACCAATCGGTCTTCGCCCGAATGATAACTGATCACGGCGAGGGTACCCCCCGGCACCAGGGCATCCCGAAAGGCGGGGAGCGCCTCCTCCAGTCCGGTGAGTTCTTCGTTGACCGCTATCCGGACCGCCTGGAAGATCCGGGCAAAGTCGGGCGGCCCCGACTTCGGACCGAGCGCCCCCCGGATCGCATTGACCAGGTCGTCGCTGATGAGGAAGGGCGCGTTCCCCCGACGGCGGACGATCTCGGCCGCGAGTCGTCGCGACCGGGGTTCATCGCCGTACTGGTAGAAGACATCCGCCAGCTCCCCCTCCTCGGTCTCGGCAAGCCACTCGGCCGCGGTGGCGGCATCCGGCCCCATCCGCATGTCGAGCGGCGCCCCGGCCCGGAAGGTGAAGCCGCGATCGGCCGCGTCGAGTTGCCGGGAGGAGACGCCCAGATCAAGGAGGATGAAGCCGGGCCGGAAGCGGGCGACGGCCGCAAGCGCCTCCGGGGAGGCATAGGCGGCCTGGAGATACTCGATCCCCGTCTCCCCCAGCCGGGCCCGGGCGGTGGCGATGGCGTCGGGGTCGCGGTCGATGCCGAGCACCTGAGCGCCGTCGGCCAGGAAGGCCCCGGCATGGCCGCCATGGCCCAGAGTGGCGTCGACCACACGCTCGGAACCGAGGGCGCGAGCCCGGATCGGTTCGAGGAGGACGGGGACGTGGAGGAGCGGATTGGTCATGAGGGTTCCGGAAAACAAACCACCCCGTCCGTAAAACGGACGGGGTGGCGAGCGGGACGGGGCTGACGGGGCTCGAACCCGCGACCTCCGCAGTGACAGTGCGGCACTCTAACCAACTGAGCTACAGCCCCTCAAGGACAGCCGCCGAATATATAGAAGCCGCCCCGTCGGGGGAAGTGTTACTTGCAGAAAGAGCCAATCATCTGGGTCACGGCCGGCTTTTCTGACAGAACCGAGGCCAGAAGCTTCTTGGCATAGTCCGCGATGGCAGCGTTGGTACTACCCGATGCGATGGTCACCGCTGGCTCGAGCTTGGTCAGAAGCTCCTGCTCCTTCTTGGCAAGCTCACACGACTTCTGCGCCCGTGACGTCGTCGCCAGCTCGCTCAGCTGTGGCTGGAGGCCGATCGCGTAGAAATAATTCGTGAAGAGCAGCACGTCGGGATTCGTTGGTCCCACCGACAGTACGGACTCCGCCATTTCGGCGAGCAGGCCGGTGTCAAGCGGCTTCACGGCCACAACCTTCTGCATCGATTGGAAAACGAGTCCGGCGTAGTTGTTCTTCGCCTCCTCATCTCCATTTTGCTTGATGTTGGCAGCGAAGGGGAGCGCTTCGCGGTACTTGCCGGAATTCAGCAGTTGCTGCACCACCCCAAGGACCGAGCTGGTCTTGGTCGGATCGATCGCCACCAGGCGCTTGGTCAACGCGATAGCCGAATCGGTCTGCCCGGCCATCGCGTAGGCCTTGCCGGCTTCCTCAAGCAATCCGGCGTTGTCCGGGAACCGTTTCGTCGCCTTCACACCCCAGAGCACATACTTGGCAGTGTCCGGCTTCATCATCGCCGCGTACACGATCTTGTTGTAGAAGAGGGTGTCCGCCCGGGTGCTGTCCGCCGCGAACATCTGCTCGAGGACGGTGATGGCGCAGCCGTAGTCCTCTTTCGCGAAACAGACGTTGCTCTTGAGGTCGTACCAGTCCGGGTTCGCGGGATCCTGCTTGATTCCTTCTTCGGCCACGGCCATCGCCGATTCCGGCTTGCCGTAGCGCAGGAAGAGCTTGAACGCCGTCTCGAGCAGCGGCTTGTTGGTCGGTGCCGCGCGCAGCATCGACTGGTAGGTCTCGATCACCTTGACGCTGTCGGACTTCTTCTGGTAGATCTGCGCCATCTGGTCCATCGCAACCAGCGAGAGCGGATCGCCCTTCACCGCGTTGCCAAGGTGCGTGATCGCCTCGGCACCGACCGAATCCTTCTTCAGCGCCATCTCGGCGAGGCACCACTCGGCCAGGCCGAAGTTCGGCACGCTCTTGAGCGCCTTGTTGGCCGACTCGATCGCCTTGTCCGGCTTGGTGGCGGCGAGGTCGCTGCAGCTCTTCGCGTCGGCAATCGCCTTGATCACCACCGTCAGTGCGTCGCCGAGCTTGTTGCCGACGTCGGCGCCTGGGGCACCAGTCACGCTGACGACCTGCCCGACATCGACGTTCGATCCGATCATCCGGGCGGTGATCGAGATTCCGCCGGCGGTCTTGGCCAAGCTGGCGGTGACGTAGTAGCGCGCACCCAGATTACGGGCCAGCTGTCCCGCGGAGAGTGGCGTCAGGACAGCGTCCGTGCCGTATCCGTACGTCATCAGCGCATCGTTCATCTCTTTGCGGGTGATGATCCGATAGTCCGTGCCAACGGTCTTGTCCAGCCGATCGCGCGCTGCGGTACCGATCGCCACCGACACCGCCGAATCCTGCGGCGACGCGGCGTACGGATTGGCAATCATGACCAGCGTCTTGGGCGCGGGCGGCCGGCCACCATTGATCGTCCCGCGAATTTGCATCGCAGGGGCGGGCGTGGCCGTGGTCAGGACGGCAAGGAAGACAAGCGACGACACCTGTTGGAACATCCCAGCTACCTCCGTGAGGTTCAGACTATAAGACGGGTGCGGCCCACGCTGTCAACACGTTGCGGATGGGCGAAGAGGGATTCGAACCCCCGACATCCTGCGTGTAAGGCAGGCGCTCTAACCAGCTGAGCTATTCGCCCCGATTCGCTGTCAGGCGAGCAAAGCCAGCGGAAAGAGGACGCAATACCCAGCGACCAGCAGCACGGCGGCCGCTCCAGGCGACCCACTAACGAGGACGGCGTACCCTGCCCCGATACTCGCCAGCGCCACGGCGATGAGGAGCAGATTGCGGCGCGTGAAGAGCGTCGAAGGCGTCACGGAGACCTGGTCGGTAGATGGCATAAGCTGAGGAGGCTAGCCGCCATAGTCCGCTCGGTCAAGCCGATTGGACGGTTGTTCGGCAGTTGTAATCTCCTCGTTATCTGGCTCCTCGATGACCCACCCTTCATTCAGGGCAGCGCGACGCGGCGCATCCCGGTGTCGCCGCCACGCTGCCGCCCATCCCAGCAACAATGTCACAATCAGCCAGGCACCGCCGGTGGCAAGCCAGATCAGCCAGTTGTAGCGCTTCCGGACCTCGCGGTGCCACGCCTCGTCAAAGCGGTCCTCGTTCAGCCCCGTAGTCGCCAGGACCGCCTCGTCGAAGGGGACGCCGGCCTTGAGCCGATCCATCAGCGGGACCAGCGACCCGCTCGGGTGCCGACGGGCGAGGTAGGACACCGCGGACCCAGCCAGCGCGTACCCTTCCTCAGCGTCGCCACTGCTCCCCCGGAGCGCCCCGTCCAGCGCTCGGAGGGTCGGGACCCGTCCCGATGCCACCGAGAGGTTTAGCTGGAGGCCGGCAAGGCGGCCATACTCCCCTGCGGCCAGCACGGCATATCCCTCGTCGAACCAGAGCGGGACCCTGCCCCGGACCTGCTGATGCAACGCCACGTGCGCCAGTTCGTGCCAGAGCGTCCCCAGCGGGTCACCCGCATCGACCCGAACCACGACCAGACGACTTCCGGGGAGGGTCAGCCCGGCTCCCCATGCCGGAACCCGGCCCCGCGACCAACCGCGGAACGCCCCGGTGTCCGATACCACCACCAGCACGAGCTCGCCCAGGTCGAGCCGGCCGAGGCCGAACCAGTCGCGCACTCTCCCGGCGGCCTCACCCAGTTCGGTCCCGAGGGCGGCGTGCTTCCGGTCTACCAGTACGGTGACGTCCCCGACTTCGATCCGCAGCTCCGGCATCGGCGGCCCGGGAACCGGGGCCACCTGGCCCTGAAGAGCCAGCAGCAGGTTCAGCGAAAGGCGGAACGTGGTGGCACCCCTCCGGCCTTGGTGACCTCCAGCAGGGTGCCACTTCGCTCCGAGAAGGGCGAATGCCGAACTGCCGCACCCGTCGCCCAGGCTTCTCGAGCCGCATCTGGCTCACCTCGGAACCAGAGCGCCCGCCCCAGATCAGCCCACCCTTCGGCGAGGTTCGGTCCGAGTGTCACGGCGCGGCGCAACAGTTCGACCGCATCGGTGTCCATCTCGCGCTCGATGTAGGCGACGCCGAGCCAGTAATTCGCGTACAGAATTGCGCGAGCATCGCCGGGACGTCCCGCAACCCGGGAGAGATGCTCCATCGCCTCGCCGGTGATCCCCTTCCGCAAACAGATGACGCCAAGCGCGACCCGGGCGAGCCCGTGCTCCGTTTCACGCATCAGCACCTGAAGGCAGTACTGCAGCGCTTCATCGTGACGCTGCTGATGCATCAGCGACCATCCCAGCAACGCTTGCGCATCGGTGCTGCCGGGGTCACGGGCGACCGCCTCGCGGAAGTGCCCCTCTGCGTTGACCCAGCGCGCACCAGCAAGGTCACTCCAGCCACGCTCCATCGACGTGGAGGCGCCGATATGATCGTACCGGACGGTTGCGGGCGCATCCACGGGGAGCGACTTGAAGCCATCGACGAGTGCCCGGATCGACTCCTTGAAGGCGGTGACGTCGACGAGCAGTCCGTCGGCCTCCTTGAAGAGGGAGATGATCGCCGCGCGGATGGCATCGCGTTCCGGCGGGGCCATCGGCGTGGCGAGTCGAGCGCCCAAGCGCTGATACTCCGCGCGCATGGCTCCGAGCGGATCGGAACTCACGATGCCGCGCCGGAGCCGGACAGGTTGGCGCGGACCAGCGCGTGCTCGGGATTGAGGGCGAGCGCCGCCTCCCAGTGGCCGCGGGCGGTGGCCATGGCACCGCGGCGACACGCCAGATTCCCCAGCTTGAAGTAGAGGTCATCTCCCAGCGAGGGGGAGAGTTTGGCCGCTCGTTCGTACGATTCCTCCGCCTCATCCCATCGCCCGGCGCGATAGAGGAGATCGCCGAGGTTTTTCGAGATCTGCGGGATGGTGGGATCTTCCCCGAGCGCGTGTCGCAGATGCGCCTCGGCCTCACCGACTTCGCCGGTGCCTTCGAGCAGCACGCCGAGAGTGGTGCGAAGTACCGGGTGATCGGGATAGAGCGTCACGCCATCGCGAATGGTGGCGAGAGCGTCCTGCCACGCTTCCGAGAGCGCCTGCGCCCAGCCACAGCCCCAGAACCAGTGCGCCGGTGGTTTGTGCGAGCCGAGGAGATCGCGCGCTCGTGCAAAGCGCTCCAGCGCCTTCGAGGCTTCACTCCGTCGGAGCGCGAGCAATCCCCAACCCGTCCAGAGTCGCGGATCCTCGCGATCAAGCTGCACTGCATCGGCGAGTGCCGCATCGGCCTCATCAAGACGACCGAGGGACTCGAGCGCGAGCGCAAGGTTGTGCAACAACGCCGGACGTGGTCCGGCGCGTTCGATGGCGCGCTGGAACTGGTCGAGTGCATCGGCCCATCGCGCTTGCCGCAACGCGATCAACCCCAGCTGGAACGACGGCTCGCCGTCGCCGGGGCGGAGCTCGGCAACGCGCTTGAATTCGCGTTCGGCTTCGGTGAGCATCCCGGTGCGATAGAAGGCAACACCGAGATTGCGATGCTCCTCGAGTCGAGCGTTTCCCTGCCTCGGCACCACGGGAGCCGCGGTTGCAACGCGACGCAACCGCCCCGCCGTCGTCAGGCCGAACAATGCCCGGCAGACTTCAAAATCGGTGAGGCCGGTCGCTTCCATGATGTCGCGCACCGTGCGATTGCCATCGATCAGCGGCTGGACGCGACGTTCGATGTCGACGAGGATCGCATCGCCTTTGAGATCGATGTCGCCGTCACCCTCAAGGGCGAACACCGCATCGAGCGACGGGATCTTCTTGGCGATCACGCTCCATTCATCGACGCGCCGCGCTCCTTCGAGCAGCAACCCTTCGGGGTTGAGCCGCACGGTACCTTCGGCGTCATCCGGCGAGATGCCGGCCTCGAACGAGAAGGTACCGCTCGCCCAGGTGAACAGTGTGTAGACCGTCTCTTCGACTTGCCGGCGCAGTTCGCCCTCAAGCTCGGCGTTGCTGAGGTAGTTCAATTGCACCAGGACGGCACCGAGGCGATGACCTGGCAACGACGCCTGCGTCGCGACGGCGGATTCCAGTTGTTCGTGCGTCAACTTCCCTGCGGCAACGAATCGCTCACCCAGGCGGTCAGGACGCGAGACCATGCCGGCGAAGACGATCCAGCCGTCGTCCATCCAGATCGACGCGAAATTGCGATCGTTGGCGACCGAGAGACAGCCCGTGCGGCGCCCGAGATAGAGCAACTGCACCACATCGGGGAGTGACGCCTCCTTGAGCGAGCCCTTGATCGCCATCAGCGCCACTCCTCAAGGAGCCGCTCGGCGATATCCGGCCAGATCTCCACCATCTTCTCGCGGGAGCGGACGGCGCCGCTCCCCGGTGCCATCAGACCATTACCGCGACGCGGTGGCCGAGGTCCGTCGATCGGTGAGCCCTCGAGCAAGGTGCGTGCAAGCGCAAGCGTCAGTGTGGCGTGTCGTTCCTCGGCGGCTGCGGTGAGGCGTTGCAGCAGTTGCTGCACATCACGCAACGAGGCGGCAGGGCGCGCGGCGAGATACTCGATCAGATCGCCATCCTCTGCCGCATCGCCGAGCAACCGGGCGACTTCGCGCAGCTTGGCCTCGCGATCGGGCGCCCCGAGCTCGAGCACCAGTCCACCAGCAAGGCGCGTCGCGAGCCGCGGCTCGAAACCTTCGAGTTGTCCGGGAGGTGCGCTCGCCGTGAACGCCATCTGGCGCCCGGACTCGAGCAGCAAGTTGTAGAGGAGATAGAGCTCCTCCTGGCTGCGCTCTTTGCCGGCAAAGACGCCAACGTCATCGAGCAGCAGCGCATCGACACGTCGAAGTCGCTGACGCCACCGCGCAATCGTGCCATCGCCCAGCGCCGCGACGAGTCCGTCGACGAACTGCTGGGCATCGAAAACCGCGACGCGACTGAGCCCCGACGCGCGGAGCGCGTGCCCGAACGCGTGGAGCAAGTGAGTCTTGCCCGTTCCGGCGGGTCCGACGATGACCAGCGGGTTGTATCGCTGTCCCGGGGCCGAGGCGGCGGTGCGCATCGCCTCGACCACCGATCTGGTGCTCGGCCCCTCGCCAAAGAGTTCGAGGGTATAGCGTGCCATCGGCCCAGGCAGCGGCGCGCCCGCTTCGCGTGCTTCGGCCACGAGTGCTTCGGCCTCGGCGAGGCGATCAGGGTCGTGCAACGCCCCTTCACCGAGCAGCGAAGGCGCGAACTCGGTGAGTTCACGCTGCAGCGACCGCAGCGATTCGATGTCGCGCTCGAACTCCTCGAGGGCGACCTCCGGATCACTGCCCATCTCGCCAGCGAGCAGGAGTTCAAGCCGGGTATTGCGGAATCCCTCGCCGACGTACCGGAGCGATGCCTCGGTGACCCGCTGCCGCCAGCGATCGACTTGTTGCGAGACCGCCGCCGAAAGATCCGAGAGGAAATCCGAGAACTCGTCGCCACCATTGATCGAGTCGGACGGCAATTCCGTGCGCACATCAGCCGCGCTCGCAGGCGAGAAGCCGGGGTCCGCCGTCACGTGCTCCGCTGGCGGCGGCTCCTCCGCCTTGACGTGGCCCAGACCTGCCAGCAGGTGACGCGCCTCGGCGGCGCTCAACTGCGAGTTCTGGACTGCCTGCTGCGCGATCAGTCGATTGAGGGCGCCGAGTAATTCGCGGACGGTCGTGATCGGAAGCTCGGCGACCGCCGAGAGCACCTCGGTGCTGAAGCTGACCTGCCGCTCCTGGGCGCGGCGCGAGAGAATCGCGAGTCGCGTCTCGTAGTCCGGGGCGCCGATGTCGATCACCAGGCCGCCTGAGAAGCGGCGAATCAGGCGTTCATCGAGTGACTGGATCTCTTCGGGTGGCCGGTCTCCCGCCAGCACGATCTGCCGGTCCCCGGCCATCAGCACATCGATGAGACGGAGCAGCTCGCTCTGCAATTCGCGCTGATCGGTGAGCAGCTGCGCATCGTCGAGCAGGACGAGGTCGGCCTCGGTGA
>JBDSMX010000090.1:0-4222 GCA_039915645.1 Gemmatimonadales bacterium | reverse complement strand
TCGACAAGATCCTCGGCAACGAGGAAATCCGCGCGATGATCACGGCGATCGGCTGCGGCGTGCGCGAGGATTTCAAGATCGAGGAAGCGCGCTACCACAAGATCATCCTGATGACCGACGCCGACGTGGACGGCGCCCACATCCGGACGCTGCTGCTGACCTTTTTCTTCCGGCAGATGCCGGAGCTGGTCGAGGCGGGCTACATCTACATCGCCCAGCCGCCCCTCTATCGCGTCGCGAAGGGGCGCGAGGAGTACTACGCCTACACCGAAGAAGAACGCGACGCGTTCGCGAAGCGGCTCGAGGGCTCCAAGGGCAACGTGATGAGCCAGCGCTACAAGGGTCTCGGCGAAATGAATCCCGAGCAGCTCTGGAAGACGACGATGGACCCCGATGCCCGTACCATTCTCCGGGTCACCCTCGAGGATGCGGTTGCCGCGTCGAAGTTGTTCGACGAACTGATGGGCGACGACGTGGAACCGCGCCGGCTCTTCATCGAGGCCAATGCGAAGTTCGTGAGCGTGCTGGACGTGTAGCAACAAGAGGATGGATGATGGAGCATGGATGATGGGTATTTCATCCGTTCTCCATCATCCATCATCCATCATCGTCCTTCAGATAATCCCCGGCAGATTCGACCGCCCCGCCCCAGGCCCCCAGTCGTCATCATCGTTCCCTTCCTCGCCGGCGAGGGCCTCCCCGATCGGCTTGGCGGAGGCATCCTCGCGCACCTCGCGCTCGGCGGCCTCGAGTTCGTCCTCGTCGATGGGCGTTTCGACATCGTCCTCGGGAGCGACGGCCGGTCGGCCCTTGCCGACGCCGAGGAGCCAGATGAGAAAGGCGCCGACAACGGCAAACGCGATGAGATTGCTCATGGAGTCACTCCGTAAGGTTCAGTACCGGCTGCGCTGACGCGCCATGCAACGAGAGGCAACATCGGTGCGGCACTATCGCCGATGGTGGTGGCCGCGAGGACCCCCTGGGCCGCCGTTGCCGCCGCTTCATTGGTGCGCGCGTGGACCACCGCGAGGCGATCTCCACGTCTGACGACCGTTCCCGGCTTCGCGAACACTTCGAGTCCGACATCGGGCAGCACGGAATCAGTTGCGACACGCCGGCCACCACCCAGTTCACTGATGATCCGACCCAGGGCGCGCGGTTCGACCTGCGTCACGGTGCCATCGCGCTCGGCCAGCACATCGCGCTGAATCGGCGCCCGCGCCAGACGCTCCGGATGATCGACCACCGCGGGATCACCTCCCTGCGCTTCGACCATTTTGCGCAATATGTCGAGCGCGGCACCGGAGCTGATGCTCTTCTCGAGACGGGCGCGTGCGGCGGCGGGTTCGGTCTCGAGCTTCGAGAGGAGGAGCATCTCGATGCCGAGCGCGAAGGTCACTGCCATCAGGTCGTCGGGTCCGTTCCCGCGCAAACCCTCGATCGATTCAACAATCTCGATGGCGTTGCCGCAGGCCACGCCGAGCGGACGATCCATGGCGGTGATGAGGACGACAGTGGGACAGCCGCGCGCCTCACCCAGCGAGATCATCGAGCGGGCGAGCTCGAGCGCCCGCGACTCTTCCGGGAGGAAGGCGCCGGAGCCGATCTTCACATCGAGGACCAGCCCGGTGAGTCCTTCGGCGAGCTTCTTCGACATGATGCTGGCACTGATCAGCGGAATCGACTCGACCGTGGCCGTGACATCGCGCAGTGCGTAGAGCTTGCGATCGGCAGGAACGACCTCGACGGTCTGGCCGAGCATCGCCGCTCCAATTCGCCGAACCTGAGCCTCCGCCTCCTGCAGCGAGAGCGCGGTACGGAATCCCGGGATCGCCTCGAGCTTGTCGAGCGTTCCACCGGTGTGACCGAGTCCGCGGCCCGACATCATCGGGACGAGCACGCCGCACGCGGCCAGCATCGGCGCGAGCAGCAGCGAGGTCTTGTCGCCGACGCCGCCGGTGGAGTGCTTGTCGATGCGCGGTCGCGTCTCGCCGGTGAAGTGGAGGCGATCACCGGAGTCGAGCATGGCATCGGTAAGGGCCGCCAGTTCTTCCGTCGCCAGGCCGCGATAGAAGACGGCCATGGCAAGCGCGGCCATCTGGTAGTCGGGGACATCACCGGTGGTGTAGTGGCGGATGAGCTCGCGCCATTCGTCACCAGTGAGTGTACCGCCGTCTCGCTTGCGTTCGATCAGGCGTGGGACGACCATTCAGCCTCGGGCCGCAGCGGCCCCGGATCTTCGGGAAGTAAGATGACCAGCGTATCGCGCATTGCATCGTGGATCATGGTATCGGCCCTGATTGTGCTGGGGCCGGAATCCGCCATCGCCCAGGAAAGTGCCCTGGCGCGTGGCACCGCCGCGATGCTCAGCTACGACTACCTCGGCGCCCGCCGTGCGCTCGAGCAGGCCGTCAAGGAGCAGCCCGACAGCTACGAGGCCAACTGGCGGCTGGCGATGACCCTGGTCAACATCGGCCAGCAGACCCCGGACAACCAGAAGAGCCCCGCGCGGGACTCACTCTATGCCCAGGCCGAAAGCTACGCACGACGGGCCGTGACCGCGAAGCCTTCGGGGGCCGACGGCCACTTCGCCCTCGGGACCGCGGTGGGGCGCACCTCGCTCACCCTCGGGTCGCGCGACCGGATCAAGCGGGCCGCGGAGATCTACCGCGAGGCGCGCAATGCCATTGATCTCGACCCGAAGCACGATGGCGCCTACCACCTGCTCGGCCGCTGGCACGCCGAGATCATGCGCCTCTCGTCGCTGCAGAAGTTCTTTGCGAAGACGTTCCTCGGGGCGGATATCTTCAATCGGGCGTCCTGGGACGAGGCCGAGCACAATCTGCGCACCGCCGTCGAGCTCGACCCCAGGCGAATGTTCCATCATCTCGATCTCGCCGAGGTCCTTGTCAACCGGGAGCGCTGGCGTGAGGCGAAACAGGAAGTCGATCTGATCATGAGCATGTCGCCAGTGGAGCCGATGGATCTCAACTACCGACGGCGCGCCCAGGAGTTGAGCACCGTCATTGCGGGGAAACTGAATCGATGAACCAATGGGCAACACCGCCGGGAATCGCTGCCGAGGCCGAACGACTTCGGCAGCAACTGATCCAGGCGAGTCGCGAGTACTACGAGCTCGACCACCCCACCATTTCCGACGCGGAATACGACCTGCTCTTCCGGCGACTGCAATCGCTCGAAGCAGAGCACCCGTCGCTGATTGCCGAAAGCTCACCCACGCGACGCGTGGGCGGCGCGCCATCGTCGCAGCTCACCAAGCACACGCACCTGCGTCCGATGCTCTCGCTCGCGAACGCCTTTTCGGATGAGGAACTGACCGCGTGGGAGGAGCGCAATGCCCGGCTCGCCCCGGCGGTGCGAACGGCTGGGTACACGGTCGAGGTGAAGATCGACGGGACAGCGATTGCCCTGACCTACCGTGACGGCGCCCTGCAGACGGGCGCGACCCGCGGCAACGGCAGCGTGGGCGAGGAGGTCACCGCGAACCTGCGCACCATCGACGATATCCCGTTGCAACTCTCCGGTAGCGGGTGGCCCGCGCTGATGGAGGTCCGCGGCGAGGTCTACTTCGCCCATCGCGCCTTCACCAAGATGAACGCCCAACGCGAGGCCGATGGCGAGCCGCCTTTTGCCAACCCGCGGAATGCGGCGGCCGGCGCGCTGCGACAGCTCGATCCCGCGGTGACGCGGAGCCGTCGACTGCGGAGCTTCGCCTTTCACGTCGAGGCGATCGAAGGAACGCTCTCCGCGGCAAGCCACCACCAGATGCTGGCGCTGCTCGAATCCTGGGGTTTCCAGGTCGAGCCGCATCACGCTCGCTGCGCGACACTCAGCGAGGTCTTTGCACAGGTCGCGACACTCGAAGCCGCGCTCCCGTCGCTCCCGTTCGACGCCGATGGAGTTGTAGTGAAGGTCGATCGTCGCGACCTGCAGGACGAACTCGGCACCATCTCCGATCGCGAGCCACGCTGGGCTATCGCCCGCAAGTTTGCGCCCGAAGTCGCCGTGACGAAGTTGCTCGACATCAAGGTCAACGTGGGCCGCACCGGGGCGCTGGCGCCGTGGGCCGTCCTCGAGCCGGTCGAACTCGGGGGAGTGACCATCAGCAGTGCGACGCTCCACAACGAGGACCAGATCGCCCAGAAGGAGATCCGCATCGGCGACTGGGTCGAGATCATCCGCGCTGGCGAAGTCATTCCGC
>JBDSMX010000080.1:0-28529 GCA_039915645.1 Gemmatimonadales bacterium | reverse complement strand
GCGATCCTCGCGCACTCGCTTGGCATTCCTGCAGTGATGGGTGTGGCCGGTGCGCTGACCTCAATCGAGGATGGCACCATCGTGCTCCTCGATGGTCACGCGGGCACGGTCATTGTCGACCCGACACCGGAGGAGCTCGAAACCGCCCGGCTCCAGACGTCGCGGCGCCACAAGCTGGAGATGCAACTCGAGGGCATCGCCGATCTGCCGGCGATCACTCCCGATGGCACCAGCATCATGCTGCAGGGGAACGTCGACCTCCCGGAAGAGATCGAGCCCGCACTGCGTCATGGCGCCCAGGGAGTCGGCTTGCTGCGCACCGAGTTCCTCGTCACCGGGCGGGCGACCCTGCCCAGCGAAGATGAGCAAATGGAGTATTGCCGTCGCGTTGCCGCTGCGTTCTCTGGCGAGCCGGTGGTGATCCGCACCTTCGACCTCGGCGGCGACAAGTTCCCGGCGGCCTTCGATGCACCCCACGAGGCCAATCCCTTCCTTGGCTGGCGATCGGTGCGTGTCTGTCTCGATGAGCCGGCGATCTTCCGGCCGCAACTCCGGGCGATTCTCCGAGCCGCGGCAGATCGAGAGATCTCGATCATGCTCCCGATGGTGATCTCCCTCGATGAGGTCGCTCAGGCGCGAGCCTTGCTCGCCGAGGAGGCCGAGGGGCTGCGTCAGGCGGGGGTCCGAGCGGCGAGCGACGTGCCGATGGGCCTGATGATCGAGACACCGGCCGCTGTGCTCCTTGCGGATGAATTCGCCCGGGTGGCGGCCTTCCTCAGCGTCGGCAGCAACGACCTGACCCAGTACACCCTGGCCGTCGATCGTGGTAACGCGCGGCTGGCGACACGATTTGAACCGATGCACCCCGCAGTGGTGCGACAGTTGCATGTTGTACGCGAGGCGGCCGGCAGGGCTGGCATTCATGCGTCGGTGTGCGGCGAGATGGCCTCGGACCCCTTCAGCGCCGTCCTGCTGCTCGGGCTTGGTTACGATCGCCTCAGTATCGGGCCACCAGCGATCCCGCTGGTGAAGTGGGTGGTTCGCCATGTGACTGTCGCAGCGGCTCGTGAGGCCGCGGCTGCAGCTGTGCTGGCAACCACTGCGACTGAGGTGAAGGCGATCCTGCGAGAGACCCTTGGACGGTTCCTCGACCTGCGGTTGGTCGACCCGACGAACGCGTTGCCGCGCTCCACAGTGGCGGCTAGCTTGCCCCGGTTCACCTGATGACGACCTTTCAGCGCGCGAGTGGCGATGTCACTGGCTAACAAGCACGTCTTTACCTCGGAATCCGTCACGGAAGGTCACCCCGACAAGGTGGCTGACCAGATTTCGGATGCCGTGCTTGATGCGATCCTGGCGCGCGATGCGGCCGCCCGCGTTGCCTGCGAAACGCTGGTGACCACCGGGATGGCCGTGATTGCCGGCGAAATCACCACCAAGGCGTACGTCAACATTCCCGATATCGTGCGGTCGACGATCCAGCGGATCGGCTATACCCACGCGTCGTTCGGCTTCGACTATCGCACCTGTGCCGTGCTCACCTCGATCGATCGGCAGTCACCCGACATCGCGATGGGCGTCGATGGCGCGACCGACGATGAGCAGGGCGCTGGCGATCAGGGGATGATGTTCGGCTACGCGACCGACGAGACGGATGAACTCATGCCGTTGCCCATCGTGCTCTCGCATCGCCTCGCCGAGCGGCTTGCCGCTGTGCGCCGTGGTGGGGCACGGTTGCCGCATCACGAATGGCTGCGCCCCGATGGCAAGACCCAGGTCTCGGTCGAGTACGAGGGTGATCGTCCGGTGGCAGTGCGGACGGTGGTGCTCTCGACCCAGCACGACGACAAGATCGGCAAGAAGACGCTGGCGACGAGTGCCATCAAGGCTGCGATGACCGAGGACGTGATTCTCCCGGTGCTGCAGGAGTTCGGCTTCGACGGCTCCGGGACGAAGATCCACGTCAACCCGACCGGCCGCTTCGTGATCGGTGGTCCGCAGGGCGATGCCGGTCTGACCGGTCGCAAGATCATCGTCGATACCTATGGCGGGATGGCCCGCCACGGCGGCGGTGCCTTCAGTGGCAAGGATCCCACAAAGGTCGACCGCTCGGCCGCGTACGCCGTGCGTCACGTCGCCAAGAACATCGTTGCGGCCAAGCTTGCGCGTCGCTGCGAAGTGCAAGTGGCGTATGCCATCGGTGTCGCACGTCCGGTGTCGGTGTACGTCAACACCTTCGGGACCGGAACGATGCCCGACGTCACCCTCGAACGCGCGGTCCGGGAAGTCTTCGACCTCCGTCCGGCGCGCCTGATCGCCGACTTGAAACTGCGCCAGCCGATCTACTCGGCCACGGCGGCCTATGGCCACTTCGGCCGCGCCTGGGAAAAAGGCGTCTACGAAGATCACGAACTCGCACCGAAGCGCGTCGAGCGCTTCACCTGGGAGCGGACCGACAAGGTGCGCGACCTCAAGACTGCCGCGAAGGCATGAGGATCTGATGACCAGTATTTCGATTGACGCGTCGCACGACATCCGCGACATCGCGCTCGCCGACGAAGGGAAGCGGCGGACCGAGTGGGCCGAACGCTCGATGCCGGTGTTGCGCCAGATTCGCGTGCGCTTCGCCAAGGAGAAGCCGCTCGCGGGCCGCAAGCTGTCGTGCTGCCTGCACGTCACCACCGAGACGGCAAACCTGATGATCACCCTGCGCGCGGCCGGGGCCGAGATCGCACTCTGCGCCTCGAATCCGCTGTCAACGCAGGATGAGGTCGCGGCTCACCTGGTTCGCGATCACGGCGTCCACGTCTACGCCATCAAGGGCGAAGATCACGAGACCTATTACACCCACCTCGCGCAGGCGCTCGCCTTCGGGCCGGACCTCACCCAGGATGACGGTGCCGACCTGGTGAGTGCGCTCCACATGACCGCGCTCGGGCGCCTCGACGATCTGGCCGGCCCGATCCGCAAGATGGTCGAAGGGCTTTCTCCCGAAGAGCGCAAGGAGCTCGTCTCCCGCGTGAAGGGCTCCACCGAGGAGACCACCACCGGTGTGATCCGCCTCAAGGCGATGGCGAAGGAAGGGATCCTCCAGTTCCCGATCCTTGCGGTCAACGACTCGCGCACCAAGCACATGTTCGACAATCGCTACGGCACCGGGCAGTCGACCCTCGACGGGATCGTGCGTGCCACCAACATGCTGCTCGCCGGCAGCACCGTGGTGACCGCCGGCTATGGCTGGTGCGGTCGCGGCTTCGCGATGCGGGCCCGCGGTGCTGGCGCTACGGTGATCGTCACCGAGATCGATCCGGTGGCGGCGCTCGAAGCCAAGATGGATGGCTTCGAGGTGATGCCGATGGAACAGGCTGCTCCGCTGGGCGATCTCTTCTGCACCCTCACGGGCAACATGCACGTGATTCGCGGCGAACATTTCGCGAAGATGAAGGACGGCGCGATCGTCTGCAATTCCGGCCACTTCAACGTCGAACTCGATCTCGAGGCGCTCGCGAAGATGGCCACGGTGCGCCGCCACGTGCGTGATTTCGTCGAGGAGTTCGAAGTCGCCGGCAAGCGGATCCTCGTGCTCGGCGAAGGCCGCCTCATCAACCTGGCGGCGGCCGAAGGCCATCCCGCCTCGGTGATGGACATGTCGTTTGCCAACCAGGCGCTGGCGGCGGAGTACCTCGTCAAGCAGGAAGGGAAGCTGGGCAAGGAAGTGCACAAACTCCCCGCGTTTGTCGACGGCGAGATCGCGACGCTGAAGATGGCGGCCATGGGCGCGAAGTTCGACGTGCTCACGCCGGAGCAGGTGACCTACCTCGCCAGCTGGGACGCCGGCACCTGAGTGATGTGGGGCGCCGTCGTCGCCATCCTGGCGCTGGCGGCGCCTCCGCAGTCCGACGTGACCCTCACCGGTCGTGTCGTTCGCATTGTGGGACGCGACACCGTGGGGGTGTCCGGTGCGCGCGTGGTGCTGCACCGGGTGATGCCGTCCCGCCAGGGACCGGTTGATTCGACCCTCTCGCGCCAGGACGGCGCGTTTTCGTTTCGTTTTCACCCCGACAGCGGCGCCATTTTCCTGACCTCTGCCCGCTGGGCCGGGATCGAGTATTTCGCGCCACCCGCCGTGCTGCCGACCGCGCCGGCCAGGCCCGAGCCGATGGTGCTCGTGGTGGCCGACACGTCGAGTCGTGCACCAGTGCACATCGCCGCTCGGCACATCGTGGTGAGCACTCCCGCCGCCGACGGCACCCGCGCGGTCCTTGAGCTCATCGTGCTCGAGAACCCCGGCCCGTTGACCCGGGTGGCCCCGGATACCTCGTCGCCATCGTGGGTTGTCCACCTGCCACCCGACGCCATCGGCTTCCAGCTCGGCGACAACGACTTTGCTGCTGATGCACTGCTCCTGGTCGATGGCGGGCTGCAGATTCGTGCGCCGCTTCCTCCCGGCCAGCGCGAGATCACGGTGCAATACCAGCTTCGCTCCGGGCTTCGCCGATGGTCGATTCCGGTCACCGATACTATTGCGGCGATGAACGTGATGGCCGAGGAGCCCACTGCGAGATTGACCGGCGGGCTGGTCGCGGTCGAAGCGCAGACGGTCGAAGGGAAACGCTTCTCACGCTGGAAAGGCGCCGTTGTTCCCGGCGCGCCAGTCGAGCTCGCGTTTGATTTCGTGGGCACCCCAGCCTGGCTGTTGCCGGCGCTTGTAGGCGGACTCGGCATCGCCCTGCTCGTGGCGCTGTGGCTGGCCTGGCGCGCTTCGCACCGGATACCCGTTGTCGCGATCGCGGCTCAATCGACGTCGCTCACGCCCGAAGCCGACGCACTGTTGACCCGGATCGCCGCACTGGACCAGACATTCAGTGGCGGCGCCGCGGCGCATCCGCCCCAGGCCTGGCAGGAGTATCTCGCCCTGCGTGCGCACTTGAAGCAGGAACTCCAGGCACACTTGCCGCCGTGAGGGCAGCCCGATAGCTTCGCGGGACAATTGATTTGCAGACCAGCGAACTGGGACGCTCGGAAGACCGGTGCAATGCCGGCGCGGCCCCGCCACTGTAACGGGCGATGTACATCCGTCACTCACTTTGCCACTGGGTTTTTTCCCGGGAAGGCGCGTGACGGGCCCGAAGCCAGGAGACCTCTCCGTTCGCGCCACCAAACAACCCTCGGGGGAGGGAACGGTGGCGTGGTGGCGGGTTCTCCGGTCGTCATGACCTTTCCTCGCTACTGCGCACTCGCCCGCCTCCCGCTGACTTCGGAGACGGGCCTTTTTCGTGACCTCACCCACCGCACGCCATCCGTTCGCGCTACCGCTCCTGCTCCTTGCCGGAGCGGCGGCGCTGGTCGCGGGTGTCCTGCTGGGGCCGGTGTCACTCTCGCCGGCAGAGGTTTTTGCGGCGCTGGTGCGCGGGGATAGTCCCTCCGCTGGGATCGTGCGCCAGCTCCGGCTGCCGCGTGTGCTGCTCGCCTTCGGAGTCGGGGGTTCGCTCGCAGTAGCGGGTGCAGCGCTTCAGGCGCTCGTGCGCAATCCGCTCGCCGAACCGTGGTTGCTGGGCGTCAGCGGTGGGGCATCGCTCGGGGCGGTACTTGCCGTGATCCTCGGCCTGCCGGCGGGAGTCAGCGTGGCAGGGTGTGCCACCATCGGCGCTCTCGGCGCCGTCGCGCTGGTGTACCGCATCGGTGCGGTCGCCGGCCGCCGACTCGATACCCGCGTCCTGCTGCTCGCTGGCGTGGTGGTTTCGTTCTTCGCGGGTGCGGTGACGACGGCGATGCTGGTGGTGGTGGATCCGTTCACATTTCGCACCGCCACCGTCTGGCTCTTCGGCGGTTTCGGGGGCGCGTCCTGGTCGGCGTTGCGGCAGTTCGCGATTGTCGCGGTGTTGCCGCTCGGTCTGCTCTGGTGGCTCGCACGCGCACTCGACTTGCTCGCCCTCGGCGAAGAAACGGCAGCAACGCTCGGCATTGATGTTGATCGTACCCGCCGCCTCGTGATCCTCGCGACGGCAGTCCTGACCGCCGCAACGGTGGCGGTCGCCGGGATGATCGGCTTCGTCGGTCTCGTGGTGCCGCATGCATTTCGCTGGGTGGTGGGCCCGATGCATCGCCGACTCCTGCCGGCGGTCTTTCTCGCGGGAGGTGCCTTCACGGTGCTGGCAGACGCTGTCGCGCGCACCGTTCTCCGTCCGGCCGAACTTCCGGTCGGTGTGGTGACGGCACTGGTCGGCGTGCCGCTCTTCGCGCTGTTGCTCCGACGGAGCGTCACGTGAGTCTCCGCGCTACTGGACTCACGGTGCGTTACCCCGGTGCCAGCGTACCCGCGCTCGAAGATGTCTCCTTCGCACTGGGGGGCGGCGAACTCGTTGCGATTGGTGGGCCGAACGGCAGCGGCAAGACTTCGCTGCTTCGCGCACTCCTCGGACTCGTGCCGCTTGGCGCCGGGTCGGTCACTCTCGATGACAGGCCGATCGTGGCCTGGCCTCGCCGCGCACTCGCTGGAGCGATCGCCGCACTTCCACAGCGCGAGGAACCGGCCTTCCCGCTCACGGTGCACGATGCCGTGCTGCTGGGGCGGTGGGCGCATCTCGGACCCGTGGCACCGGTGCGCGCGGCCGACGAACGAGCGATCGCCGAGGCGATGTCGCGCTGTGATGTCGCCGACCTCGGCCCGCGCGGAATCGAGACGCTCTCGGGCGGCGAGTGGCAGCGCGTCCGGGTCGCACGCGCCCTCGCCGCATCACCACGATTGCTCCTGCTCGATGAACCCACCGCCGCGCTCGATGTCGGCCACGAGATGGCGCTCTTCGAACTCTTGCGTTCGCTGGTGAGCGAAGGGCTCGGCGTTCTGGTGATCACCCATCAGCTCAACCTGGCCGCGCGCTTTGCCGATCGCATGCTCCTGCTCGATCGCGGACACGCGGTTGCCGAAGGCACGCCGCGCGAAGTCCTGAGCGCCGATCGATTGAGCGCGCTCTTCGGTTGGCCGGTCGCGGTCGAACGCTGGCACGATGGTTCACCTCTGTTGGTTCCGCTCCGTTCCGGCGAGCCGCCTCGCGGTCCGCTCGCCAACCTACCCCCTACCGATGAGATGGTGCCGTGAAGAACGCGATTCGAATCCTGATGCTTGCCCTGTTGGCTACGCCGTCGATCTTGCCCGCGCAGACCACCCGCGACACTACCCGCCTGCATGATCTCGTGGTGACGGCCACCCGCGCGCCGACCAACGCGCACGCGACGGCGGCAGCGACGACGGTCATCCGTGGCGATGAACTCCGTGCGCGGGGCATCACCTTCGTGAGCGATGCCCTGCGTGAAGTTCCCGGCATGATGCTGGTCCAGACCGGTTCGTATGGTGCGGTCTCGGCGCTCTTCCTCCGTGGCGGGGAAGGCGATTACGTGAAATTTCTCCTCGACGGCGTGACCCTGAATCAGCCTGGCGGCGGGTTCAATCTCGCGAGCCTCACCACCGACGATCTCGATCGGATCGAAATTGTCCGGGGGCCCTCGTCGGTGCTGTACGGATCGGACGCGATGAGCGGCGTGGTGCAACTCTTCACTCGGAGCGGGAGCGGCAAGCTGCACGGCGATGTCGCTGCGCGCGGTGGATCCTACGGTAGCCGGGATGTGCAGGGTCATCTCGCGACGGCGATCGGGAAATCCTCGCTCAGTGCGGGCGGTTCATCGTTCCGCAGCGACGGCCTCTACGATTTCAACAGCGGCTATCGCAACAACGTCGGGTCGCTGCGTCTCGGACTGGATGGCGGAAAGCAGGGCGGGGGAGCCTTCACCGTGCGCTATGGTGATGCCGAGGGACACTACCCGACCGATGGCAACGGTGTCCCGGTCGATCACAACCAGTACACCATCGACAAGAGCACGGCGCTCGGACTTGAGCTGCATCGCGACCTCTCTGCCCGCGTCATGGCAACCGTGCAGGGGTTCGCCTCGCGCCTCAACAGCAACGCTGTCAACCGGCCGGACTCCCCGGCGGATTCCGTCGGCTTCGGATTCGATGCCGATCGCACCGGCGTGACCTGGCGCAAGGGTGTTGATGCCCGCGCCGACATCCGGAGCGTGGGGAACTCACTCGTGTCGATCGGCGCCGGCGTGGAGTATGAAAGCGAGAACCAGCGCTCCCACACCGTCTCGAATTTCGGTACTGGCGGTTTTGCCACGGACGATGCCTTCGCCGCCGATCGAACTACGCGCAACATCTTCGCGCAGGTCCTTGCGGAGCCGGTCCGATCGGTCACACTGCAGCTTGGCAGTCGAATCGATGACAACTCGGCGTTCGGGACCTTCGGCACCTGGCGTGTTGGGGCGTCCTGGCAGCTGGCCCACGCTACCCGCCTCTTCGGATCGGCCGGCACTGCATTCAAGGCGCCGACATTTTCAGAACTCTTCGCGGCCAGCGCGTTCGAGGTCGGCAATCGCGATCTGCTGCCCGAACGAAGCCGGTCGGTCGAGGCGGGTCTCGAGCAACGGTTTGCCGAGGGACGTTTCACTCTGGGTGTGACGGCGTTCTCGCAGCAATTCCACGATCTCATCCAGTATGTGGGAGCGGCGCCGGGCGATCCGACCTACCGCAATCTTGGCGGTGCGCGAGCCAGGGGGGTCGAGGCCTCGGCATCGTTGCGTGCGTCGGGGTCGCTAATGCTGCGGGCGCACTGGACCTGGCTCCGAACCGAGGTGACCGACACCGGGGCGGCATCATCCGTGGTCTTTGAACAGGGGCAGCGGCTCCTCCGCCGCCCGGCCTCCAGTGGCGGCGTCAACGCGACCTGGCGGGTCAGAGGAGCGACCCTGAGCGCCGGCGCTTCCTACGTCGGGGCGCGGGATGACGCGGACTTCCGGGATTTCCCCGCGACCCGGACCACATTACCCTCCTACGCATTGGTAGATCTTTCCCTCGACGCCCCGATCCGGCGGGCGAACGGAACTCTGCCCGGTCTCGACCTGACCCTGCGTGGCGAGAACATCTTCGACGCGAACTGGGTACAGGTGGTGGGATATCCCGGCCGTGGCCGCACCCTCTTCGGTGGGGCCCGACTGCACTTCTGATCCACTTGGAGGCTTTGCGATGCGTTTCGGCCCTGCGTGCCTGCTGTTGCTCAGCGCGCTCGGCGCCTGCGCCCCGACCACGGGGCCCACGGCGCTCCCGGTCGAGGCGCTCGTCATCCTCGATCGCGAAGAACGTTCCATCCGGCTCGTCGCGGTCGACAGCACCAATGTGGTTCGCACCATCGATCTTTCCGGGACGGTCGGCA
Organism: Gemmatimonadales bacterium; assembly: GCA_039915645.1. Lineage (GTDB taxonomy): Bacteria > Gemmatimonadota > Gemmatimonadetes > Gemmatimonadales > GWC2-71-9 > Palsa-1233. Next base: position 19,263 of record JBDSMX010000080.1, on the reverse strand, counting down.
AGCCCACGGTGATGGCGGTGCGCGGCACGATCGCCGTGGTCGGCTTCGGCGATCTGGGGCAGGTGGCTGTGGTCGATCTCACGACCCGGCGGGTACTCTCCCTCGAACCGATCCAGGGCACCGGACAGATTGCCGCGTTGGCGATTTCAGAGGCCGGCGAAGTCTTCGCGGCAGTGCCCGCCACCAACGATGCCAATGTCTCCTTCTTCAACCTGCAGACTCGCGAGGGCGGCGGGATACGCGTTGAGGGCGGGCCACAGGGCTTCGGGGTGATCCGCGGCTCGGTCTTTGTGGTTTTGGGGAATCGCCAGTTGTGCTTTCCGGCTGTTCCGTCGTGCCTCGACCTCCCCAGCTGGCTGCGCTCCGATCCGAGATTCTCGACGGATTCGATTGCGCTCTTTGGTCCCGGCAACGCGTCCGCGACCGCTGCCGGCTCGGACGGTCTGCTCTACGTGCTCAGTTCAGGGAATGGCGGCAGTGCGGAGGGCCGGCTGTCGGCGGTCGACCCGGTCACCCGCAAGGAGTCCGCATCCTTTGCCGGGTTCGGGCTGTCGCCGATGTACCTCGCGTCGGACGGTGCCGATCGTCTGCTGGTGGCGGGCCCGAGAGAGCTCATGGTGTTCAACGTCCGTGAGCACCGGGTAGAAAAAGGCGCGGGCGCCGGGATTCCCTTTGCGCAGTCGCCGCGTGCGCTCGTCACCGATGCCTTCGGACGGATTTACGTTCCGGTCGGTGGCAGCTGTGTGCTGGGGGGAGCGCCCGGCGCCGTGCGTGTCTTCGGGACCGATCTGGTCGAGCGAAGCACGATCCCCATTGGTGTCTGTCCCGTGGCGGCCGCGGTTACCGAGATTCCCGCCGACTACTTCCACGCCGACCTCTAATCGGTGGCCGGCAGCGCGCTCCTCACGCCGGCCCTCGTGCTCGGCTCCCTTCGCTATGGGGAGACCTCGCGAATTGTCCGCCTGGCGACGCGCGACTTCGGCGTGGTCAGCGCGATCGCGAAAGGCGCGTTGCGTCCCAAGAGCCGCTTCGGAGCTTCGCTCCAGTTGCTGAGTGAGGGTCAGGCTCACCTGCTCCAGTCAAGGAGCAGCGAGCTCCATACCCTGATTGCCTTCGACCTGACTGCAGTGCACACCGGCCTCGCCGGATCCCTCGAGCGATTCGCGGCCGCCAATGCGCTGGCCGAACTCGCCACCAGGTTTGTTCCGGCTGCTGCCAATCCGATGCTGTACGAGTGGCTACTCGGCGCCATCGGCCTGCTCGAACTGGCGCCGGCCGACGCGGTGAGTGTGGTTGGCCTGCGGGCGATGTGGGGGGTCATGGCCCAGTTGGGGATCGCCCCGACGCTCACCGAATGCTCCCGGGATGGTCAGGCGCTGGAGGAAGGGCCGGTGGGCTTTTCCCTCCGCGACGGTGGGTTCCTCTGCCGGACCTGTGCGGTGAGCGGCGCGACAACGCGTCTTGCTGCTGAGGATCGGGAGGCGCTGGTGGCACTGATCGAGCCGGGAAGGGAGCTGCCGCTGCTCAGCCCGGCGCAGGCGGCCGCCCACCGTCGCCTCCTCTTGCGATGGATCCGGGAGCATCTGGGGGGCGACGGGGCATTCCCGGCCCTCGAGGCGTGGCAGCGGGGCGCCCCAGGGTCCGTATCCGCTTGACACACCGGTCAGCGGACCGGCAACTTGCCGCCAGCCCATTCCGGGTGAGGCGCGTATCACCTTTCGGGGAGGTTACCAACCCGAACCACGTTTTGTCTGACAATCGAAGGAGTCTCCATGCGCCGGCTCGTCAGGCCGGTTCTGGGGTTGCTCTTCGTCGCGGGGCTGGCCGTTCCGGCCAATGCCCAGCAGCGGGCACCGGGGAGGGCTCCCGGGCCGCTGATCGAAGAGCTTCGCCCGAATCCGGTCCTCCCGGCCGCGCTGGTACCGTTCGTTATTCCTGAGGAGATGTGCCGGAACAACAACACTCCCCTGGTCGCGCTGAAGGTGTACGACGCACTTGCGGTACCGGTGGCCACCTTGAGGCTCCGGAGCCGGCGCGCCGAGCTGCTTGATTCCATTCGGATGCGTTGCGGGAAGTACGTGGCGATCTGGGATGGCACGATCGGAGGGGGGACGAGGGTGCCGCCGTCCGGGGTGTACTATGTGAACCTGGCAGTCGATGACCGACTGTCGACCAGAAAAGTCGTTATCACCAACCCGTGAGGGACGCCTGCCGCGTCCCTCGCGGCATTTCAGGGGGCCAACTCGCTCCTGCTGCCGAAAAGGCAGCGCCGATCCGGTACACTACGTGCCATATTCCACCGGGTACCCCCGGAGGGATGAATGCTGCGACCGGATCGTCTGACCTTGAAGGCCCAAGAAGCGGTGCGTGCCGCCATCGAGCATGCGCGCGGTCGCGGCAATCCGGTCGTCAATGATGCCCACCTGCTCGCCACCCTGCTCGCCCAGGACGATGGCATCGTCGGCCCGCTGCTGCGGAAAGCCGGCGTGGTCATCGCCAAGCTCAGCAATGTCACCGAGGCCGAGATCGCATCCTTCCCTTCGCAGAAGGGAACCGAGGTCACGCCCACGCTCGACCGCACGCTCTCGAAGGTCTTCGAGCGGGCCGAAAAGATCTCCAAGGAACTCGACGACGCGTTCATCTCCACCGAGCACCTGCTCCTGGCGCTTGCCGAAGAAAAGGGCACCAGCGCGCGACGGCTGCTCGAGGCACAGGGACTGTCGGCGAAGGAATTGCGCGCGGCGCTTGCCGAGGTACGTGGCTCGCATCGGGTACAGGACCAGACGCCGGAAGAGCAGTACCAGGCCCTCGAGCGCTTCACCCGCAACCTGACGGATCAGGCGCGCGCGGGAAAGCTCGATCCGGTGATCGGCCGCGACGAGGAAGTGCGTCGCGTGATGCAGGTGCTCTCGCGTCGCACCAAGAACAACCCGGTGCTGATCGGCGAACCTGGCGTCGGCAAGACCGCGATCGTCGAAGGGCTCGCGCAGCGCATCGTCAACGGTGACGTGCCGGACTCGCTCAAGGGCAAGGAGATCATCGCTCTCGACATCGGGCAGTTGCTCGCCGGCGCGAAGTATCGTGGTGAGTTCGAGGAACGACTCAAGTCGGTCGTCAAGGAACTGACGGATGCCGAAGGGCACTTCATCGTCTTCATCGACGAGCTGCATACGCTCGTCGGAGCGGGGAAGGCCGAAGGGGCTGTTGATGCCTCGAACCTGCTCAAGCCGGCACTCGCACGCGGCGAGTTGCACGTTGTCGGCGCGACCACGCTCGACGAATATCGCAAGAACATCGAGAAGGACGCTGCGCTCGAGCGGCGCTTCCAGCCGGTGAATGTCGGCGAGCCGAGTGTCGAAGACACCATCGCGATCCTGCGCGGGCTCAAGGAAAAGTACGAAGTTCATCACGGGGTGCGGATCACCGACAACGCGCTGGTCTCCGCGGCCACGCTTTCCGATCGTTACATCGGCGACCGCTTTCTTCCGGACAAGGCGATCGACCTGATGGACGAAGCAGCGTCGCGGCTCCGGATGGAGATCGATTCGCTGCCGCAGGAAATTGATGAAGTCGAGCGCCGGATCCTCCAGCTGGAGATCGAGCGGCAGTCGCTCCTGCGCGAGAAGGACAAGGCCTCGGTCGAGCGTCGCAATGCGCTCGAAGCCGAACTCTCCGAACTCCGCGAGAAGAGCGCCGGGATGAAGGCGCAGTGGCAGTCGGAGAAAGGCGCGATCGAGAAGATGCAGGGGAAGAAGGCCGAGGTCGAGCAGCTCCGCGCCGAGGTGGAACAGGCGACGCGCAGCGGCGATCTCCAGAAGGCCGCCGAACTGCGCTACGGCCGGATTCCCGAACTCGAGCGCCAGCTTGCCGTCGAGGAGCAGAATCTCGGCGTGGCGCAGGGCACCACCCGATTCCTCCGCGAGGAAGTCGACTCCGAGGACATCGCGACGGTGGTCGCCAAGTGGACCGGGATCCCGGTCTCCAAGATGATGGAGTCGGAGCGCGAACGACTCACCCGGCTCGAGGAAGAACTCGGCCGTCGTGTCGTGGGGCAACCCGAAGCAATTGCGGCCGTGGCCAACGCCGTTCGGCGTTCTCGCGCCGGGCTGCAGGATCGTTCTCGCCCGACCGGCTCGTTCATCTTCCTGGGACCCACGGGTGTGGGAAAGACCGAGACGGCGCGTGCACTCGCCGAGTTCCTCTTCGACGATGAACGCGCGCTGGTCCGGCTCGACATGTCGGAGTACATGGAGAAGCACGCGGTGTCGCGGATGATCGGTGCACCTCCCGGCTACGTCGGCTACGAGGAAGGTGGTCAACTCACCGAGGCGGTCCGGCGTCGACCGTACTCGGTCATCCTCTTCGATGAAATCGAGAAGGCGCACCCCGATGTATTCAACCTGCTGCTGCAGGTCCTTGATGATGGGCGGCTGACCGACTCGCAGGGACGCGTGGTCGACTTCCGCAACACTGTGATCATCATGACGAGCAACCTCGGCTCGCTCCACATCGTGGCAGGCGGAGACTATGACCCGGTTGGATGGCGGAACACCGAGGCCAAGGTCCTCGACGAACTGCGCAAGCATTTTCGACCGGAATTCCTGAACCGGGTCGACGACGTCGTGGTCTTCCGATTGCTGAGTCGGACCGATCTCGATCGCATCGTTACGCTGCAGCTCGACCGGATGCGCGAACTTGTTGCCGCGAAGGGACTGACGCTCGATGTCACCCCGGAGGCGACGCAGTGGCTCGCCGAGGCAGGATACGATCCGCTCTACGGTGCCCGTCCGCTCAAGCGTGTGATTCAGCGCGAACTGCAGAATCCGATTGCGATGGCGCTGCTGCAGGGCGGCTACAACGAAGGCGACACCATCCGGGTGATCCGGAAGGGCGACGCACTGGCCTTCACGCGGCTCACCGGCAAGACGTGAGCGGGATTGCCCACCCGCCGCTGAGCGCCACCGATCGGCTCGGCATGCAACTCGCCCTCGCCGAGGCCGAACGGGCCCGCACCATCGGCGAGGTGCCCATCGGGGCCGTGATCATGCGCGGCGAGACCGTGGTAGCACTTGGGCACAATGAAACGGTGGCACGGAACGACCCGACCGCCCACGCGGAGCTGGTCGCCATTCGTCGTGCCCTGGCAGAGACCGGGACCGATCGGCTCCCGAATGCGACCCTCTACGTGACGCTGGAGCCCTGTGCCCAGTGCGCCGGGGCGATCGTGCTGGCGAAGGTCGGCCGGGTGGTCTTCGGGGCCTGGGACCCCAAGGCGGGGATGGCTGGATCGATCCACGACCTGTTGCGGCACCCGCAGCTGAACCATCGTCCCGAGGTGCTTGGCGGGGTGCTGGAGCCGGAGTGCCAGGCGCTCCTCCGCGCATTCTTCCGCGAGCGGCGCTGACCCCGGATTACCTTATCGAGGCGAACGCGGTACCATACAGGCTGTATCCGTTCCACGACCCGTTCCAACCTCACCTCAGACCAGACAACCCATGACGAAGATCCGTCCGACGCTGCTCGTGCTGGCGTTCGCGGCTGCGGCCTGCCATCCGGCGGCCAAGCCTGCGACCGTCCCGGCTCCCGCCCCGACTGCCGCGCGTCCTGCCGGCGCTGCCACCACCCCGGCCGATTCGACCGCCGGAGCCCGCCCAGGTGGTAACGCGCCGGGTGGTGCAGGCGCCAATGCCGAGCCCAATCCGCGCCCGTATGGCCGGGTGATCACTCCCGAGGCCAAGACCAAAACGGGGCTCTTCAAGACGCATCGCGTCGGCACGAAGCTCTTTTTCGAGATTCCGCGGAATCAGCTCGGTCGCGACATGCTCCTCACCACCGAGATCGCCAAGACGACGGCGGGCGCCGGCTACGGTGGCCAGTCGCTGGGTGAGGACGTGATCCGCTGGGAGCGTCGCGACAACCGGATTCTGCTCCGGCTCCAGAACTATTCGATCGTGTCGTCGGATACGACGAATCCGATCACGTCGGCAGTGAACAACGCCAACTACGCGCCGATTGTGAAGGCCTTCAACGTCGAGAGCTGGGGACCCGACTCCTCCGCCGTCATCGACGTCACGTCGCTCTTCGTGTCGCCGCCGGTCGAGATGTCGCCGACCGCTGCGTACCGCGGCACAATCGACGCGTCCCGTTCCTTCCTCGCGAACGTCGCGGCCTACCCTGAGAACATCAAGGTCACGGCGGACCTCACCGTGAATACTCCGCCGGCTGCGGGTGGTGCTGCGCCGGGTGGTCGCGGACTGCCGCCGAGCGCCACGCTGCAGATGGCCTGGTCAATCGTCCAGCTGCCGGTGGTGCCGATGATGCCGCGGTTGTTCGACAGCCGCGTCGGCTACTTCAGCAATCGCACCACCGACTTCGGTCGCCCGGTGCAGAAGTCGGAGTCGCGCACCTTCATCACGCGTTACCGTCTCGAGTGCTCCGACCAGAAGGTCGGCAATCTCTGCGTGCCGAAGAAGCCGATCGTGTACTACGTCGACCCAGCGACGCCGGGCTGGCTGGTGCCGTGGGTCGTGAAGGCGATCGAGAGCTGGCAGGTGGCGTTCGAGGCCGCCGGCTTCTCGAAGGGAATCATCGCGAAGATGGCCCCGACCAAGGCGGAAGATCCGGACTGGTCGGTCGAAGACGCGCGCTACTCCGTGATCGACTGGCTGCCGTCGACCACCGAGAACGCAGTTGGCCCGCATACTGCCGATCCGCGCTCGGGTGAAATCATCAGCGCGCACCTGCAGATCTACCACAACGTGATGAACCTGAATCGCGACTGGTACTGGACCCAGGCCGGCGCTATCGATCCCCGCGCCCGCAAGCTGCCGTTCCCTGATTCGCTCGCGGGACGCCTGATGCAGTACGTCATCGCGCACGAAATCGGGCACTCGATCGGCTTCCAGCACAACATGAAGGCGAGTGCCTTGTATCCGGCCGACTCGATCCGCAACCGCGATTTCGTGCATCGGATGGGGCATACCCCGACGCTGATGGACTACTCGCGCTTCAACTACGTTGCCCAGCCGGAAGACAACATCGCGCTGGAAGACCTGATCCCGCGGATCGGGCCGTACGACATCTGGGCTACCAAGTGGGGCTACATGCCGATCGCCGGCGCCCGCACGCCCGATGATGAGCGCACGACCCTCGATGCGATGGCGCGTGAGCAGGACACCAAGCCGTGGTTGCGCTTCAGCACCAGCGATGCCGGCAGCTCGGATCCGCGCAACAACACCGAGGCCGTCGGCGACGACGACGCGGTGAAGTCGACCGCGCAGGGGCTCAAGAACATCAAGCGCCTGGTGCCGATGCTGATCCCGGCGTCGACCGGCACGGTCACCGATGACTATGCCGACCTCGAGGAACTCTTCGGGCGACTCGTCGGGCAGTGGGGAACTGAGCTGCGTCATGTCGCGGTGATTCCCGGCAGCCGTGAGAGCCAGGAGAAGTACATCTCGCAGTCGGGTGTGCGTTACACCGCCGTTCCGGCGCAGCATCAGCGCGATGCGGTCAGGTTCCTCAACGAGAATGCCTTCCAGACGCCGACCTTCTTCCTCCGTCCGGAAATTCTCGACCGCATTCAGCCCGACGGTGCGATCTCCCGCATCAACGGCTCGCAGGCCGGCATTCTCGGCACGCTGCTGAGCGATGCCCGGCTCTCGCGCATGATCGAGATGGAAGCGCTGTCTGGCGGGGCCGAGGTGTACTCGGCGCCGGCGATGCTGGCCGATGTGCGTCAGGGCGTCTGGAGCGAGCTCAGCGCTGGTTCGGTCAAGATCGATGCATTCCGTCGTGCACTGCAGCAGAGCTACATCGATCTCTTCAAGAACAAGGTCAATCCGCCGCCGCCGCCGACGGGACTTCCCGCCGGCTTCGTCATCACGCCAGCCTCGAAGGACGTCCGCTCGCTCGCGCGTGCGGAACTGCGGGCGCTTGATGCCCAGGTGACTGCGGTGACGGGCAAGGCAGGAAACGCGGAAACCCGCGCGCACCTCCAGGATGTGCACAACAGCATCGACAACATCCTGAATCCAAAGAACTAGTTGACCGAGTAGACTTGTCGGGGCGGCGGACTTCAGTCCGTCGCCCCGCTTGTCGCCCCCCCGCCGGGCTTCAGTCCTCCGTAGCTACCACGTCTGAGGTGCGCCCCAATGATCGCTCGTCGCAGAGCACTGCAGTCCCTCTCGCTCATTCTGATTTCCGCTGGTATTCCCTCGATGCTGCAGGCGCAGGGCCGTGAATCGGCGGTCGCAGACTCATCGCCGTTCCGACCCCTTCCGCTGGCGGCACCCAACGAGATTCGCACCGGTGCCGGACGGCCGGGGCATAGCTACTGGCAGCAGCGTGCAGACTACCGCATCGCCGCGACCCTCGACCCCGCCGCCAATCGTCTCTCCGGCAAGGAGACGATTCACTACGTCAACCATTCGCCGGATCGCCTGCCGTATCTCTGGCTTTTCGTCGAACAGAATCTCTGCGCTCCCGAGTCAGTGACGAATCAGTTGAACCAGCCGCCGCTGGTCTTTCTTGGGAGCACCTTCGACTTCTCCTGTCAGGGCTTCAAGGGGGGAATCACGCTGGAGTCGGTGGCGATCCGAGGCGTGGCAGTGGCGCCGGTCATCAGAGGCACCACGATGCGGCTCGATCTGCCGCGCGCGCTTGCTGCCGGCGACAGCGTCGAAATCGCAATCGCCTGGCACTTCGAAGTGCCGCCGATGGGCGGCGGCCGCATGGGGCACGACGGCGCCCTCTACGAAATCGCGCAGTGGTATCCCCGGATGGCGGTGTATGACGATGTGAAGGGGTGGAACCACGAACCGTACATCGGCGCGGGCGAGTTCTATCTCGAATACGGCAAGTTCGACGTCACGGTGACCGTCCCGGCCACCCACATCGTGGCAGCCACCGGCCAACTCAGGAATCCCGAAGCCGTCCTCACGGCCGCGCAACGGAGTCGGCTCGCGCAGGCTCGTCGGTCCGAGACACCGGTCGCGATCATCACCAGGGACGAAGCCGGCAATGCGGCCAAGACCCGCCCATCGGCCGTCGGTATGCTGACGTGGCACTTCACGGCCGACAGCGTGCGCGACTTCGCCTTCGCGGCCGGACCTGCCTTCCGCTGGGACGCAAGCGGGTACGATGGCATCCTCATCGAAACCCTCTACCGCACCTCGGCCGACAAATGGGAAGAAGCCAACCGGATGGCGCGGGAAACCATCAAGTATTTCAGCGAACAGTGGTACCGCTATCCCTATTCGCACGCCACGACGATCGAGGGGCCGATCGAAGGGATGGAATACCCGATGCTCACCTTCGTTCCCAATGGTCCTACCCGTGAGGATACGCACTGGGTCGTGGCGCACGAGTTCGGGCATGAATGGTTCCCGATGATCGTGGGGAGCAATGAGCGACTCTATCCGTGGATGGACGAAGGCTTCAACACCTTCATCGATCTTGCCAACGCGGCGAAGTACTTCACCGGCACGCCGTATGGCGACAGCATCGAGGTGCATCCGCTTCACCTCTATCCGGATCATGCCATTGCTGGCGCAGAGCAGCCCCTCATCAACAAGCCGACCGAAGTGCGCGACCTCTTCTGGGGCGGCTACCAGAAGCCTGCGCTGATGATGCAGACGCTGCGCTATCAGGTGTTGGGCAAGGAACGCTTCGATGCCGCCTTCCGGGAGTACATCCGGACCTGGGCGTTCAAGCATCCGACCCCCGCCGACTTCTTCCGGGTGATGCGCGACCAGAGCGGGATGGAGCTCGATTGGTTCTGGCGAGGCTGGGTCTTCAGCACGGCGCGCCTCGATCAGGCGGTGGATTCGGTGACCCGCCGCGCGGATGGCGGCAGTGAGGTCCATCTCTCCAATCGCGGGGCGATGGTGATGCCGGCCACGCTGACGCTGGCGTTCGCCGATGGCACGACGCGCACGGTGGCGCTCCCGGTCGAGATGTGGAATCTTGGCGACCGCTTCGTCTATCGCGTGCCCGGAACCACCGGCGTGGTGTCGGCCGAGGTCGACGCTGCGCGGATGCTGCCGGACACCGACCGGAAGAACAATCGTTGGGGCCGGACGCCGTGATTCGCTCGCGGCTCCTCTTTGCGCTCGGGTTGGTGCCGCTCTCGCTCGCGGCGCAGGCGCGGCCACGCCCGGTATGGGCCGACCACGTCATTCTGATCACGCTCGATGGGGTGCGCCATCAGGATCTCTTCGGCGGCGCCGATTCAATCCTGATAGCGAATCCGAAATCCGCCGGCATCACCGATACGGCCGGATTTCGAAAGCGCTGGTGGCGACCAACGGCCGCTGAACGCCGTCGCCTGGTGATGCCCTTTCTTTGGGATTCGCTGGTGCCGATCGGTACCCTGCTTGGCGCCGACTCGCTCCATCCGACCCTGAGCACCAACGGCCTCAAGTTCTCGGCGCCGGGGTATCAGGAGATCTTCACCGGAAAGGCGCAGGCCGACGTCACCAGCAACGCCGATCGACGGTACCCGCATCGCACCCTCTTCGACGTGGTGCGTGCCTCGACTCCTCGCACGACTCGGGGCGGCGCGACGGCCGTGGCGGCATTCGTCTCGTGGGATGTCCAGGGGAGATTGGTGTCGAGTGACTCGACCACGGCGATTGTGAGCGCCGCGCTCGAGCCGCTGCCGCGCGAGGCACGCGCCGGGTCCGGGGTCATGCTCGAGACGCTGCAGTCCCGGCTCGGCTATCCGGACGCCGGAATGCGATATGACGCGATCACGCACGTGCTCGGCCTGGAGTACCTGCTGCGTTACCACCCCCGACTCTTGCACATCGGACTGGGCGAGACCGATGAGGAGGCGCACCACGGCCAGTACCCGCGCCTGCTCGCTGCTCTCCACACCGCCGACGATCAACTCCGCGAGCTCTGGCAGGCGGTCCAGGCCGACCCAGTGTTACGCAATCGAACCGCAATCATCATCACCACGGATCATGGTCGTGGTAGTACTCCAGCAGACTGGAGCGATCACGGTCAGGATGTTGTGGGTGCTGACCGAATCTGGATCTTCGAAGTCGGCGCCGGCGTCGGCGCGAATGGAATCGTCAAGGGCTTTGGTGGACACCAGGGCGCCGTCGCCACCACGCTGCTCTACCTGCTCGGTCTCGACCCGGCCCAATTGGGGCCGGGCGTCGAGCCGCCACTGATCGATCGCGTGCCCGCTTCCAATTATCCGGGGCTCAAGTCCCGCTGGTGAATCGATGCTGATACCGATCCGGAGGAGCGCACTGCTCCTGGTCATCGCCTTCGCTGGCTGTCGTGCTGGCGCGCCCGGAACCACTGGCGCGCCCGACGCGCTCGGCAACGCGGCGAGGCTCCCCACGGGCCGCGCGCTCGATCCCGCCGGGACCTCCCATCCGCTGGGCGCCCTGCCACTCGCAATCCTGCGCGCTCCCGATAGCGGCTACGTGGTCGTGCTCAGCGGCTTCAACGAGCAGGGGATTCAAGTCCTCAACAACGACGGCACCGTTCGCCAGACAGTGCTGCAGCCGGCGGCCTTCCTGGGTGCGGTGTTCTCACCCGATGGCAAGACGCTCTACGTGAGTGGCGGCAATCAGGACGTGGTCTACCGCTATCAGTGGAGTGCCGGTCGTGCGACGCTGGCCGACTCGCTGGTCCTCGCCGCCAAGAAGCCCAAGGAAGCGGGTCAGCGATACCCTGCGGGGATCGCACTCTCACCCGATGGCCGGTTTCTCTATGTCGCAGAGAACCTCGCCGACTCACTCGCGGTGTTCGAGGTCGCGACCGGCCGCATTCTCCGGCGCCTTCCCACCGGTCGCTATCCGTATGGCGTCGTGGTCGCACCGAATGGCAACGTCTTCGTATCCCAGTGGAATGGCTCAGCCGTACTCGTATTCGATGGCTGGGGTGGCACGATGGAGCAGGTCGCCACGGTGCCGGCAGGTCGACATCCGTCGGCACTGCTGTTGAACCCGGAGGGCACCAGGCTCTTCGTGGCATCGGCGAGCACTGATCGGGTCACGGTGATCGATGCGACCAGCTACACGCGCCTAGGTGAATTGCGCGACCCACCACCCGAAGGGCCTGAAGAGGGGAGCACACCGAACGGCCTCTCGCTTTCGGTCGACGGCACCCGGCTCTTTGTCGCCGAGGGTGACGCCAACGCGGTCGCGGTGTTCGATCTCTCCGCGCGTTTCTCCGGCGTTGTGAACGCGACGGGGAACGATCTCCTTGCGGGCCGGATCCCCACCGAGTGGTACCCCACGGCGACATTTGCAACTGGTGACACGTTGCTGGTGATGAACGGCAAGGGGAAGGGGACGCGCGCGAATCCCGACGGACCCGGTCCGCGGCTCTCTGAGGAATTCAAGGGGAGTGCGAAGAACTCCACCCAGGCGCAGGTCTCGGGGAGTGTCACGCTCAGCCTCACGGCGCGGCTCGATCGCGCGGGGCTCGCTCCACTGTCAGCTCGTGTCGCGCGAGCCAATCTCTGGAACGCGCCGCCGAGTGCCCGCAAGCGCTACCCGCCGATCGAACACGTGGTCTACATCATCAAGGAGAACCGGACCTACGACCAGGTGCTGGGCGACCTGCGGCAGGCCGACGGCGACACCTCTCTGGTCTACTTCGGCCGGGCCAACTCACCCAACCAGCATGCCCTCGCCGAACGCTTCGGGATCTACGATCGCTTCTTCGTCAACGCGGAAGTCAGTCCCGACGGACACAACTGGTCGATGGCGGCATACACCTCCGACTACCTGCAGAAGACACTCCCCTCGAACTACTCGAGTCGTGGGCGGACCTACGACTACGAGGGCACCAATCGCGGCTGGGGCCCCGACCACGAAATCGATGACGACGTCAATGAGCCAGCGAGCGGTTACCTCTGGGATCTCGCCAACCGTAAGGGGATCACCTTCCGCAACTATGGCGAGTTCGTGATCGGTGAAGGAATGGATCGCGACAAGCTCCCTGCCGGGTATACCGGACTCAAGCCGTTTCTCAAGAGTCACACCAACACCAAGTTCCCGGCCTATGACCTGGGTATTCCCGATCAGCAGCGCGCCGACATCTGGCTTGAGGAGTTCGCGGAGCACGTCCGCACTGGCGTGATGCCACAACTCGAAATCGTCCGCCTCCCCAACGATCACACCCAGGGATTGCGGGCCAACGCTCCCTCGCCCCGCGCGATGATGGCCGACAACGACCTCGCACTCGGGCGGATCATCACGGCGCTCTCGCATTCGCCGTTCTGGCGCAACACGGCGGTATTCGTCCTCGAGGATGATGCGCAAAACGGACCGGATCACGTCGACAGTCACCGCTCACCGATGCTGGTGATTTCGCCCTGGGCTGCCGGTGGTGTACTCCACCGTTACACCAACACGACCGACGTACTGCGGACCATCGAGGAGCTGCTGGGGCTTGATGCCCTGTCGCAGTTCGACCACTACGGCCGTCCGCTCCGCGAGATCTGGCGGAACTCTCCCGATGTCACGCCGTATGACGTGCTGACGCCGGGCGTACCGCTCATGGAGAAGAACCCCGCGCGCGGTGCCGGTGCCACGGCCTCGGCCAAGCTCGAACTTGACGTGGAAGACCGCGCTGACGAGGATGCCTTCAATCGTATCCTCTGGCTGGCCGCCAAGGGCCCTGCACGTCGCTATCCGGGGATCCACCGGATGTCACTCCTTGAAGGAATCCGCAGTCGGTGAAACTTCGTGAAGTCGATTTTCTCGCCCTGCTTAGCGCGGCCATCTGCATTGCGCTCGGCATCGTGAGCTACAATGCCATCAACCCCGATGGTGTCGCCTACCTTGACCTCGCGGCTCGCTTGCGCGAGGCCGACTGGGGGCATTTTGTGCAGGGGTACTGGTCCCCCCTCTATCCGTTCCTGATCGCAGTGGCTGCCGCCGCGACCGGGCGCGAAGGAGCGGATCTCATCGGACTGGTGCACCTGCTCAATCCGCTGATCGCCCTCTTCGGAGTTGTCGTCGTCTGGTGGGCCGCCCGACAGAGCGACAACCGGCTCTTCGCTCGTGCAGCGTTCCCGGCGCTCCTTGTCTGCAGCGCTCAGGCCCCACGGGTCGAGGCGGTGACGCCCGATCTCCTGCTGGTGGCGCTCGTCGCCATGATCGGGTTCGAACTCTTGCGACCGAATGGTGTGCGCTGGCGCAGGCTAGGTGTGCTGATGGGCATCGCCTTTCTTGCCAAGACCTCGATGTGGCCTTGGCTGCTGGCGTCACTGATCGTGCGGCTCTTCGCGGCCCGATCGGGCGATGCGCGTCGCGAGGTCGCGAAGTCGGGCGCCATATGCCTGGCGGTCATGCTGCTCTGGATTGTCCCTCTCAGCATCAAGTCGGGCACGCCAACTCTCGGGTCGGCTGCCCGCCTCAATGCGTGCTGGTATACGCGCGAATGTGATTCGAGGTCACCAGATACCCACGCGGGAAATCACCAGCGCTACCAGACGATCTCGTTCGGGGCGTCGCAAGCCACGGTAGCGGTGCTGACCGGAACACCATGGACCTATGCACCCTGGTCAGACCCGACGGAGTGGGCCGCCGGCGTGACCTCCTACGAGAGTATTTCGCCGACCGTACAGGAGGTCGTACGCTATGCCTTCACCCAGCTGGTGCTGGTTTTCGTTCCATGGATGTGGCACGTCTGGCTCCTGATCGTGCTGCCGCTCGCCTTCCTGACTCGTCGACCAGGTATCTGGCGTGAACTTGCCCTTGAGCAGCGCTCAGCCCTTGTGGTATTGCTCCTCGGCCTGCTCGGACTGTTCCAGTTCATTGCGGTGCATGTCGAACCGAGATTGATCGCGCCCTTTGTGCTCCTCTTCACCCTCGGAGTCGCAGCCTGGCTAACCCGTTTCGGGAGCGAGTCCGAGAAGCTGCCTGCACTTCGCGACAACCGGTACTTCGTCCTCGCCTTCTCTCTCGTCGGAATACTCGGGACTCTGCCCCGCGCCTGGGTGCATGGTCGGGACCAGTGGGCCATCGCCAAGGCGACCTCGGAACGGCTTGACATGATCTCCCGGGCGGAAGCGGCCCGCGTCCCGCCACGGAGCGGGCCTCGGCGCATCGCCGTGATCGGGCAGGTCTTCCCGCTGCTCAACGAGGCGTATCGACTTGGTGGAACGATCGAGTGGCAGGTCCTGCGACCAACCCCGGCTGCCGTCCTTGCGTGGCCCGCAGCCGATCAGCAGGGACTGGTGGCATGGTTGGCGCAGCAGGGCGCGACCGAGGCGTGGCTCAACAAGGGCGGTGGCGCCTTCTCCGTGCTTCAGTTGCCACCCCGTTAAGTCTTCCGGGGCTTGCCCCAACGGCCCCGGCAGTCCACTTTTGCGCTCCCCAAAGGGGACCAGGACAGGTGTCCGAGTGGTTGAAGGAACCGGTCTCGAAAACCGGCAAACCCGAAAGGGTTTCGAGGGTTCGAATCCCTCCCTGTCCGTTGGCTATCTTTCCGCAGTGATCACCATCCTCCTCGCCAGCATCCAGACCAGCACCCCGGGTGACTGTCTCCTCACGGGGCTCTGTGGCCTGATCCCCGACGATCCGCCATTCGCCCCTGGCATCATGTGGGTGGCGCTCGGCCTGGTGGTGTTCGGCCTGGTGGGGCTGCGCCGAGCGAAGCAGCGCTCGTGAGTGTCGCAGTCCGGGTTCGCGACATCACCAAGACCTATCCCGGAGCGCCCCCCGTGGTGGCGCTCGCCGGCATCTCCCTCGACGTCACCGCTGGCACCATCTACGGCCTCCTCGGTCCCAACGGGGCGGGGAAGACCACAACCATCGGTATCTGCACCACCCGGGTGTGCGCGACCTCGGGGACGGCCGAGGTTGCTGGCCGGGTGCTGGGTCGGGACGATGTCGAGGTGCGCCGGCGGATCGGTGTCGCCGCCCAGGCGCTGACGCTCGATCGTGCCTGCACGGTCGGCGAGAATCTCTACTACCACTGTCGCTACTTCGGGATGAACCGCCACGACTCACGCCAACGTGCCGACGCGCTGCTCGAGCGCTTCCGCATTGCCGATCGTCGTGATGCCCTGCCGAGTCAGCTCTCCGGAGGATTGGCGCAGCGGGCGCAGGTGGCACGTGCGATCGCCCATCATCCTGAAGTGCTCTTCCTCGATGAACCAACGGCCGGACTCGATCCGCAGAGCCGACTCGCGCTCTGGGATCTGGTGCGCGGTCTTCGCGACGACGGCATCACCGTGGTGCTGACGACGCACTACATGGAAGAAGCCGATCGACTCTGCGAGCGCGTCGCCATTGTGGATCATGGCAGGATCCTCGCGGAGGGAACTCCGGAGGAGATCAAGCGCGATGCTGGTGGCTCCTCGATTGTGGATGTGGCGTTCGGCGGCGATCGCATGGCAGCCCGGGCCGCTGTCGCGAGTATGCCCGGCGTGAAGGATGTGCAGGAAAGCGAGCGCGGGCTGCGGCTGGTGGTCGATGCCGATGGATCGGTGGTGCCCCGGGTGGTAAGTGCTCTCGCGGAATACCACCTGACCGACTTGCGCGTGACCGAGCCGTCGCTCGAGTCGGTCTTCATCGGACTCACCGGGCGGGATATTCGTGAATAGCGTCACGCGATCGGTCATCGGCCCGGTGCTCGGTCTCTGGGCCCGCGATTTCCGAGTGCTGCGACGCGAGTGGTTGCCGTTCTTCCTGCGCACCATCATGAACCCGTTGCTGACGGTGTTCGTGTTCACCTATGTGCTGCCGCGCAGTGGTCAGCATCTCCCGGTCGCGGCGGGTGCGATGAACTTTGCCACCGTGCTGGTGCCGGGGCTCGTTGCAGTGGCGATGGTGTTCACCGGCGTGTCGGCCGTCGCGCTGCCACTCTCGATCGAGCTCGGTGCGACGCGTGAGATCGAGGACCGGGTACTCGCTCCGGTGCCGCTCTACACGGTGCCGATGGCGAAGGTGGCCTTCGGGGCTTTCCAGGGGATGCTTGCGGGTGCCGCGATTTTTCCGATTGTGATGGTCTTGCCTGCAACAGAAGTGCACGTGCGAGTGGCGAATTTCCCGCTGCTCGCGCTCTTCCTCTTTCTGGCGAGCTGGACCGCCGCGTCCCTCGGGCTCTTCCTCGGCACCGCGGTCCGTCCGGCACAGATCGGGCTGATGTTCGCCGTGATCCTCACGCCGATCACCTTCCTCGGCTGTGTCTATTACCCGTGGGCCTCATTGGGGCCGATCCCCTGGCTGCAATACGGCGTGCTCATCAATCCGCTGGTGTATATGAGCGAAGGGCTTCGCATCGCGCTCACGCCAGACGTGCCCCACATGGCGCCAATTGCCACGGCGGTGATGCTGACCCTGCTCGCGAGCTTCCTCACCTTTCTCGGCGTGCGGGGGTTCGTCCGGCGAGTGGTGGCCTAGGCCGCATGATTCGCATCCGCACGTCCCCCCGCCGATACTTCGGGTTGCTGTCTCGCCCGGAGGGACCCTTGCCACACAGTCGCACCACCACACTCCTGATCGCCTTGCTGCTCGTGGCCTGTGCGCCCGATCAGCCGGACCCGGTCACTCCCGGCCCGCCAGCGCCCCCGCCACCTCCGCCGGGGCTGGCGAAGTGGTCTGATCCCGCGACCTGGGCGCCCGAAGCGGTGCCGGTTGCAGGTGGCGACGCGCTAATCCCTGCAGGGAAGACCGTCGAGCTCGATGTCTCGCCGCCCGCTCTCAACCGGCTCACGATTTCCGGGACGCTGGTCGCGGCCGCCGACAAAGATCTCGACCTCGTGGCCAACGAAGTGTTCGTTGGCGGGACGCTGCGGGTCGGCACCGAAGAGGTGCGGTACTCCCGACGCTTCACTGTGACCCTCACCGGCACCGATCCGGGTACCACCAATGCGGAGGTCGGCACCAAGGTGGTCGCCGTCCTCCCGGGCGGCACGCTCGATCTCCACGGCGAGAGCCGAGTGTCGTGGACCCGGCTTGCCGCGACTGCGTCGACCGGCGCCACAGCGCTCTCGCTTCAGGACCCGGTCGACTGGCGCACGGGTGACCGACTCGTGATCGCTTCGACCGAGTTCGACCAGGCCAAAGCCGAGGAGGCGGTTGTCAGCGGCGGCAGCGGGAACAGCATCACCCTGCAGACCGGGCTCCGGAACAATCACTGGGGCACGCTGCAGAGCTTTGGCGGCCGTTCACTCGACGAGCGGGCTGAAGTGGGCCTGCTGAGTCACAACATCACCATCCAGGGTGACTCCGCCTCACTTGCCGGTTTCGGGGGGCACCTGATCATCCTGCAGGGAGCCACCGCGCGGATCGAGGACGTGTCGTTCACGCGGATGGGTCAGAGTGGCAAGCTCGGCCGCTACCCGGTGCACTGGCATCTCGCGGGAGATGTGGCCGGGCAATACATCCGCGACGCCGCAATCTGGAAGACCAACAATCGCTGCCTCACGATCCACGGCACCGATCGGCTCGTGGCGCAGCGCAACGTCTGCTACGATCACCTTGGCCACGGCTATTTCCTCGAGGATGGCGCCGAGAGCAGCAACACGCTCGAGCACAATCTCGGCCTGCTCTCGCGCGCCCCGGCGCTCGCGGTGCGGATCCTGCCGAGCGATGCGACGCCGGCGACGTTCTGGATCACGAATCCCGGCAACGTGATGCGGGGGAATGCCGCGGCCGGATCCACCGGCTTCGGTTTCTGGTTTGCACTGCCCGCCGCGCCGACGGGACTGTCGACCGGCCAGCCCGATGCCCCGCGTCGCACGCCGCTGGGTGAATTCAGCGGGAACGTGGCGCACTCGAACCGGAACCCGGGCCTGAATGTTGATGACGGCCCGACGGCCACCGGCACCACGGAGACCACGAGTTACGCACCTCGCGAAGGTGCCGCTGCAGCCGGCGCGCTGGTGACGGCGACCTTCCAGAATTTCACGGCCTGGAAGAATTCAGGTCGCGGTGTCTGGCTGCGTGGCGCAAACCTGCGGCTCGACGGGGCGATGCTTGCCGACAACATGATCGGGGCGACCTTCGCGGCCTCGGAAACGTGGATCCAGAATTCCGTGGTGGTGGGCGAGAGTGACAATCGTACGACATCGCCGAATCCGACCTTCCCGATTCGCGGCTACGAGTTCTACGATGGCACGGTGGGGGCCAACAACGTCGCCTTCGTGAACTTCGTGGCGACGCCCACGCGCCCGGCCAGTGCACTGGGCTACAACCGGAAGAACGGCTTCTCGATTTCGCAGTTCAATTTTGCGAACGCGTTGAGCTTCGTGAACGCCAATCAGGTCTGGCTCGAGACGCC
>JBDSMX010000066.1:0-19170 GCA_039915645.1 Gemmatimonadales bacterium | reverse complement strand
CGGGGAGGCCGAGGGTGTGATCACTGTGGAGATGTGTGATGAATAGCGCCGTGACCCCCTTGATCGGCAGCTTCGCCGCCGCCAATTGGCGCATCACGCCGGGTCCGGCGTCGAAGAGGAAGGTCCGATTGCCGACGACCACTGCTGTCGCCGGTCCTGATGCGACAGGGTTCGGTCGCGGCATCCCGGTGCCCAGCAGCACGAGAGATGTTCCGGACGCGGCGAGCTGCATCAGCAGGTGGATCACCGGAATCGCGCTTCCTCATTCATAGAGTGCCTCGGGCTCGATCTTCGCGAGCTCGGCCAGGAACTCGCCCAGTCGTTCGGTGACATCGGTGAAATAGCGGGCACCCTTTTCGGCGGTCGCTGCGGCAGGATTCCCCACGCCGGTGTCGTCGGTCACCCGGCTCCATTCGCGCTGGGTCCACGCCCAGCCAACGCGCAGCCCGCGCACCGCGAAGCGGCGTGCGGCACCCGTTCCGGCGCTGCTCAGCGGCCGGACCAGCGACTCCGCCAAGTGCATCATCACGGCCGTTTCGAGTTCGCCAGCGTGGTCGCCCGGCTCGGCGAAATAGGGCGCCGGATTCACGACGTTGTACCAGTGCGCCTGGCAGAGCAGCATCGACGTGCGCGGCTGCAGTTCGCGCAACATCTGCCGGAAGTCATTGCCGCCGTGGCCGTTCAGCACCACGAACTTGCGCGCGCCATGGCGCGCCACGGTCTCGATGATGTCGGCGAGGATGGCGGCCTGGGTACTCGGATTGAGATTGATGCAGAAGGGAATGTCGCGCTGGCCGGTGTTGACCCCGAACGGGATCGCCGGCAGCACCACCACGCGCGCGCCCGCGCCCCACGCGAGTTCGGCGGCGCGGGCCGCGACGGCCTCGGATTGAATCGTGTCCGTCGCGTACGGGAGATGGGTGTTGTGCGCCTCGGTCGCGCCCCAGGGCAACACCGCCACCTCATAACGTTGCTCGCGCACGGTGGGCCAGACCGAATGCGCGAGCAGCCACGGGGTGGCGTTGCTCATCAGGTGCTCACTCAGCTGGCGAGGATGTAGCCGCAACCGCCCTGCTGCGCGCGCAGCGCCGCGAAGACGCCGGAGGGCTGCAGGATGACCCCGGGAATCAGCTGCTCGAGCGCCTTCTTGCGCGCTTCATCCCGCTTCAGCTTGTCGGCCTTCATGTAGTTACCGACCACATCAGAGAAGGCCATGTTGCACGCCAGCACGATGCCGCCGTTGGCAAGGAAGGTTTCCAGGGTGTACTTCCCCGCTGCCGGCGGTGCTCCAGGGGCCGCGGCGCGTATCGGATTGACCTTGGTCCACTTCTTTCCCTTGGCGTCGCGGAGCTTGGCCTTCTCGCCGACCTCGAACCGCTCCCAGTAGGCATCGCTCATGACCAGCGGAATGGCCTCATGCCGGAAGACGACCACCGGCGTCATCTCCTTGGGGTCGGTGCCGTAGACTGCCTTGTAGTGATCCTGCCAGACTACCGCACGGAAGAGCGCGGCGCCCTCGGAGAGCATCGGCGAATCGAACACCGCCCGGTACTTGCCGGTGAGCTTGTCGGTCCAGGTCATGTCGTAGTCGATCGCGAGTGCGCGCGGATCGGACTCCGCCGGTGGCGTGCTCGCCGCGAGCGGCGAAGCGGTCGCGCCAAGGAGTGCGCTGGCGCCGAGCCAGCCGAGGAAATCGCGTCGTGGTGTGCTCATCGTCAAACCCTCATGTGGTCGGGGCGCCAGGTCACGATCAGGGACTTGATCGCCTTCTGGTCGGTGATCTTCTCGTCGAGCACCTTGCGGGCAAGATCCGGGAGTTCTGCATCCGACGCAAATCGCAGGGCGATGTACTGCGGCGGAGTGAACTCGTCCATGCGTACGAGAAGCGCTGCCGGAAAGAGTCGCTGGAAGCGCAACTGCTCCTCGAGGCGGATGACGCGATCCTGCGCCCGCAACGCAAACGAGCGGGTGAAGATCGCCACGATCAGCAGCGCGAAGAGGAGCAGCACATCACCAACGGTATCGGCCGACGGATTTCCGACCAGTCGTACTACGGCCCAGACGAAGAGACCGAGGAGGATCGGCCACGCGACATAGTGCCAAAGCGGGACAAAACGCGCGTGATTCTCTCGGGACTGGGGCGCCTGGTCGGTCATCGGAGCTCGCGGGTCTGGGTCGGGGCAATGGGGAAGGGTGGAGAATAGTGCTCGACCCGGCGCGGGATGCAACTGCGTGCGGTAGTGGCCCTATTTGATGTAACAAGTCTCCGGGTCCATCCGAGCCACGATATCCGCGACCGTCCAAACCCGGTCCGTCAGGCCAGCCGCCATGGCCGGAGTCGTCTTAACCCCTGCCGCCTTGGTCAGTGTGCCATGGGCGCGGCAGAAGTTGTGGACGAAGAAATTAAGCGCCACGGCCCGCGCGTGGTTCTCTGCCGACTTGGAGAAGGCGTTGGTGAGCCGGGTGAACCGGCGGCAGTTCTGCCGGGTGTTCAGGTTCAACCGCTCGACGTACGAGGTCGAGGCGAGGTCCATGTCGGGTTTCCCGATCCGGCGGATCTTCTCAATGCCTATACAGACCGGCGGGCTGTAACGCCGCGCCGGTCCGCTCTCCATGGACTGACCGTAGGACTTAATCAGCTGGGCGAAGTCGACCTTCCCGAACTCAAAGCCCTGCCGCACCGCGCCGAGATACCCGCCGAAGCCGTCGGTCGTCAGCTGAATCCGCCCTGAGACCCGCTTGGCAAGGTCGGCGATAAACGCCCTAGTGTTCTCCGGTGACCGGGCGCCCACCAGCCACGACAGCACGAGCTTGGAGTCAGCGTCGATCGCGCAAAACGTCCATACGTCACCGTGGCCGGGCTGGGTGGCGTTCCGGGCCTTCGCGCCGACGAACGACCACTGCTCGTCCGCTTCGACCCGTGACACGTTCAGGTTGCGGAGCCGGTAGAACGAATAGCCCTCGCAGAAGTCGCCTGCCATCGCCAGTACGCGAAGCACCAACCCACGCGAGGCGCCGGTTACACGGGAGGTTGCCCGAATGCTCATACCTTCGGTCAGGCAGTTGAGGATCGCGGCGCGGGTGTTGGTATCGCTCTTGTTCATAACTAAATATGCCTAAGCGCTTAGGCATTGTCAAGTCTCTGCCTAGTCAGAGTAGACATGTCAGGTACAATCCGCCAAGTCGCGTCCTTGCGCCGTGCCTACCGAATGACTTAAGATGTAGGCACAACGCAACCGCGGTGGCTCCGGGGACGACTCTTGGCAGAGTCCCGAAGCCACCGCTGAGGGGAGGTGGTGGTAGATATGATACCGCGATAGTAGTGCCTCGCCGCCGTCAGTCGGGGACTCCACCCCGGCTGTCTGGCGGCCCTAAACCTAGCCCAGTGCTTCCACAGGAGCAAGGAACAGATGTCTGATGCAGGCAATGCCTACGCCGCCGTCCTAGTCGATATGAGGGCCAAGCGGGCCAAGTTGGATGAGGCCATTTCTCTCATGGAGTCAATGGCGTCTGAGGCTGGGGTGAGTGAAACCATGGGGGCGGCGGATATTCGTTCCGACACGTTCTTCAACCTGAGTGTACCCCAAGCCGTCAAGAAGTACCTTGGGATGACGGGCAAGGTGCCTAAGTCGCCGCAGGACATCATGGACGCGCTGACGCGTGGTGGGCAGACCCAAGCGACCTACACGAACGTCTACACAGCCCTCAAGCGGTCGCCGAACCTACAGAAGGTTCCGAGCGGAGAGTGGGGACTGTCGGAATGGTATGGTGGGGTCAAAAAGCCAGCGCCGAAGAAAGGAAAGGCCGAGTCTGCGATTGACGGCGCAGACGACGCTCAGGAATCCTGACGGTCCTTCCAGCGGGCTTGCGCCCCCTTCCTGCCAATCTCGGCTAACTGCTCAGGCGTCAGGTTCCGGGCGCGAGCTTTCCCGCCCTTCCTTCCCCCTAGGCGACCCATCGCCACCGCGTGAGGGTTCTTCCTCGTCGGTGTTGGATCCGGCAATTCGTCCGAGCTTCCCGTGAGCCGGGCGACCGCTTGGAACGCCGCGGCGGCGGGGTCAGATGAGGGGCGAGTCCTACCTATTCGCTTAGGCATGTCCTGAGTATACTACGTCATGACCCGACAAGCCAACCTGCTCACTGATACTCCCCAGCAATTTCCGTTGTGGGAGACTGACGCGAGCGCGGAGAACCCCGATTACCTAGCACGCCAGCTCATCACCTACATCGGCAATAAGCGGGCGCTGCTCCGTCACATCGGCACGGCGGTTGACCAGGTGAAACGACGGACAGGCAAGCGACGCCTTCGGGTGTTCGATGCGTTCAGCGGTTCAGGAGTCGTGTCGCGGTTCCTCAAGGCTCATGCTTCCTACGTCGCTAGCAATGACCTTGAGGACTACGCCGCGGTAGTGGGCAGATGCTACCTGCGGAACCGTAGTGACATAAACGCTCCCCTCTTGGCGCACCTCGTTCAGGAGATGAACGCCAACGTCGCCACGTCGGCCTTTGCGCCGGGCTTCATCGAAGAGCTCTACTCGCCCAAAGATGAAGCGAACATCCGGCCCGAGGACCGTGTGTTCTATACGAAAGAGAATGCGCGGCGGCTTGACAACTATCGGCGCATGATCGCGGAAGTGCCGAAAGAGTTACACGACCTGTTGCTCGCGCCGCTCATCAGCAAAGCTTCCATCCACGCGAACACGGCTGGAGTGTTCAAGGGATTTTACAAGAGCCGCGAAACCGGCGCCGGCCACTTCGGCGGGAGCGGGTCCGACGCACTCCTGCGAATCCGCGGCGAAATCCAGCTTGAGCCACCGATACTCAGTCGGTTCGAGTGCGAGTACGAGGTATACCAGGAGGACGCGAATACCGTCTTCCGTAAGGTGCGTGACCTCGACCTGACCTACGTCGATCCGCCGTACAACCAACACCCCTACGGATCGAACTACTTCATGTTAAACCTACTGGTGGGCTACCAGCGTCCTACCGCAATCAGCGCGGTATCTGGCATCCCGACCGACTGGAAGCGGTCGGGCTACAACGTTCGATCCAAGTCACTTCCACTACTCCGGCAACTCTTGGAAGGGATCGACTCTCGGTTCCTGCTTATTTCCTTCAACAACGAAGGATTTATTTCCCCGGAAGCCATGCGAGCGATGCTTGCCGCACTCGGATCGGTCGAAGTGTTTGAAACGACTTACAACGCGTTCCGTGGAAGCCGCAACTTCACAAAGCGGCCCCTACACGTCACCGAACAGCTGTTTCTTGTTGAGCGGAAATAGCGTCATGGCAAGAAAAGATCAGCTTCGCGGGCAGCGAACAGGGACAATTATCAACACTACGTCCTTGGCTCAAGAGTCCGACGTGATGCGTGCACTCGGCCTCGTCGTTACGCATCTACAGGCCAAGTTCGGCGCGAAAGTCGTACTGGTTCTCGAAAAACAATGGCTACTCAAGAACATTGTATCCGAGCTGCGCCAAAGCTACCCCGATATGGATTTCCATTATCATTTTGAAAACACCTCCATCCGGCCGGACGGCGGATTCCTCTACATCAAGGGCCGTCCTGGCGACAAGTTGACCTATCCAATCCTGATTACCGAAGTGAAGAACCAAGGGACGAACGATCTGCGCGCTCAAGAGGGGCTAGCAAAGCAAGCCAGAGGGAACGCGATCGAGCGACTAGGCAAGAACCTGGTCGGGTTACGGACCGCCCTCATGCGTGAAACGATCTTCCCATTCGTGTGCTTCGGTTACGGATGCGACTTTGAAGACACCTCGTCCATACTCGATCGCGTCTCCACGATGGCAATGTTCGGCAAGCTGAATACGACTCACCTCCACAACGAAGAAGGCGGCAAGTTCAACCGTGGGAGTTTCTATTTCCGGCCTGAGAAGTGGACGGTAGACGAGATGGCTGTCGTTATGCGAGATATCGCGGAACGTTCCGTCCTGTACTACTTCTCCAAGTATCGGGAGGACCATTTCTTACAGCCAGACGACAGCTAGCTCTCTTTGTAACAGTCAAATGGGGCCACCACCACTGCGTGCGTGGGGGCGGGGGTTGCGGAGATGGCCAATCGGGCGGATTGTCCGGGATTGCTCTCATCCACCGGAGTCTGCCCATGCGCCGTCCAGTGCTGATCGCGGCATTCTTGATTCTCGCGAGTGTCCCACTGTCCGCCCAGGCGTTGCCCCACGTGGCGCCGGCCACGGAAGGATTCTCCGCCGCGCGGCTGACCCGGCTGCAGCGCTATTTCCAGCAGGCCGTCGACAGCGATCGGGTTGCCGGCATCACGTCGATCGTCACCCGGCACGGCAAGGTGGTCTTCGATGGCGCCTGGGGAATGGCCGACCGTGAGACCAAGCGGCCGATGCAACTCACGACGCGATTCCGGATCGCCTCCCAGAGCAAAGCGGTGACGTCGGTGGCGGCGATGATGCTGATCGAGGAAGGGCGACTCGGCCTCGGCGATCGGGTGTCGCGTTTCATTCCCGAATTCGCGACCACCACCGTCTCGACGATGGTCGACTCCGCCGGAGTGAGAGTGCGCCGTGTCGTCCCGGCGAAACGGCAGATCACGGTGCGCGACCTGATGACGCAGACCTCGGGCTATTCCTATGGTACCGATGCCGGGGTCAGCGATGCATACGCCCGGGAGGAGCTCGGTCCCAAGGCCGGCTACGGCTGGTATTTCGCGGACAAGCAGGAGCCGATCTGCAGCAGTGTCGCCAAGATCGGCAAGCTCCCCGCGGTCGCGCAGCCGGGCGCGGAATGGGTCTACGGCTATAGCAGCGACATTCTCGGCTGCGTGATCGAGCGCGCATCAGGAATGTCGCTGAGTGAATTCTTCCAGCAACGGATCTTCGCCCCGCTCAAGATGTTCAGCACTTCGTTCTGCGTGAAGCAGGAAGATGCCGCACTCCTCGCGACGGTGTACTCGCTGGATGGTGGCACGCTCACCCGTGCGGCTGAAGGACAGCGAGGCCAGGGCGACTACGTCGCCGGGCCATGCGTGTCGTTCTCCGGCGGCGCGGGTCTCGTTTCCACCGCGGGCGACTACACCCGGTTCCTGCAGATGCTGGCGAACAACGGCGAGCTCGAGGGGACCCGCCTGCTGTCCCCGAATTCGGTGGCGCTGATGTCGGCGAATCAGGTGGGCACGCTCTACGGTACCAGCGGAAGCGGTTTCGGACTTGGTTTCTCGGTCCTGCTCGATCCCGGGCTTGCCGGTGTCTACGGCAACGCCGGGCTCTACGGCTGGGGCGGCGCCTACCACTCGACCTACTGGATCGATCCCGCCGACGGCGTCGTGGCGGTCTTCATGACCAACCTGCTCCCCGCCAACGGCTCCCAGTTGCAGGATCGGTTCCGGACGCTGCTCTACCAGGCGAGGACGTCCAGCGCGGCCCGCTAAAGCCATTAGCTTTCCCTGCGAGATGGACAACTACACGCTGGTACTCCTGCTTGGCGGGATCGGCCTCGTCGCAATGGCGCTGACGGGGCTTGGTCGTCACGGGCATGGTGGCGGGTCGCACGGTCACGGCGGGAGTCACTCCCACGGCGGCCACGGCGCCCACCACGGTCACAGTGGTCATCATGCCGGAGCTGCGCAGGCGCCCGGTGGCCATCTCTCTCCCGTCTGGCAGCTGATGTCCCCGCGAATCATCTTCTCGGTGCTCCTCGGTGTCGGCGTCACCGGCAAGCTCTTCCAGCCACTCCTGGGCGGCCTGCCGTTGCTGCTGCTCGCGATTGCGGGCGGCTTCGCATTCGAGCGATTCCTGGTCTTGCCGATCTGGAATTTCGTGATGCGTTTCGGCTCCAACCCCGCGCTCACGCTCGAATCGGCCATCACCGGCGAAGCGACCGTGGTCTCGAACTTCGACGCGAAGGGAAACGGGCTGGTGGCAATCGAAGTGGATGGTCACGTGGTGCAGTTGCTGGCCACGCTTCCCGTTGCCGAGCGAGTTGCTGGTGACCGCGTCCGTGCGGGCGATCGGGTGCGCGTCGAGGAGATCGACGCCGCGCGCAATCGCTGCACCGTCACCAGACTGTAGTGTCCCGAACGACCCCCCCTTAGTGGAGTCTGATATGCCGTCGTTTCTGTCGACTGGTGTGCTGATTGCTGGTGGAGTGCTGGTCTTCACCTTTGTCGTGATGCCCTTCGTGGTGGCCTCCTTCCTCAAGAACGTCGAGGCGGGCACCATCCGGATGGTCAGCTGGCTCAATGGCGGCACCGTGATCTATCGCGGTCCGGGCAAGTCCAAGGAGATCCCGCTGCTGACCACGGGGACCACCATCAGCAGCAAGGTCATCAACGTCGACCTCGATATTACCGACCAGACCGCCGACGTCGACGAGTTCAACACGCCGCGGCCGATCAAGGTACGCGTCCTCGCGAGCGCCATCGTGTCGGTGGGCGATAGCGACGTGCTGATCCGCACGGCCGCCAACCGTTTCTTCTCGAAGGTCGACGCCGACCAGCTCAACACCCTTACCGATCTGCTGTCGAGCTCGGGTCGTCGCGCCATCAACCTGCTGACGCACGACCAGCTCTTCAGCGCGAAGGCGACGCCGAGCGCGATGCGCTCACTCCTTCCCGGCGAGGGGCAGCAGGTCCAGGTCGCCACCATCGTGCCGCAGACCGCCGCGATGATTCGCGAAGGCGACATGATCGAGGATGAGGACGATCCACTCGCCGTGATCATCCGCAAGGCCTGTTCGCGCGAGCTCACCGACCTTGGCCTGATCTTCAACTCGCTCAACATCAAGATCGTCCAGTCGGAAGTGGCCGAGGCACGGCGTCGTCAGTCGGCCGCCGAGGCACAGGCCAACGCGGAAATCGTGTCGGCGATGCAATCGCGACGCGCCAAGGAAGCACAGATCGATGCGGAGCGCGTCATCTCCGACAAGCAGCGCGAGCTTGAGCAGACCAAGGCCGCCAACGCCGCCTTGATTGCCACCGCGGAAGCCAAGCGCCAGGAGGCCGCCGGCCTGCAGCGCACCGCCGAGCTCGACGCGACGCAGATCGCGCAGGCGCGCGCCGACGCGGCCCGAGTCCGCCTCGAAGCCGAAGCAAGCGCCGATGCCGAAGCGATCCGGATCCGGCGCGTCGCCGACGCGACGGCGGAGAGCATCCAGAAGGTGAACGCTGCGATTCAGGCTGGCGGCGAGAGCTACTTCCGCTATCGCCAGATCGAGATGCTGCCGGAGATTGCCCCGGCGATCGCGAGCGCGCTCGCCACGGCGAAGATGATCACCATTTCGGGAAGCGGCACCGGTGCTGCCGAAACGACCACCAGCAACATCGCCAGCGTGATCCAGACCGTGATCGCGGCGCAGCTGGTGAGCAAGGGGGGATTGCTGGATGGGCAGAAGAAGGATGATGCGTGATGGATGATGGATGATGGATGAAGGATGATGGATGAAAGCGCCGTCACCCATCATCCATCATCCATCATCCGTGAGCCATCATCGCTGTTTGACTCGCGGCCTTTCAATGAACGCGACAATCGCGTCAATAAATGCGGCGTGGGTGTCTTCCAGCAGTGCAGCATGATCGCTGCCGGGGAGGATCACCCACGTTTTGTCTGCGGTCGCCAGTTTGGCGAAGATGTTCTGGCTGGCATCGAACGGCGCCACGGGATCGTGCTCGCCGTGAATCAGCAGTGTCGGCGTGGTGACCTTGGTCGGGTCGAGCGCTCCCCACTGATACTGTGCCGTCCACATCGCCCGGATGGTGTCGGCCTTGAGTGCCGCGGCGACGTAGAGGTCGATCACTCGCTTCGGCGTGATGGCGGGCGAAATGAAGTCGCTCGCCGCCGCTTCGGCCGTGTTGAGGCGGTGTGGTGAGACGGTGGTAGGCATTGGCGTCGCCGTGGTCTGCGATGCAGGCATCGGCGGCGCCCCATAGAGCACCAGGCGCGAGATGAGGTCGGGGTGCCGCTGGGCCAGCAGCTGACCCACACGCGCACCATTCGACCACCCCACGAGATACGGCTTCGGCAACTTCGGATTTTTTGTTGCCACCCACGCGAGGACACTGGCGAGATCCTCGGCGGCGCGGTCGGGCGTATTCCATCCCAGCGAATCGCGCGGCGTGGCACCATAACCGCGGAGATCGAGCGCATAGGTGGCATAGCCGCGACGGGCCAGCGAGACCATCACGGATCGATTGTCTCCCGGGACCTGAAGATCAAAGTCGGGAAGCGAGCTCCAAGTCGATCCGTGTTGCAGCAGGATCACGCCCTTGGGATGCACCGGCCGACGGGCCCACACGGCGAACGGATGACCATCCACCGTGACAGTGAAATGCTCGAGCCGGGCCCCTCCCTGCGCCTGCAGGGTGCTCGCGGCAGGCGTAGCGAGCACCGCGAGCAGGAGGGCGGCCTGCAGGCGCGTGCTCACTGAGCGGCCACCACTTCGACGTTGAACACCAGGATGGCGTTTGGCGGAATCGGACCGACACCGGATGCGCCGTAGCCGAGCGATGAGGGAATGACCAACTGGCGCTTGCCGCCGATCTTCATCCCTGCCACCCCCTGATCCCACCCAGCAATGACCTGACCGGTGCCGAGTCGGAACTGGAATGGTGGCTTGGTACCGGTCCCGTCGAATTGGGTTCCGTCGGTGAGCCAGCCGGTGTAACGCATCGAGAGGAGCTGGCCGGTCGCAACCGCTGCGCCGGTGCCGACTTCGAGGTCGCGGGTGTACATCCCCGACGGGAGCTTCGTCGAGCCGGCGAGATTGACGCCGAGCGATGACGCGAAGGTGGCGCTTTCGATTGCAATCACGGGGTTTCCCTCAGTAGGACTGGAGCAGGCCGCCAGCAGCAGCGAAGCCGCAAGTGCACAACGGGTAGCAACACGAACCATCACTTGGTAATCCCGAGCAGTTGGACGGTGAAGACGAGGTTGGTGTTCGGCCCGATCTTGGGGGCCCTTCCCGCCTGGCCATACCCGAGCGCTGCGGGAATGATCAGCTGACGCTTGCCGCCGACCTTCATCCCGATGATCCCCTCATCCCAGCCATCCACGACGGCCTTGACGCCGATGGGGAACTCGATCGGGCTCGCGCCCTCGCTGGTCTCGAACAGGTTACCATCGGTGAAATAGCCCCAGTAGTGGGTCTTGATGATCTGTCCGGCCTTTACCGTAGCACCCTTGCCGACGGTGATGTCGCGGATGTACAGCCCCGACGGGAGCTTTGTGGAGGCGGCGAGATCGACCTTGAGGGATGGCGCGAAGGTCACGGTGGCGAGATCCGGAGCCCCCGCAGGTGCAACGGGTGCGGCGGGCTCTGGCGCCGGCGCGGCCGCCGCTGCCGCAGCGGCTGCAGTTGAATCGGCGACGCGCTTGGATTCGGCGCCGGAGCACGCGGCAAGCAGCAGCATCGTGGCAAGTGTCGGACGGGAAGTGATGGGCATGATCAGAACTCCTGAAGAAGGTTTTTCACGCATGAACTCAGTCGCCGAGGGCGGATTCGAACGAATCGGTGATCAACTGCAGCCGATGCGGGTCGAAACCCTGTTCCAGCGTTGGCTTGATGATATCGAAGTAGGGCGACACATCGAAATCGCGCGGGGTGAAGAGGGCGTGATGTCGGATGTGCAGTGCTTCCTTGTGGTCGGCCAGCGCGACGGGGTCCACTGGCGGCAGCAGTCGCGCCGTCGGCAGGATCGGGTAGCCCACCGTGTGGAACGCCTCGGCGATGAGCGCCGAACAGATGGCGCGCGTCGGATCGCCGCTGCCGATCGCCAGCAGCCGCCGGCGATAGCGCATCGGCACCGGCGGGTTCGGGATCAGGAAGCGGGCGAGGTCGAAGATGTGCTTCATGTCGTACTGGTGGCCGACCCGCTGTACCGCGAACTGGATCACCGCGGTGATCTCCTGTGCCGTGAGGCCGACCGGCCGGCAGATCCTGGTATGGAGCGAGGAATAATTCGAGAGCGGGACGAGCTGCACGCCGCGCGCGACATCGGCCTCGAGGAGGACCGAGGGTTCGAGTCCGGGCGCGGTGGCGACGTCGGGCGGCGCGACGCAGAGCGTCGCGTGCGACCAGGTCGACTGCGTCAGATACTTGATGGCGGAAGAGATCCGCGAGCTGCCTTCGATCAGCAGCACGTCGCCGGGACGCAAGGCGGCCGCGAGGGCCGATGCCGGCGCGGTCGTGGAGTGGACACGATCGTGGCGTGGTTTGGTGAGATAGCGTGCGAGTCGTCGGCCAGCGACATCGAGGAGATACATCAGTAGCTGCCGCCGCCTCCACCACCACTGCTCGATCCCGATCCGCCAAACGAAGAGCCGCCACCACCACCGCCGGAGGAACCGCCGCTACTGGATGATTCACTGATCCGCGGCAGCGTGACCGTGACGACCCAGCTCGCGTGGCACGACGCGCAGATATAGGTGTCATGCGCCAGGCCACTCGACGAGGTGGTGGCGTGCTCGATCACCTGACGCGTCGACTTCGCCGTACGACGGTGGCACTCCCGGCATGCCGAATAGCGGCTGAAGATCGCCTTGTAGGGCAGCACGAGATGCTCGCCGCAGACGCATTCCCAGACATCGTAGTCGACGCTCTTGAGCTGTTCTTCGAGCTGCTGTCCCGGGACAAGCTGGCTGTTATCGGCCGTCTCGCTCATCCGCGTCATCTGCCGGCCGCAGCGTGGGCACTTCCGCGGCCGATTCCGCCGCCAGCGCCGGACCCCAAAGAGCGACGCCAGCGTGGCGCCGATGCCGCCGGGAATGAACCAGAGCGGGGAGGGGCCGTTGCTGTTCTCGCTCTTGGGCTCGGCGACCGGCATCGCCGTGCTGGTCGATTCCGCGAGCCCTGCATCGCTCTGGAGCCGGAGGGCGATCGCGTTCACGCCGGCGGTGAGTGCGGTGGGGTAGTCGCGAGTCTTGAGAGAGGGGATGATGGCATCGCGGCAGATCGACGCGCTGGTGGCATCGGTGAGGATCCCCTCGGCGCCGGTGCCCGGGGCGATGTAACACTGCCCCTTCTTGTTGGGCGCGAGTTCCTTCGGGACGATCAGCAGCAGCACCCCGATGTCACGATGGGCCGAGCCGATAGCGGCCACGCTGCCGACGCGCCAGTTCCGGTAGATCGCCACCGACACCTGATTGGGCGAGTAGTCGCCGATGTCAGCAATGATCGCCACCGCGATGTCGCCGTATCCGGCCGCCTGCAGTTCGCGGATACGGATATCGAGCGCCGCGTGGGCATCCGGCGTGAGCACATGATTCGCGTCGGAGACGAATGATTCGGGAGTCGGCACCGGCGGAATGATCTTCCGCAGGCCGGGCGGCACGTCGGTGGAGGTTTGGCCGATCGCGGGGTGCGGCGCAAGCACGGCACCGGCGACGAGCCCCATCAGGAGCGCGACACGTATCACTTCGCGAAGACCTGACTCGGATCCTTGAAGGCCTTGAACTCGAGGGCGTTGCCGGCTGGATCGAGAAAGAACATCGTGGCCTGCTCGCCCACCTGACCCACGAAACGGATTCCTGGCTCGATGATGAAGGTGATGCCGAGGTCACGCAGTCGGTCGGCCATCGCATGCCAGGCGTCCCATTCCAGAATCACACCGAAGTGGCGGACCGGTACTGCGTGGCCGTCGACCTGGTTCGCGGCGCTCCGCTGCACATCGTCGGGAGCGAGGTGCGCGACGATCTGGTGACCATGGAAATCGAAATCGATCCACTGGTCGGAGCTGCGTCCCTCGCGGCAACCGAGGAGGCCGGCATAGAAGGCGCGCGCTGCGGCCAGATCATCCACGGGAAAGGCGAGGTGGAACGGGGCGACGGACACGTCACGGGCTCCGGAACAGTGAGTAGGAAAAGGTACTCACTCGCGGGGGACGGTGCGTACCGGCGCGGAGGCAGGATCGGCGCTCCGCCGGATCACGAAGCGCGACACTCCGCCCAGCGGCAGCCACACGCCATCCGGCCCGGTGCGTAGCGTCTCGGCGGTGGGATGGAGGAACATCCCGGTGACATCGACGGTGTCGATCGCGATCACAGCGCTGAGGTCGCCCACTTCGCGGAGCCGCGGATTGGTCCGGAGCAGCAGGTCGTCAAAGGTCAGCGAGAGATCGGCCCGGAACGGCGCCTGCCCCGGCAGGACCAGCATCCCGCCACGCACCAGGAGATCGACTGCACCGCCGCTGTTTGGCGGCAGTGCATCGTAGGCGGCAGAGACGCCGGCCGCGCCGTGCGTCGTGGCGATTTCGTCGAGCGCGACCAGCAGCGCCGCGCCGTTCATGCCGCGCAACCGCTGCTTGTCGGGGTCGTCCGGCAGCGCACCACTCTCGATCAACACCGTGCTGGTGCCCCAGGTCTGCATCAGGTCGCCGAAGGCGCGCGGATTGAATCCTTCGTCATACTTGGCAACGCGGCCGGGGATCGAATCGGAAAGCGCCCGGGCAATGGTGGCCGCGATCCGGCGCGCGGTGTTGCGCACCGCGTCATAGCGACCGCTGGCATCGATCGCGGGCGCAAGCAGGGCGATCGCGGCCTGCGGTCCCCGCGTGCCGGCCCGAGTGCGCGCGCCCTGGTCGTGGAGGTTGAAGCCGAAGGCCGGCTTCAGCGAATCGTGAAGCGCCTTGAGCGCCCGCGCCTCGGGAGTGGAGAGCCGTCGGGCATCGCGGTTGATGTCGATCCCGGCGGCGTTCTCGCGCTGGAAGCGTTCGGCACCGTCGGGGTTGAGCATCGGCACGATGGTGATGGTGAGCGCGCGGCTGAGTCGGTCGCGCAGCGGGTCCGGGGCCGGATCGGCAAGCCACGCCAGCAGGTCGGCCAGCGCCATCGTGGCGGTCGATTCGTCGCCGTGCATCTGCGACCAGAGCAGGACTCGCGTCGGTCCGTGACCGAAGGTGATGGCGCGCAGCTCCCGTCCGAGGAGCGACGCGCCGATCGGGCGTACGGTGAGAGCCGGTGATTTCAGGAAAGGTGCGAGCGCGAGCCAGTAGGCAGCGTGCCCGATGCGACGGTTATCGACCGCAACAACGCGATGCGGGTTGAGTTTGCGAAAGCCGTCGGTGAGTGTGGTGGTGCCACCGCCAACCGGGACAACGGCCACCGCGGGGCCGCTTCCGCCACCACAGGCCGCCAGCAGGAGGATGGTTGGGATCAGCCGTCGCATCGCACCATCCAGCGTTGAGGGTTCAGTTCAGCCTGTCCGCAGCACTCGCGCCAGCATGGTGACGAGTTCATCCACCGTGAACGGCTTGGCGAGAAAGCCGTCGACACCAAGCGATGTCGCGGTCTCGTCGGTGCCGATGTCGGTGAGTCCGCTCACAGCAATCAACGGCAGTCGGGGCGCCACGGCACGCAGTGCGTTGATCGTGGCGGGGCCGTCCATCACCGGCATCACCAGATCGGTGAGCACGGCGGCCAATTCGTCGCGGCGCTCCTGATAAATCGCCATCGCCTCGGCGCCGTGCGCCGCCGTGACCGTTCGATAGCCGAAGAATTGCAGCGTGCGCGCGGTGACGTCACGCAGGCCGGCCTCGTCATCGACGATCAGGATCAGCTCACCATTGCCGCGCAGGGGCCGCATCGGCGCCGGACGAGGTGCGATGCGGCGAATGGCGTTGCGACGTCCAGAATCGTGGACGGTCAACCGGCGGCCGGGTCGGCGAGCGTGGCCAGGGCAGTCGATTCGGTGAAATCGAGCGACTCGGAATTGAGGCAGTGCCGCTCATTGGTGGGCGCTGGACCATCGGGGAAGACGTGACCGAGGTGTGCCTCACAGCGAGCACAGCGAATCTCGTCGCGGATCATGCCGTAGCTGGTGTCGCGCACGGTCTTCACATTTTCCGGCGCGATCGGTCGCACGAACGAGGGCCATCCGGTGCCCGAATCGAACTTGTCACTCGACGCGAAGAGGGGCAGACGGCAGCAGACGCAGCTGTAGACGCCTTCCTTCTTGTTGTCGAGCAGGGTGCCGCAGAAGGGCGCCTCGGTGCCGTGGGATCGCGTGATGCGGAACTGCTCGTCCGAGAGCTGGGCGCGCCACTCGGCATCGCTCTTCACGACGGGGGAGACTGGCATCGGGCCGACCAGCTGGCCGGCCCGATTGAACACACGGAGGGAAAGGGACATTTCCTAAGGTAGCTCCCTCCGCAAGGGGCTTCCAACCGGAGGACTACTGACGCTTGCCCGGACAGTCGATGAGCGAGCCTCGGTACCGCTGGATCAGTGGTAGCAGCTGGGTTTCGGTGAAGGTCATCGCGGCATCGTTGGTGGAGTTCCTGAAGCGGAAGTAGACCACCGCCATGACCCCGCACCGAGCCGCGGTGCCGCGGAAGCCGTTGGCCGGGACAAGGCCCATCACCAAGGTCTTGGCGAAGACACGATCCTCACTGTCGCCGAGGGTGCCGGTCTTTCCCAGCGGACGAACCTCGTTGTTGAATCGCTGGCGGACGGCATCGCCCACGACCCGGCCGGTCCCCCCGGCCTGGAAGACGTCGGTGAGTCCACCCATGAGCTGGCCGTACCAGCCCTCGCGCGCAAACCGCATCGGCGGCATCCGCTCGATCGAGCGCTCCACTGGCGACGCCACCATGGAGATGTTCACCTGTCGATCGGTGATGATGCGCAGGTAGGCCTCGCCGAGGCGGAAGAGCGAGATGCGATTCTCGCCGGCACCGATGGCGTAGGTCGCGAGTCCGCGTACCGGTTCGCGTGCCTGTCCCCAGGGGAGCAGGTCGAGTCGCGATGGGAGAATTTCTGCCACCGAGCCCGGATTCACGGCAGTGAGCGATGGATTGGTGCCGTTCGCGACAAAGCCGACCGCGACCGAATCCCACGGACGCGACTCGCGCTGCGCTCGTGCAAGCTCAGCGCTTGCGGTGAGATCGAAGGTTCGGTCGAGCCCCGCGCGCAAAGTGCTCGCATGGAAGAGCTGCTCGGAAATGCCACCTGCGGGCAGCGAACTCACGAAGAGCCGGTTCCCGCTTGATGCCTGGCGCATCGCTCCGGTCTGCATTCCGCTGGGCACGACATCGGGGGCACGCCCTTCGGCATTGCGCATGCCCAGCGCCGTGAGTGATGCGGCGTAGAGGTTGCTCGAACAGGTGAGAAAGAGGCGGAGGCCGATCCAGCTCTGCTTGGGGCAGGCGTGGCCGACCTCGAATGCGGCATCGCCGAACGACGCCGTGCCCAGGCCGTTCACCACGTCCTCGCCACCATGGTAGACCTCGAGCGAGCCCAGTTCCGGCCACTGACTGAGGATCGACGCCGCGAGCACCGGCTTGATCGCCGAGCCGACGGTCACCGGCTGCCGGAGCCAACTGAGGCCGTCGCGCGCACGACCAACCTCACCCACCGCGCGAACTTCTCCGGTGGCGATATCGAAGAGCAGCACCGAGGCGAAACGAAGGTCACTGCGAACGACTTTCGCGTTGCCGGCCACGAAGGTGTTGAGACGGGCGTTGAGCTCGGTCGTCAGTTCTGGATCGATGGTGAGTCGCAGGAAGCGATCGGCTCCCGACTTGGCCACCAGCGAATCGGGGAGGAGGGCGCCAGCGCCGAGCGCATCGTGCAGGTAGATCGGCAATCCCGGCAGCATCGGCACCCACTGCAAGCGACCGTTGATCCAGCGGACACCACCGAGTGGTTTGCCAGGAGTGCGTGACACGACAGCAGGTTCGATGAGGGCGCTGTCACCGAGACGCAGGTCGACCAGCGTGCCGCGCGGCAACGCCACTTCCTTGCCCGGCGGCACCAGCACGCCATCGAGGCGCAACTTGAGCTTCGCAGGAATCACCTTGATGGAGAGTGCGCCGAGGCGCCCGCCTTCGAAGATGTTCACTTCCCGGGGCGGCCCGCCGCGCTCCAGGCACTGCAGCGCGGTGAGCCCCGCAGGTGGCATCGCGCGCAACTGACAGCCAGTGGGAGGGAGCGAGTCACGGCCGCCGAGAAGTGCCATCGCGCCACGCGAGGTGAGCGAATACTTCCCGGCAATGGAGCCGCGACCAAGCACGCCGAAGGTGGTCGATGCTACCGGCGCACGCACGCGAAGATTCTCGATGGCGACTCGCTGCGAGAGTCGCAAGGTATCGGGACCGTCATCGCCGGCGAGCAGGATCGATGGCGTAGGCGAACCGCAGATCTCCTCGAGATCGAGCTGGCCGAGTCGCGCGAGGCGCACCTGCTTGCGTCGGATACCGTTGTACGCCTGCACCTGATCGGCGAGGAAGCCGCCATCGCGAAGCGCAGGGTAGCGCCCCCGCTCCACAGGATCGACCCGGAGGGAATCAGCGCACATCGTGGCACCCGCAGGCCCGGCCACCGCAAATCGCTCCACGGTCACGCCGCGCGCTAATGGATTGCGATCGCGCTTGGCGCCGAGAATGGTCTCCATGCGGCTCTCAAGCGTCGCGTAGGCCACCGCGAAGGGTCGCTTGGCTCCGAGGGAGATGCTCCAGAGCCGAATGCCAACGTAGAGGAAGCCGCAGAGGTTGAGCACGATGATCGCCGTGATCACCGCGCGGATGTCGAACGAGCGCGACCCGGGCTTTAGCTGCAACGGTGTGCTCATGCTGCGCTCCCGGGTGCAACGAGCGCCATCACTTCACCACGACCGATGAAGGCGGCGCCCTGTGCCGCGAGTCCGCCATAGAGAAGCACGTCGACCCAGGAATTCAGCCCGAGGAACGGTATGTTCTGTCCGGTGAGCGGCAGGACGCCAAGATTGGCGCCGGCGACATACCAGGCAGGGATCGAGATCAGCAGGGCAGCCGCAAAGAGGAAGGCGGCATCGTGCGTCTCGACGCCCTTCCGGCGAAGGAGCGGCAACAGCATCAGCGTTGGCAGCGCGG
The DNA here is from genome assembly GCA_039915645.1 of Gemmatimonadales bacterium. Classification (GTDB taxonomy): domain Bacteria; phylum Gemmatimonadota; class Gemmatimonadetes; order Gemmatimonadales; family GWC2-71-9; genus Palsa-1233. Next base: position 343 of record JBDSMX010000066.1, on the reverse strand, counting down.
CGTACAACAGCAGCACCGCCAACCCACCGACGAGTCCGTGCTCCTGCAGCACGAAGACATCGAAGGTGTTCTCGGCGTACGCCACGGCCGTCGGGACACCGCGACCGAGCGGCGCCGGCGAGACGAGACCTTCACCGGTCCAGCCCGCGACCGCATAGGCGAGTCCGCCTTGCACCTGTTCGACCGAACGGATGATCTCCTCGCGCGAGGCCGATGGTCCCGCGGTCAGGAGCATCGCCTCGAGGTAATCCGGGTCGTGCGCAGCGATGCCGCGAACCAGCGCTCGCGAGGACGACGGCCAGAAGCGCAGCGGACCACCGAGTCCGCGAAATGCCTGATCCTG
>JBDSMX010000065.1:0-4545 GCA_039915645.1 Gemmatimonadales bacterium | reverse complement strand
GCCCAGCTGACACTTCGGAACCTTACGTGACGTCAGCCAGAGTAGCCGGGTCCTGAACGTCGGGCGATGCATCCTGCTCGCCTGCCCCCGCCCCTCTGGAGTGACCATGTCCCCTCATCGACCTTCTCTCGTGAACGCCCGGTCGCGATCGGCTGCCTTCGCGATGCTTGCCCTCGCCCTCGGCTGCTCCTCAACAACGGAAAATCCGGTCCCCCAGCCGCCGACAGGGGATTCCTTTCTGTTCACACCGGGCCAGGTCTCTTCGCTCGACAGCACCGGTCAGGTCGTGGTGACCGCGAATCCCGGTAACTCCAGTCTCAAGTCGCTGCTCGATTCGACTTTCCAGGTGCTCACCGCCGGGGTGACGGCCAAGCGAGTCTCCGTCACGACCGACCTCACGACGGCGCCGCTCTATTTCGTTGGAATCCACCGGGTCGTCGAGCGAGCCAGCGGCTCATTCTCCACCTGGAACGTGGTCGGAATGGATGATCCGCAGGCGCTGGTCAATCTGATTGAAGTCAGCGGCTTCGCGGCATCGGGCACCGGGGTCGCGCCAACCTCGGTGAGCGGGGCGATTGGCACCGGTGCAGTGAACGGGCTCTTCCTGAAGGTGGCGACCGGCGGGACCGTCACCATATGGAGCGCCAATGCGGGAACGCTCTCCTTCTCGTCAGACCCGGCGACAGTCGCATGCCCGGTTCCCAATCCATCGGCGAACATGACCTGTGCTATCGAAACGATGCACCTGCATTTCGACATCACCGCGGCAACCGGCACCAACGGCGCACCTGCCCGGTCGGCGGCCATCCCGACTGATGTCGATATTCCTACCATGCGGCTGACCTACACCGGGCCGTGACCCGATAGGTTTCGGAGGGGCGCACTCGCGCCCCTCTTGCGCTTCTCCCGACCCGCTGCACCTTGAATGGGTAGCTCACCGCACCAGGAGCTTGCCCTCATGTCGCAGTCCATCGATGCCTAGAAACATTGCCCGCTTCGTGCTGCGGTCCCTGCTTGGCAGCGTTGCGTTCTTTGTGGTCTGGTGGTTGTTGATGCAGAAGCTCGTTCCCACCGACGTCCCCGTGCTCGCGGGAGTGGTGAGCGCGCTGATCATCGGCCCGCTCGGCCAACTCACTGACTCGTGGGCGAAGGCGAGGACGGAATCCGGTAAACGCGAAGTGCACCCAGGCCTCCTCCTCGGCCTCGGCGTCGCCTGCCTGGCGCTCTACCTCCCCGATCTTCCGGCGGCCGAGGGGAGCGAACGCTATTGGCTCATCGCGCTCTCGCTGCCGCCGCTGGTTATGGTCGTCGCCGGAATCGGCATGCTGCTGGCGGATCGGAAGGGGGGTTCGCAGCCGGTGGCGTGACCGTCGCGAGCCGGATTCGCTCCGCTCCGAGTTCGATTCTACTTTTTCGGCAACGAATCCAATAACACCGCCACGGCCAGCTGCTCCCGCGCACGAGCCACATCGACGGGTGTCAGTCCTTCTGCATTCGGCTGCTTTCGGTCAGCACCCAGCGCCAGCAACACGCGCGCCGCATCCAGCGATCCGTTTTCTGCCGCGTGATGCAACGGGGTGAACCCCGTCACGTTGCCCAGGTTGATGTGGGCGCCACGTGCGACAAGGAGTCGGATCGCCGCCGGCTGATCGAACCACGCGGCCCAGTTCAGCGCCCGCCGACCGTTCTGGTTGGTTCTGGTATCCAGTGAATCGACGTTGGCGCCCAACTTCAGTGCGGCCGACATCGCCGTGGTGTCCCCGGTCTTGGCAGCGTCCCAAAGTTGCGCCTGTGGGGCCACAGTCTGGCCGGTGGCGGGCATCGCCCTCAATCCGGCCAGGGTGAACGCAACCGCGATCAGGCTGATCGGACGCGATGAAAGCTTTGACATCACCCCTCCCTCAACGACTCAATCGGATCCACTCGCGACGCGCGCCGTGCCGGCAGATAGCTCGCGAGCATGCCCACCGCGATCAGCACCGACGACATTGCCACGAAGGTGACGGCGTCGAGCGCGCTAATCCCGAAGAGCAGCGATGACAACGCCTCGGTCGAGAGCAGCGCCACGGCAATGCCGATCACCACACCAACGCCGACCACGCGAATTCCCTGCCCCACGACCATCCGGCGCACCTGGCCTGCGCCGGCACCGAGCGCCATACGCACGCCGATCTCGCGAGTCCGATGCGCCACCACATACGACAGCACGCCATAGAGCCCGACAGTACCCAGAATCAGGGCGAGCGCGGAGGCGATGCCGAGGGTGAGCATGGTGAAGGTGAGCGCGGCCATCGAGTCTTTCGCGAGGCCGGCCATCGTGAAGATCCGATACATCGGCGCCTCGGGAGCGACCTCACGCACGAGAGCGCGGACATCGGACGCGATCACTTCGGCGCGCGGCGTCTTGATCACGATCGCGGGTGAGCTGCTCGACCAACTATCCGGCGTGGGCCCCACCAGAGGCAGATAGACCAGTGGCTGACCCGCCGTGCGGAAGTCGTCCTGCATCACATCGTCGACGACGCCGACCACGGTGACCCAGACGGAATCGCCCTCGGTATGCATCCGACGCCCAATCGGATCCAGGCCCGGCCACATCAGCTTCGCGGCGGTCTTGCTGATCACGACGTTGCCGCGCCACGAGAGCGTCTCCTCGTCATGCAGCGGACGCCCGGCGAGGACCTTGATCCCCATCGTCTTGAAGTAGTCGCCGGCCTCAAAAGTCTGGTTGAGTACGGAACCGCCGTCGGGCCCCGACTCGTTGGAAACCCAACGCCCGCTACTGGTCCCTTCGTTGAGCGGCACGTTCTCGACCAGGCCAACCGACTGCACGCCGGGAAGCTTGCGCAGCCGATCCATGAACGCGAGCTGGAATTGCGCAAAGGTGGGTCCATCCTTGAGCTCGGGTCGATCGGGCGCGATCTGGAAGGTGAAGACATCGCGGGTGTCATAGCCCGGGTTGACGTGCTTCAGATTCGAGAAGGAGCGCATCAACAGCCCCGACGCAATCAACAACACCAGCGCCATCGCGGTCTGCGCGACCACCAATGCATCGCGACCCCAGGTGCGGCCGCGCGTGGAGCCACGGCCACCCTCGCGGAGTCGCTTGAGATCGGGCTCCGAGGCGCGCACGGCCGGAATGAAGCCGCACGCCAACGCCGCGACGAGCGCTGCGCCCAAGGTGTATGCCATCCCCACGGCGCCAAGATGCACATCGGCGAGTCGCGGGATCCCCGGGGGTGCCGATTGGAGAAATGCCGGTAGCACAACAATCGCCAACACTGTCGCCACAATTCCGGCCGCAACGGCAACCACAACCGCCTCGGCCATCTGATGTCGAATCAGCTGGGTGCGACCCGCGCCGATGGCACGACGCACCGCGAGATCCCGCTGACGTCCCTCGGCCCGCACCATGAAGAGATTCGCGACGTTGGCGCAGGCGATCAGGAGCACGATGGTGACGGCACCGAGCAGGATCCAGAGCGGCCCCGACACGGAGCCGAGCAGCGTCTGCTCCAGAGTCTTCACCACGGCGCGATGCTGCTCGATGATCTTGGCGTAGCTGGGCGAGCCACCGAAGCGCTCGGGGAGCTGCTTCGACAACGCAGTGAGTTCCAGCGCCAGCGCTTCTGTGGTAACGCCGGGCTTCATCCGCGCGATCATCCCGGCGCCAAAGCGACCGGTCCGGATGTTCTCGAGTCGGATCACACTCGGGAACCAGAGCTGGGTTCCTTCGACCGGGAAGCGGAATTCGCGCCCCATCACCCCGATCACCTCGCGATTGTCGCCCGCGACGGAGAGCGTCTTCCCGATCACCTTGGGATCGCCACCGAACCAGCTCTGCCACAGGGCGTAGCTCAGTACCACGACGCGTGACTCGTCGCTCGGAATCGGCAGCCGACCGAGTACAGGGCGCGCACCGAGCGTGGTGAAGAGCGAAGCGGTGGCACCGGACATCCGGATTCGCTCGACCTGCTCGCCATCACGCAGCGTCGAAGTGAATGAGCTCACCAGCGCCGCATCCTCCAGCAGCTTCGATCTCTCGGAGTATTGCACGAAGAACTCATTCGAGACACCGAACTCGTCGGGAAGCTGTGACCCCGGTGCTGTGCCCTGGATGTTCACGATGCGATCGACGTTCTCGTACGGCAGCGGTCGGAGCAGGACGGTGTCGACCACCGAGAACATGCCGGCGTTGGCGCCGATCGCGAGGCCGAGGGTGCCGATGGTGATGAACGCGAAGCCGGGGGCGCGACGGAGCGCGCGCACTGCCTGGCGGAGATCGACCATCCAGTCGCTGATGCGAGAAGCCATGCCATCTCCCTTCGTGGGTACGCGATATGGTGTGACCAGCGACGGATTCATGCACTCGGCCACACCCGCTGTGACGAGATCCCATGCGGCGGGAATCGCGTAGCGGAGTGCGGCAATGCGCCCGGCGGCGCGCGCCGCGTCGTAGTCGGCCGTGAGCTGTTCCGTCATCTCGGTTTCGTAGACAGAGCGGAAGTCATCGGGAAAGAGCCGAAGCAAGCGGAGGAGCAGCGC
>JBDSMX010000052.1:0-18479 GCA_039915645.1 Gemmatimonadales bacterium | reverse complement strand
CCTGCGCAATGCGCAATGAATCGGCGTGGGTGAGCGGCTTCGCGGCCGGAGCCTGCAACGGCGTACCGCTCGCACCGGTATCGCGTGGTGCGAGCACCGTGAGTGTGTCGACCCGCCCGGGCGCCTGTGTCGGAGTGCTGCGCTGTGCATACCAGACACCACCAGCAACCATCGCGATCACGGCGCCTGTGGCCAGCAACAGCGGCCACGGCGATGCCGGGACCAGCGCGCGTGCCGCGGTCTCGCCGGAGTTCGAGCGGTGCGCATCCGCCGCAATCGCGCCGGAGATCTTGTCGAGATCACTCAGCACGCTCTTCGCGTCCGCCGGGCGATCCTCCTGATCCTTGGCGAGGCAACGCTGCACGAGGGCCGAAAGCGCCGGCGGCACTTCCCCTCGCTTGAGATGCAGCAGGTCGGGAGTGCGGGTGAGTTGCGCCGTCATTGTTGCCGTGGGGGAGGCCGCGGCAAACGGACTCTCGCCGGTCAGCAATTCGTAGGCAAGCAGTCCGACGGCGTAGATGTCGACGCGATGATCGGCCGACGGATCGGCGGCAAGCTGCTCGGGCGCCATGTAGGCTGGTGTGCCGATCGCCATCCCGGACGTCGTATGACCAGCAATCGGGCCCATCGGCATTGACGCCGACAGCGCCTTGGCCACGCCGAAGTCGGTGACCATCGCGTGATGACCATCGGAGAGAATGTTGCCGGGCTTGATGTCACGATGGATGACGCCGCGCGAGTGCGCATACGCCAGTGCCTCGACCGTGTCGTGCAGCAGTCGCAGCGTCTCCGGCACACTGAGCGGTCCCGAACGCTCGAGCCGCGTACGCAACGATTCGCCGGGGATGAACGGCATCGTGAACCAGAGCAGCTCGCCGTGTTCGCCCGCGTGCAGCAACGGCACGATGTACGGATGGGAGAGCCGGGCCGCCAGCTGCACCTCGCGGCGGAAACGTTCGCGATTGACGCCCGCGGCGAGTTCGAGCGGCAGCACCTTGATGACGACTTCGCGACCGAGGGCGTGCTCCATGGCGACGAAGACGCGACTCATTCCGCCCCCGACGAGCTCACGCTCTATGCTGTAGGCATCGCCGAGGGCGAGCTTGAGGTCGTCGAGAAGCTTGTCAGTCACCAGGAGTCCGGGTGGTCGCCAGGTTGGTTGTGATGCTGCATTGTGTTCGGTCCAGACAATATACGGTTAGCTGGGGCTGCAGGATGAGACGCATGGCCGCCCCCTGCCGTTGCACCCCTGCCGGGGACCCCTACGGCAGCGGTGGGCAGATAGATTTCACACTGAATCCAGTTCCCCGGAGCCGATCGATGCGTGGTAGCCTCGTCCTGACCGCCCTCCTGCTTGCCCCCGCCGTTGCCAGTGCCCAGCAACCCGGCCCCGCTCGGGTCGATGCCCGTGGCCTCGGCTGGCAGGTTCGGTCCGATGGCAACAAGGAGATCTCCAGACTCGCCTTCGTCGAGATGAAGCCGGGGTGGCACATCACGACCGGCGACGTGGCCGGGATCTTCTATCGCCCCGAGATGACCGGGGTCGGTGCCTATACCGCGACGATGAAGGTCTACTTCTTCGGCCCGCCCGCGGCCCACCCCGAAGCGTACGGTCTGCTGGTCGGCGGGAAGGACCTCCCCGGCGCGACCCAGCGCTACCTCTATTTCGTGATCCGCAACGACGGCAAGTATCTCATCAAGACCCGGAACGGCGAGGCCACGGCCGACGTGACCCCTTGGACCGCAGCGCCCGCGATCAAGACGATCGCCGCAACCGATACCGCAAGCGTCCTCAACACCCTGTCGGTCCAGGCAACAAAGGACGCGGTTCAGTTTCTCATCAATGGCATCATCGTGGCGGCGAAGCCCCGCAAGGACCTCGCCGTCGACGGAGTGGTCGGCATGCGGATCAACCATCAGCTGAACCTGCACGTGGCGGACCTTTCCGTGGTGACCGCGAAGTGAGCACCGCAACCTCGCGTGCCGCGGTCGGCGTCCTGTTGCTCCTCGCGGCCTGCGGCGGCGATTCCGGTGGCATCACCCCGCCGCCACCCCCGCCGCCGCCAGCGGTGGATCATGTCGTGGTCCAGCAGACCTCAGGAACGATCAAGGCCGGTGCCACGCTGCAACTGCTAGCGACCGCGTTCGAGTCGAATGGCAACGCCATCGCCGGCACCACGATTGTCTGGAGCTCAAGCAATCCGGCGCTCGCGTCGGTAACCGCATCCGGCCTGCTCATCGGGCTCGATACCGGCGGTCCGGTGACGATCACGGCGAGCACCGGTGGCAAGAGCGACAATACCGTCGTCAACGTGATTCCTGCCCTGGTGACCTCGGCATCGCTCAAGCCAGATACTGCGCTGATGGTGCCGGGCGGGACGAGGAAGATGCAACTGATCGCAACCGATGAGTTCGGGTTTTCGGTCACCAATCGTCCGGTGACCTGGTCGAGTTTCAATCCCGATGCCGCGACCGTGGACGGCACCGGAGTGGTGACGGCTGTCGCCATTGGTGAAGCGACCATCTTCGCGACGGTAGGAGGCCGCACGGCACAGGCGCTCGTTCGGGTCACTGCGACCTCGCTCGAGCGGTTCCGGATCGAGGTCACCAACAGCTTGGCGTACCGGGTCGACGTGCTGCAGAATGGCGTGATTGTGGGGTCGGTTGACGGGCAGTCGTCATCCACGATCGAGCGGCCCCTGACACCGACGTTCACGATGTCGTGGCGAATGCCGCCCCCCAATGGCCACGGCGAGACGCTGACGGAGAGCTACCCGGCGGTGCTCAATCCGACGGGGAGCATCCCGCTGGTCATCGACAATGTGATGAATGATGGCCGGATCTACTTCAACCCGGTGCTTCGCAATCTCACCCAGAAGAAGGTGATTGCCGATTTCCCGGACCAGGGCGCAATCCCGAAATGCACCTGCTCGATCGCGACCGGAGGGTCGGTGCAGCAATACGGCTACTGGCTCTGGTCGAGCCTGGCCTCGCTGCGAGTCTATGGGGAATTTGATGCGGCGTTCAACGGACCGTTCCTGAGCTTCCTGGTGCCCCTCGCCCAACTGGAAGCGAACAGCGGCGCCTGGCGGTTCGACCTGCTCACCACCCCCTGAGGTGGCTCAGTCCTTGTGACCGGCGGCCCGCGCGGCGCCGTTGGCCACAAGAAAGGTGACCACGAAGATCGCAAGGAAGGCGACGATCTGGCGGAGTTCGGTCATCGGATTCACGTTCACTGGGTCATCCTGGTCACGGAGTCAGCAAAAAAGGTAACGCCGGGGAGGCAACGGGCGGCAGGCCCCCGCCCCATCGTTCATCGTTCGTGGAACCCCGCCAGCTGGTTGGTATCGAGCAGCGCCCAGCAGCAGATCGCCACATGACTCTCGTGGCCAGCGATCAGGCGTCGCACGGTGGGCTGCCGCATCCCCTTGAATACCACCCTGGCCGCACGCATTACCCCGGCATCTCCCTCGGGCCAGATCTGCGCGTGGCCGAAGCCGAAGATCGCCAGCATCTGGGCACTCCACCGTCCGAATCCCCGCAGCTTCATGATCTCGACGAGCAACGCATCGGCGGAGAGGGGAGCCCAGCGCGGCCGGGGATCGCCGTCGCTGAGAATGAAGCGCCCCCCAGTGTGCGATCGCTTTCCGCTTGGCGCGTGACAACGAGTGCATCGGCAGCGCATCGTCGGGGACACTCATCGCCCAGGTCACAATGCCATCGATATCGCCGTGTGCCTCGATCAGCCGACCCATGATGGTGCGCGCGGCCGGCGCCGACACCAGTTGCGCGACAATGGTGCGCACGGCGAGATGAGTGATCGGGCGGGCATCCGGAATCGTCCGCTCGAGCGGGTGGGTGAGCTCCACCAATCGGGCCAGACGGGGATGCCGCTCGCAGAGTTCACGAGCCACCGCAGCATGTGGATCGCTCCGGCGCTTCGTGCTGCCGCCGAGTCGAGTAGGATCCTTTCGCGCCACTGCTACTTCTCGACGTGACAGGCGACGGTCTTGCCGCCGCGCGTAAAGGCCGCCGAGTCACCCTTGTTCCAGAAGATGGTGGTCGAGTCACCGTAGCGCGCGCCGGATGCCGCCATCAACTGTGGCAGGTGTAGCCGCTCATCTCCGACCGCGAGCGCGACCTCCGCCTTCCCTACTGAATCCGTGCGGAAGAGCGCGAAGAGTTGCAACGAATCGCTGCAGCGAAACGCCGCCGCGACACTCGGTGCGGCGGCTGGCGCGGTGGTTGGTGCGGCAGGCTTCAGCGTGTCTGCTGCCAACTGATCGGCCTTGGGCGCCTGAGTGCAGGCGGCGATGGCAATACTGGTGACAACGAGGGCGATGCGTCGGGTCATGAATCGTGGTCCGGTGGGTGATGCCCGGAATCTATCAGCCCTCTGGTGCGGGGGCGTTACGCCAGTGGTCCCAGATCAGGACCATCGCGAGTGTATCCAGCTTGCAGTAGCGCAGGAGCAACTCACGATACGCGGCGACAATCTCCGGGCTGTGGCGTTCCTCGCCGTACAGCATCGCCTGGTATGCCCGCATCGCCCCGGTTCCCTCGAACACCTCGAGCTCGAGCCCACCAACCACGATCGGCGGCAAGGATTCATAGGGGCCGTGCTCACTGGTTACAGCGAAGCTGCGGTCGCCCATCCACGCTGCGAAGCGGTCTCGCATCGCCGCGTCGGATTTCCACAGTGCATCCAGCACAATCTTGATGCTCGTTCGTCCGGCCATTCCCGGATGGAAGAAATACTTGCGGCAGAGGTCGTTCATGTCCACCAGCCGGCGTGGCCCATCATCCACGCCGACCAGCTCCCCCATCCACTCGCGAATCGCCGCGTCGCCAACGTTGTAGCGGTCCATCTGATCACGAATCTTCTTGAGCGTGGTGGCCTCGTGATGCGACCACATGAGCACCGTTCCCGTCTCGCCGACCGCCTGCCGGAGTGACTCGACAAACGCGAGGCAGGGCCAGCTCTCTCGCTCATTCAGCCACTCGGCGTGTACCGGGGTGGCGGTCTCATCGCGAAGTGTGTGGCTGCTCCACTGGAATCCGACCATTTCGTACGGCCGCATCCCGGCGTGATAAGGAAGCGCCAGCGCGGATGTCTCGAAATCAATGAAATGGAGCGGCCATTGCCACGATGCGATCGCGCGGGAGAGCGCGGGATCGATGAACGGCGTTGCGGATCGGGTGTGCTCGATCTGCACGACCTGGCGCGCCGTATAAGCCGTGGGCTCTCCATCACGCTTCATGAGAAGCGTGGGATCGATATCGTAGAGGCTGGTTTTCCCCTGGCGAATCAGGGTGTCGGCAACCCGCTCCCCGTCGATCTTGTTGTTCCCGAATTGGTAGAGGTCGAACAGGTGTGGTGTTGGCTCGGCCAGCGTGCCCCAGCACTCGACGAAGCCGTTCGGCCCCTCACCTGTAGCGACGCGGAACTCGCAGCCCTTGCAGTTCCAGTCGATCGGCCGCTGCACCCTGGTGACCTCATCTCCGCGGTAGAGCGCCACAAGTCCGCCCGCGGCCTCGGCGACGGCTGGTGCCAGCTCCGCAACCTCCGAGGAGACGTCGACACACCGCAACAACTCCCTGGCAGCGGGCGTGTCTGCATCGCCGACGAACCTGATGTCGAGGTCCTTCGTGCGGCCATCAATGATGACATCTCGCCTGATGTCGAAGAGTCCGGGCAGGGCGTCGACGCTGGTGGTCTGAGACTTGTCGACCAGCAGAAGGTGGGGTGCGATCTCCGCGGCAGGGTAGAGCTCCTGCAGCACGACGAACTGGAAGGTCACATCCTCCAGATACGGAATCCAGTCCGTCAGAATCGCGGCCTTCTTGGTCTTCTGTCGGAAAGGCCCCGCGGGGCGCGATTTCGCCTCCTCCCCGTCGAACGACGTCGACTTGACCTCGACCAACTCGAACCGATTCCCCATTTTTTTCAGGATATCAACGCGTGCCAGTTTCCGGCCGCTCAGCAATGTTGCTTCGAACAGCGTCACGTTCTCGCGAGTCAGCAATTCGGCGGTGGCGCGAGCGTTCTCTTCGGCATTCCCGGCATAGCTGAGTTCGATTCCTTCGGGGTAAAGCCGTCGGGCCAACTGCTCCACCATGTAGCCACCATCCGCCAGCAACTTGAGGTACGGATTGCCGTCATTGGCCTGCGGATAGCCAAGCTCCTTGTAGTAGAGCTTGGTGGCGCAGCCGGCGGCGAGTTTGAAGTCGCTTTTCGAGAGGGTGCGGAACATGAGAGGTCCCGGGGGAGGGGCGACGTTCGGATCGAGAGATCCTGCTGCGGAAGCGACGGAGGAGGAGTGCGCCGCTACAACTCCTGCGCCACACTCACGATCAACGGCACCAGCGGCGCACCACCCACATCAACCTGGCTCCCCCACACTTCGCCCGGGACCAGTCCCTTCGCGTGGGCTCGCACCATCGCGTCCCACTCGGCGGCACTCGCGAGTGGTGCACCGCGATCCTTCATCTCGTCGGCGCCAAGAAAGCCGAGATAGACCATCACGACGGGAACGCCGAGCTGGGCCACCTTCCAAGCCCAGGCGAAACGACTCGCGAGCTGGTAGTGCGAATCGATCCGGATTTCCCACGGCAGACTGCTCGCGGCCTGCAGTCCGGCGCGCGCCTGTTCGATCGCCACGCCGATCTGATGATGACTCGCGTCGCGAGTCGCCTGGTCGCCCTGATTGCGCGTGTCGAGCTTGCGGCCCGAGATCGTGTTGACGAGTTCGTTCTCGTGCGCCTTCGCCTCGACCAGCAGCAAGCCGCGGCGGCCGTCGATGGTACAACTGCTTGCAATGTCCCAGTTGGGTGTGCGGTCGGCGAGGTGATCATTCGGCAACCACCAGCGCGCCAGACCGACGCGAACCACCGGCGTCAGCAGTTCGGGTGCCAGCGGCAACTCGGCCTCATTGTGATCTTCGAATCCCTCCGGAAGCCACGAGTCCGTCGGTGCGACACTCCCCCAAGCACCCATCAATGCGGTCAGTCGCGCCGCGACTTGCACCCTGGTTCCGTGCGTGAGCAGGTGACAGCGCGGCTTGCTCCCCCGCTGCGCCTTGGCAGGAAGGGTCGCCAGCAACTGCTTGATTTTCTTCGGGCTCGATGGCTTCGAATTCATGCGGTACAGATCCTTCAACAGTGCTCAGGTTGAGACCACCCTTCTCCCTTCTCCCTTCTCTCTTCTCTCCTCTCTCTTCTACTCCGTCTCCCCCAGCACCGCAGTCAACCCCGGCCACGCATCGGTGTTGTACAGGGCGATGGTGTGGAGATAGTGACGCGCATCTTCGCCTTGCTGTTCCAGCAGCGTGAGCGCCGCCTTCCGCACCGTTGCCACGTCCGCGAATGGCATCTTCAGGTCGTCGGGAATGTTCGCCCCGTCACGACGCACGCCGGCAAGATCCAGGAAGGCGATCTGTAGCCCCGGCTCCAGTTCCACATAGAGCGTTTGCAGCAGGGTCAGCTCGTCCTGCAGCGACTCCAATCCGTGGCGGACGACCTCACGCGCCAGCTGCTCCGGCGCCCATTCGCGCAACTTCTCGGCCCGGAAGCCGCCACCGCGCGAAACGATGCGCTGGATATAGCTGTTCTTCGAGTCACGGCTCGACGAGATGTCGTGGGCCACCAGGCCAATGCGCCGGGCCTGGGGGAGCGTGCGGTAGGGAGACAGCTGTGGCATCGGTCCAACCCTCAGAGGGGAAGCGTCTGGAGCGCATATGATACTAGAGTCCCGACGCTTCCGCCGCGATGGCTGGAACGGACTACGCCCCGGGACGCCATTTTGAGGCCCCGGGGGAATCATACCGTCTCGGCTACCCCACTCCCCCTACTCCCCGCGGAGTGCCTCCACCGGCTCGACCCGGCTCGCCCGCATCGCCGGCAGCAGCACCGACCCCGCCGCCACGATCAGGAGCAGCAACGGAATGGTCGCGAAGGTGAAGGCATCGATGGCCGCCACCCCGTAGAGCAGCGAACCGAGGTAGCGCGTGAGCAGGAGGGCGCTGGCGAGCCCGACACCGATTCCGATGACGGCCGGCACCATGCCCTGGCGTAACACGAGCGAGCGCACCGATGCGACGTCGGCCCCCAACGCCAGGCGAATCCCGATCTCGCGCGTCCGCTGACTGACCGAGTACGAAATCACGCCGTAGATCCCGACCGCAGCGAGCACCAGCGCGAGCAACGCAAAGCCCGCCATCAGCGCCATCGTGAACCGTTGTTCCTGCGTCGCGGCACTGAGGACGTCATCCATCGTGGTGATCTGGGTCACCGGCACATCGGGGGCGAGCCCCCTCGCGATCGCCGCGACGGGCCCGATCAGCTCCTTGGGATTGCCACTGCTCCGCACAATCAGCGTCATCGCGCGACGCGGCTGGCCGTAGGAGTTGCTCCACTGCTCGGCAGGAATGAAGAACGCGCGCTTGAATGACGCCGTGAGGCCGTTGTGGTGGTAGTTCCCGACCACACCAACCACGACACGCCACGGGCGATCCTGCCCACCCATCCGCACCCGCTGCCCGATCGGATTCTCGCCCGGGAAGTACTCCTTGGCGAGCGCCTCGTTGATCACGGCAGTCTGCAAACCTTCCTTGGTGTCGGTGTTGTCGATGTAGCGGCCGGTGATCAGCCTGATCTTCATCGCCTCGAAATAGCCGGGTGACGCCGCCTGCCAGTCGGCCTGATTGCCGGGAACGCCTGCCGGCGTCGGGTGCGCTTCGATCGCGATCCCCGCGTCGCCCATTTCGGCTGCGAGCGGAAGCACGCGACCGAAGCCCGCGAACTGCACCCCGGGAAGCTGCCGCACTTCATTGCCGAAGTTGCGATAAAAGTTGAGCACCGCGTTTTCATCGGCATAGGTTGCCGATGGCAACGACGTCCGCATCGTGAGCACGCCCCGGGTATCGAAACCGGGGTCGACCTGCATCAGGTTGCGGAACGATTTGATGGTGAGCCCGGCCGAAATCACCAGCAGCACGGCCAACGCCATCTCCGCCACCACCAGCAGCGTGCGCCCGCGCTTCCGCTCTGCTCCGTCACTCGCGCCGCGCGAGCCGTCGCGCAAGGCATTGGCGAGATCGAGCTGTGACACTCGCGCCACCGGCAGCAATCCGAACAGCGCACCGGTGACCAGACTCAACACCAGGGTGAACGCCACCACGCGCCAGTCGACGTGCAATTCGGCGAGCCGCGGAATGGTGGTCGGCGCGCGGGCCACGAGAATGCGCACACCGCCCCACGAGAGGACGAGCCCGAGCAATCCGCCGCCGAGACCGAGGAGCATGCTCTCGGTGAGTGCGAGGCGCAGCAGCTCGCCCTTGCCCGCGCCGAGGGCAGCGCGCACTGCGACTTCGCGACTGCGGCTGTCGGCGCGCGTGAGCACCAGATTGGCGACGTTGGCGCAGGTCAGCAGCAACAACAGTCCGACCGCAGCCGCCAGCACGAGTAGCGCAAGCTGCACATTGCCGCTGACCTGTTCAATCATCGGTACGGCGAAGGCGGTGAATTGCATCCCGACCGGATAGAGCCCGGCCTTGGTCCACCCCTTGGCGAGGTTGTCGAGTTCGGGCGTCACCATCGCCGCAGTGATCCCGGGCTTGAGTCGGGCCACCCCGTACCAGCCATGATTGCCGCGCGCCGGCGCCGCGTGATCCATTCGTGCCGGCTGGATCAGTTGCGCGGTGGTGCGACTCTGGAACTCGAGCGGGAACTTGAACTCCTTCGGCAACACGCCCACGACCTGCTGGGACTCGCCGTCAACCTGGATGATCCGGTTGACGATCGACGGATCCCGACCGAAGCGCTGTTGCCAGAGTTCGTAGCCGATCATCACCACAGGAGGGCCGTTGGGAATATCCTCCTCTGCGCTGAATACTCGCCCCGCCGCCGGAACCATCCCTACCACGTCGAGGAAGTTGCCGGTCATCTCAACGGCCGTGACGCTTTGTGCTCCCTCCGCACCAGTGAGCGCGGCTTCGCCATTCTCATCCCACGCGGCCACGTCACTGAAGAGGCGGCTCTGCTTCTGGTAGTCGAGATACTCGGCCGGCGAGAGCCAGGTTTTCTCGAAGTTGGTCCACTTGCTCCAGATCATCGCCAGCTGACCCGGATCCCGGTACGGCAGCGGCTTGAGCAGGACGGCGTTGACCACCGAGAAAATCGCGCTGTTGGCGCCGATGCCGAGGCCCAGCGTGAGCACCACGACGGCGACGAAGCCGGGTCGGCGGAACAGCGATCGAAGGGCGAGGCGGACGTCCTGGCGCAGGTCGGGCATGGGGCACCTGGTGTCGGGAGAACGGGGGGTATTCCGCATTGGATGCCACCAGCGGCGGAACCGGTTGCAGGCCGCATGGAACAGATTTCACATTCACATCCCGGTGGCGGGGAGAGTCGCCCCCCGCCATAATGGACTCCTATGAAAACGCAGACTGGAGCACCCGCCCCATTTGTCGATCTCCCACCCGAAGCCTTCCGTGCCCTGGGCCGCGAGACGATCGACCTGATCACCGCCTTTTTCGCCGACATCCGGGATGGTGCCCCGTTCCCAGCCCAGCAGCCGGCGGATGTATATGCCCTGTTCGACCTCCCCGTCCCCGAAGTCGGCGAAGACCCTCACGCCATCCTCGCCGACTGGACCGCCAAGATCATCCCCAACTCGTCGGTGCTCGGTCACCCGAAGTGGTTCGGCTTCGTCAACGGCTCCGGCTCGCAGATCGGCGCCCTCGCCGATGCCCTCGCCTCGACGCTCAACGCCAACCTCGGCGGCTGGAAGGCCTCGCCGGCGGCCACCGAAATCGAGCGGCGTACCATCGCCTGGCTTGGCGAGTTGATCGGCTACGGCGCCAACACCGGCGGAATTTTCCTCAGTGGCGGCACCATGGCCAACGTCGCGGCACTGCGCACCGCGCTCAGCAACAAGGCCACCTGGGATATTGCTGCGCACGGCCTTCAGGGGTCTGGCGGTGTGCGCCGGCTCACTGTCTATATGGCGGACCACGAGAGTCACGTCTCGTTCCAGAGCGCTGTCGACCTCCTCGGCCTCGGCCGCGGCGCGCTGCGCAAGGTGCCGAGCAAGCCGGACTTCACGATCGACGTGGGCGCGCTCGAGCAGATGCTCGATGACGATATCGCCAACGGGATGACGCCGTTCTGCATTGTCGGGCACGGCGGCTCGATCAATGTCGGCGCACTCGACGACTTCGATGCGCTCGCCGACATCGCCGCCCGTCGCAATCTCTGGTTCCATGTCGACGGGGCGTGTGGCGCACTCGGTGCCATGCTGCCGGAGCTCGCGCCGCGCTTCGTTGGCATGGATCGCGCCGACTCGGTGTCGTTCGATGCCCACAAGTGGCTTGGGGTGCCGTATGAGGCCGCGATCCTGCTGGTTCGCGACCCCGAGTTGCTGCGACAGGCCTTCGCGACGCAGGCCACCTATCTGCAGAGTTCGTTGCCGAGCGAATACGCCGGACTCAACTACTTCGACTACGGTCCGCAGTTGTCGCGCGGCTGGCGCGCGCTCAAGGTCTGGATGTCACTGCGGCTCTACGGCGCCGAGGGCTACCGCGCGATGTTTCGGACCACGATTGCCTGCGCCAAACATTTGCACGCGCTGGTCGTGGCGTCGGATGATTTCGAGGTGGTGCAGCCGGAGCCGGAGCTCTACATCTACTCCTTCCGCTATGTACCAGCGGCACTCAAAGGAAATGACGCGAAGCTTGATGAACTGAATCAGCGCGTCGCCGACGAACTGATCAAGCGACAGATCGCCTTCACCATGACGACGCGCATTCGCGGCCGGGTGACGCAGCGACTCTCGATCTGTTCGCACCGCACTACGCTGCAGGATATCGATGAGACGGTGGCGGCGATGCGAATGGTGGGGGCGGAGTTGATTGCGGGGTAGTCCATCATCGAGGATCAAGAATCCTCACAAGGCTCCAACGAACTCCATCCACCATTCGCTCCAAGTTTGAGGGGGGCCATCATCGGCACCTCTCACGGAGCGCGTCAATGCGTGCAGGAAATGGGTTGGCCCTGTTGTTGGTGGCAGCGAGTGTTGTCGCCTGGCATCCCGCATCGCCTCGCGAGCCGGTTGCGTACCCCGAAGGCTATCGCAGCTGGGCGCACGTGAAGAGCGCGATGACGATGAACGATGCCGACGGCGCCTACAGTGAAGGCACCCGGCGACAGCTTGATGTCATGGTGAAGGATTCAGTGAAGTTCGCGAGCACGGGTGGGTGGGGGTTCCAGCGCTTCCCTGGCGACAGCAAAACCGAGCTCTCGAGCCCGTTGCTGCCGCGGCAGTGCTTCGCCTGTCACACCCGGCTGGCCAAGGATGGGTTGGTGTTGAGTAGCTACCGGCGCTGACGACGGTCTACTGCGAGGGCGGCCCGTGACGACGCCGAAGTTGGTGGCCTCGGCGCCGCAACGGTTCACATTTCACACATTAGGCCTCGTTCATGTTCCCGCCCGCACGCCCGCAGATCCGGAGCGGGCGCGCACCACCTCGCCCGTCACGACGGTCGTGAGAATGGTCGGGATCGCCAACAGCCCACCGAACTCCCAAGTTGAATTGAATGGATCAGCGTATGCTGAACGAAAGACAGAAATTGCGCCGAGCAGCAGCAGGTAACCGCCTGCGCCGGCGATGCCTGAGCCGACCGCACGCGCGACGAGCCCGACCGGACGCCAACGCTTTGCAAACGCGACCAGTAATACCAGATGAACGATTGCGAGGAGGATCACAACGAGAAAGGCGTCACCTTGCGATGCCCTCGATGCCGCCTCGTTGGGAGATTGGAGCTTGCCGGCGGATGCCACTCGCATGGGCGACTGCCTCACCCCGGTCCGATCGAAGAGACTCGCGGCAACACCGCAGCAGCCGAATGCCGCCAAGCCAACCGCCCTGTCGCTCGCAAATGAACGTCGCCCCACATGATCCTCGGATGCTTTGTGCATGTGCCTTCCGGTGACAGTCAGTGAGTACAAATGGTATTGCAGGAACAGATTCCCGGAACCGATCCCAGAGCTGCGTGCACCTCCTCGCTAATCGCCAATCCGGCATAGCGAAGAACGTTCGAGATATATCGATTCGATCCAAAAGAATAGGGCAGCCCGGAGAACTCCGCTTGTGCCCGTACCCTTCCGGCTTCAACAGTTGGCATCGCTTCAATTCCCCCCAATTTGACCCACTTGTACGATCCGAATGGCCCGTACTCGGGCGACGAACTGTCATTGAAATGGTTCGTCGTATACTCGGACCAACCCAGTAACTCCGTGACGCTCCCGCTCGACGCACCGGCACGATACACCGCTGTATGCCCCACAATCCCGCCGAGTCTCTGGATCGGCCACACCCCAATCCAGATCCCGGGCGATTGGCTCATACACCCCTGAGTCCTGCAGACTTCCATCCCCTCAGGTGCTGGCGCATCCCACTTTGAGAAGAACTCCGAGGCCTCCATCGTCTCGCTTTCCTCCGTGGGGATGGTACACGCAATGTCGACGGAGGGCTTTCCGTCCCCGCTGCCAGAACCGCCTGCCCCACCCCCGCCACCTCCACCGGATGGCGCAATCGGAATCGGAGGCCAACCTGGCTGATCAGGGACGATGAGAGTCCAAGTGTCCTCCCAGAAACAATTGGTCAGCGTTCCACCCGGTGGCAGGTAATAGCTTCCGTCCTGCTGCCAGTACCCCGAATTCGCATAGCAGTATTCACGGGAAACCAGATCCCAACTCCCGATCATTTGGTTGGCATCTCCGTTCGCAGCAATCGATGCATCGATATATCGCTGCATCGCTGCCTGGATTGTGTCAGACGGCACTCCAACGCAATTGAAGCGCTCTGGAGGACCCTCATTCGGCTCGATGCCAACGATCCCCAGCCCGGTCGACCCTGAGTAAGCAAGGCAGCCGACTGCGAGCATGTACTGGGAGGGATTTACGGCCGTTCGACCGCGCCCACCCTTGACGAGTTCCCACCCTTGAGCCTCCTGTCCGCTGGGAACCTCGGCGCCACACGCCGCCAAGCCTAGAAGGATGGCTACGGGCGCCACACAGTTGACAATGTTCCTTCCGATCCTACCTACTCTCATTTGCATCCTCTGACGAAGAAGTGGGGGTGCGTCACACGCGAACTCTCGATCTATCAACTGAGGATCAATCAGGGCTCAAATGGTTTTCGAGATTGGCGCGGGCGACGGGGGAAGCTGCATGAACCGGGGGGGGGCTGTCACGGAAAAGAGACGATTTCAAGGGTAAACCCTTGGTTTCCTGCCCCGTGAACAAGAAAAAAGACGAGGTCCTCTGCTTGAGGACCCCGTCTCGATTTCCGTAGTGGCCAGAGAGGGAATTGAGCCGCAGGCGAGCGAGCCGACGCAGTCGGCGCAGCTCCACCCCCGACCCGTATGAAAAGACGGGGTCCTCTGCTGAGGACCCCGTCTCGATTTCCGAAGTGGCCAGAGAGGGAATTGAACCCCCGACACCGTGATTTTCAGTCACGTGCTCTACCAACTGAGCTACCTGGCCGGAACGGCGGGATTATAGCCCGCGGTGGGGGGGTCAGGCAACCGCCTACTTGCTCGCCTTGAGACCCAGAATCCCGGTCACGATCATGCCAATGCAGACCAGACGGAGCAGATTCCGCGATTCACCCAGCAGCACAATGCCGAGGATGGCGGTTCCCACAGCACCAATACCAGTCCAGACGGCGTACCCTGTCCCGGCCGGGAGCACTCGCAGCGCCTGTGCCAGCAGCCACATCGACGTGATCATCCCGACAATGGTGAGCGCACTCGCCAGCGGCTTCGAGAATCCTTCGCTGTACTTGAGCCCGATCGCCCAGCCGACCTCGAGGAAACCCGCCACCACCACGTAGGCCCAGGCGCGCGATTCACTCAGCATCCGCGTGCGACCTACCCTTCAGCGCCGAGCGAGAACCCCGCTTCGATATCGCGCCGTGAATAGGCCCGGAAGGCGATCAGCGTTTCGGTGCCGGTGATCCCCTCGAGTCGCACCATCCGCTCGGTCACCAGATCGGCGAGATCCTCGTTCGCCTTCACCCGCACGATGGCGACGAGATCAAACTTTCCCGCAACCGAAAAGACATCACTGACTTCGGGCATCTCCGCGAGACGCTCGCCGACACTCTTGATATGCTGACGTTGCACCGTGAGCAGGATGACAGCGGTGACCATGAGGAACTCCGAGCTGGATTGCCATGGTACAACGAGAGAGGAGAGCAGAGAGAAGCGACTCGTCTCTCGTTTCTCCTCTCTCTTCTCTCTAGTTGGTCCCGTCCACCACTGCCGCGAGCCCCATCGCCCCCACGCTCCTCCGCTCACCCGTCGTCGCCCGCCGGTGCCCGTCGGCCTGACCGAGGTGATAGCCGAGATGCGCGGCGAGGTGTATCAGCATCCGGTCGGTGGGAAGGCGGTGGCCGCCCATCTCCAGGGGAAATGGCTCGCCGACCTTTGCCTCATCGAAGAGCTCGAAGGCTCGCGCCACTTCATCGCGCGTCACCGCGAGCAGCAGGTGCAGTTCGGCGCGTGACACGCCGCGCTTCGAGAACTCGAAGTCGCGATCGCGGACATAGCTGCTGCCGCCCATCCCGGCGCCGATGAAGTGACGCAGCCCGCCGCAGACGTGCAGCGTGAGCGTGCCGGTGGAATTGGCGAACCCCGGCAGGTCGGCCCACACCGAAGCTTCGTCAGGATAGCCATCGAGTTCGGCCGCGAAACTGTCGAGTTCGCGGAACATGCAGCGGCGGACTGCGTCGATCATCAGACAACCTCACAGAGTGAACACCCACACATCGGCGCGATACTACCGACCCGCCACGACCAGATCACGCGCCCGTTCGGCCTGCCACAGGTGACGTCGCTGGTGCGCCGCGGTGATCCGGAACATCGAGAAGAGCGAATACTTCACCCGGGCATTGAACGGCGAAGTCACCCGCACCAGCGTGATGTCGATGCCATCACATCGCCGCAGCAGATCGAGCAACGCACCCTGCGAGGCATCGAACGCCGCCACGGTCTCGGCCCGGGGCGCACTTGCCCCCGGGATGAAGCCCGCCGCCGTGGGAAACTTGCCGCGCACAGGTGGCTCCATCATTCGCGACAGCGCCCATCCCAACAGATCGCGCCGCATCTGCACTGGTGCCGGCCGCGTGCGCACCTCGTCACGCGCAATCTCGGCGCTGCAGGTCGACAGCAAGGCCTCGGTCGAGAGCGTGAGGTGCGCCACGCATTCGCTCATCGACCACGAGTCAGTTGCTGGCCGCGCCGCCCAGGTCGCCTCATCGACGCCATCGGCGATGCGATGCGCTTCCGCCTGCGCGGCCAGCAGCTCGCGCTCGATCGCTTCAAGATCAGGATGCACAGGAGAACCCGGTCAGGTGGCGCAGACTACATCGATGGCACAAACATGATGTGCGCCTTGGGTGTTCCCGGGTACATCACCCACGGCGCACCACGCACCGGCGCCGCTGGAATACCCGACGTCGCTGGCGTGGCGTACGGCATATACACCACATACAGCGCGCGCGCGGCCGGTGTCACCTTCCCCGCGGCCATATCGACCACCGACGCATCGCCCGAGAGCGACCAGAGCGCTGCCTGCTTCGGCATCCGGATCTTGCCGGCCTTCACTTCCTTGAAGCGCACGCTGTCGACCTTGTCGCCGGTGACGCCGCTCGCACGCAGCGCACGACCGCGGGCCATGAACGGCTCCATCGACTTGTGATAGCAGGCCACATGAAAGGCCTTTTCTTCCTTCGGATCATCGGCGAGACAGGTCATCGCGCCCTTCCCGTCGCGCAGCGTCACCAGCTTCCCCTCGGGCGAGTAGCCCAGGACGGTGGCATCAGCGCGAAACTCGGCCGGTAGCGGCAGCACGGCCACGGCGATCTGCTGGTCGGCGGGCGGGATCGGGGCCTGAGCGGCGAGCAATGCAGGAGCGAGTGCAGTGAACACTGTGAGTACCAAGGTGCGACGCATGATCGGCTCTGGCTGAAGGAGTGAGAACGATGCCACCAAGGCGACCACGGCGCTAGCCGTGCGCTGCGTCGTTCCGCCCCGCGAGGATCGTCAGGGGCCACTCGACCTCGTGCATTCCCTCCCCCCAGAGTGGGGCAAGCTGCGCCACGAATTCGGGGAACGGGTCCAGACCGGTCGCCGCCTGGTAACGCTGCGCCGCCGACCAGGTCCGGACATAGCCGAGGAGCTGGGGCAGGGTCCACGAGACGCGCATCTCGAGCGCCGGTGATAGCAGTCGCGGAAACGGAAAATTGATCGTGGTGTAGCTGGCATCGATATGCCGCCGATTGGCGGGCCACCACTCCCCCAATACCGCGTCATAGAGCGAATAAACCACCGTATTGAGCGCTGGATCAGGCAGGCGCGTGGGTCCGTAGCACCAGGCGACCACCAGCCCCCCCGGGCGCACCACGCGCCGCACCTCGGGCCAGAAGCGGTCGAGGTCGAACCAGTGCAGCGCCTGCGCGATGCACACCGCGTCGAAGGACGCGGGCGCGAAGTCGGTACGTTCCGCGGGCTGCACGGAAAACCGCACGCCCGGCGCGGCAATCGCATTGGCCACCTGCTGCGCGCTCGCATCGGTGGCTTCCACGGCGCCGAAATGGCGCGCGAGGCCGATCGCCGCCTGGCCGTTGCCGGTCGCGCAATCCCATGCGCGCTCCTTCGCGGGCGCGACGCCGGCCACGAATCGGTAGAGCGCATCCGGATACGTGGGCCGCGCCTGTGCGTAGGTGGCCGATTTCTCGGAGAAAAGGTCGGTGAAGGACACTAGTGCGCCTTCTCCCAGTTGTCGCCCACGCCCGCCTCGACGACCAGCGGCACGTCGAGCGTGGCGACACCCATCATCAGGCGCTCGACGCTCGCCTTCACGCTGTCGAGCTCGCCCTCCGGCACTTCCAGCACCAGCTCGTCGTGCACCTGCATCACCAGCTTGGTGGAAAGCTTTTCGCGCTCGATCCAGCCCTGCACTTCGATCATCGCCATCTTGATGAGATCCGCGGCAGTGCCCTGCATCGGCGCGTTGATCGCCTGGCGTTCGGCAGCGGCGCGGCGCGGCCCGCTGCCGCCGCGGATCTCCGGCAGCACGATGCGACGGCCGAAGAAGGTCTCGACGTAGCCCTTGTCGGCGGCACTCGCTCGCGTCTCGTCCATGTAGCGCTTGACGCCGGCAAAGCGCGCGAAGTAGCGCTCTATGTAGTCGCGCGCCGCCTTCTGTTCGATGCCGAGGTTGCTCGCGAGCCCGAACGCCCCCATGCCGTAGATGAGGCCGAAGTTGATCACCTTGGCGTAGCGGCGCTGCTCGCCGCTGACCTCGGCGACGGCGACGTTGAAGACCTCGCTGGCGGTCAGCCGGTGCACGTCGACGCCGTCGGCGAAGGCGTGCAGCAGCCCGGGGTCCTCGCTGATGTGCGCCATGATGCGCAG
>JBDSMX010000012.1:0-15426 GCA_039915645.1 Gemmatimonadales bacterium | reverse complement strand
CCGGCGATCGGCGCGCGCAGAGCCGACTGGCCACTGGCGAGCGGCTTTCCCTGCCGAATCGCCTCGATCGACACGGAATCCACGCCGAGGGCGGCCACCTGCTGCAGTGCGGCATCGCGATCGGCATCCGCAGCCGCGAGATCACTGTGGGCCTGATCGAGTTCGGCGCGCGCGAGCGCATCGTTGGCATACAGCTTTTCATCGAGCGTCGCGATCCGCTGGGCATTCCGAAGCGCCGCCTCGGCCTTGCGGTAGTCGGCGACGGTGCTGGCGAAGTCAGGCGACGCCACGGTGGCCAGTGCCTGCCCGGGATGGACCTGATCGCCCGTGTTCACGAGCAGTCGCGAGACTGGCCCGGAAATCGTCGCCAGCATCTGGGTCGACTTGTCGCCGTTGAATTGCACCGTGCCGGTCGTGAGGATGGTGGGCGAGAAGGCCTTCCGCTCGACAGTGGTGGTCAGGATCTGTCGCCGTTGTTCCGGCGTCACCACTGTTCCGCTGTCGCTGCTGGTGACAGCAGTGGTCGTGTCGGCCGTCTTGCTGCGGCCACAGCCGGCGATGGCCAGGGTGACACCGATGGCGAGCGCGATGGCGCTGCGTGCGGGACTGCCGGTCATTGGGAGACTCCAGTGCCAAACGTCGCAAGCGGTGTAGCCACCGCGCGCTCAAGGTCGGCCCGCGCCGTGTTCGAGGCGGCCAGGGCATCGGTGTACTGACTTTCGGCGGCGACCAGCGCCACCCGTGCCGCGTTGACCTCCAGCGCCGACGAGCCGCCAAGCCCATAGCTCGCGGCGGCGATCCGATAGGCCTGACGGGCGGCTGGCAACAATTCGTCGCGGATGAAGACCGCCTGGCGTTGCGCAGTTGCCGCCGTGGCATAACTGATCCGGACCTCTTCGCTCACGGCAGCCGTCAGGTCGCGATAGCTCGCGGCGAGTTCGTCCTCGCGCGATTTCGCGAGCGCGATCTCGCCCTTCGAGTGATTGCGATAGAGGATCGGAATCGGAAAGGAGATCGCTGTGGTGAGGTATCCCGGCGTCGGGTCGGCATCGAAATCCTTGCTGATGCCGATCGTGAGATCGGGGAGCCAGAATTCGCGTGACAGCGAGGTCGCGGCACGCGCACCATCGCGCTGATGTTGCAGTGAGCGCAGCTCGGGACGCTGCAGCAGCGCGGCGGCCTCGAGCGCCTCGATCGCCGGAGGAACACTCGGCACCACCAGCGTGTCGGCCGTGGCCAACGCGGCACCGAGCGGCCGGCCGAGCAACCGGTTGAGCGAGGCGCGGGCGTTGGCGATCTCGGGCTCGTTGGCCATCAGGTCGTTGCGAGCCTGCGCCACGCCGACCTGGGCATTCACCACATCGAGGCGCGCCACCGTGCCGGCATCGAATCGCGACTGGGTCTTGGCCAGGAAATCGACCGCGAGGGAATCGGCCTGTCGCAGGTTGGCCTGATGCCGGAGTGCAGCGAGCAGCGCGTCATAGGTCTGGGAGGTCTGCGCCGCGATCGCCTGTCGCACCGTCACCGAGTCCGACTCACTCTGGCGGATTCCCGCCGTGCCGATCCGG
This sequence comes from Gemmatimonadales bacterium, assembly GCA_039915645.1. Taxonomy (GTDB): domain Bacteria; phylum Gemmatimonadota; class Gemmatimonadetes; order Gemmatimonadales; family GWC2-71-9; genus Palsa-1233. The sequence goes on along the minus strand of JBDSMX010000012.1, from coordinate 13,858 downwards.
CTGTTGAGTCGGAACTTGTTCACGAAGGGGATGGTGATCGAGGCGCCGACGAGTTTGCTGTCGTGACCGCCGAGACCGAAGGGTCCCTTGGAGTTGTCCCATTCGGCGCCGAACACCGGGTCCGGCAGGGCGGCCCCAATCACCTTGCCCGCGCGCGCCTGTTGCGCCACGGCACCCGCCACCTGCAGTTGCGGGTTCGTTGTCAGCGCGCCGGCAATGGCACCGGCCCGCGAGAGACAGAGTGGGGTATCCGCACGAACACCGACGGCGGGCTGCGCCAGTGTGCATTCCGGTCCCACGATCGGCCCGGTGCCGGTGGTTGACGTGCTTGTGGTTTGCTGCCCGAGCCCGGCGCTGGCATGAGCTGCCAGCGCGAGCGCGCCAAGAAGAGTTCGCATGTTTCCCTGCCGTGAGAGACGCGAATCGGCCCTGATGGGCGCGACTCGACTACCGACTACGCGTCAGCTGACAGCGGGTGGAGCGCGCGACTGATGGCTGGAGGGCGGATCGTGGTGCGGGAGGAGCAGCGGTCGGACATCGGCAGGGGCGCGTTCCGACACGATGCTGGTCGGAAGCCGGACACCGAATGCAACCTGGGCGAAGAGCGTCTGGGCGATACAGGCAGGGCAGGTGGTCGCGTCATGGTGCGTCGCGCTGGTCGGCACGGCCGCACCGATCGATGTGATCGAGCCAGAAACGAGCGCCTGAATCGAGAGCGGAGCGCCGCCATTCTCGTTGCGATCGACGAGCGGCATGATGAGCAGCAGCAACTGCGCGACGGTCGCCACGCCTGCCAGCGCGCGCCGAATCGAGATTGCCAACTCACTCCGCCTGAAGATGCTCATTGCCAGTAACGGTAAAGGCGTCCGATGACGGACGCCAGAGAAGGGCGGGAACGTTCCGATTGGGAACGCCTCCGCTTCTACTCGCCAGCTCCTGGCGGATTCACCTGCCAGTACACCACGAATCGTTCATCCATAATCGCGTGGAACGGCACCAGGGTGATCGGCTGGGCCTGCCCCACGGTCTGGAATTCGAGCGGCTTTCCGGCCACGGGGGCGATCCAGGTCGAGACATCGCCCGTGGCCCTGATCGGCGCCACCGCAATCGGCTTGGCGGGATTGTCCGGCGACATCCGGACCGGCGTCGGTGGGGCGCGGAGGACGTCAGGGGTGAGTCCCTCGGCACCCAGCTTTCCGGCGAGCACCAGCGGTCCGTACATCACGGCCTGCTGGGTCGGATCGCCCGGGAGCGCCTCGGTGTGGAGCGACATCGGCGTGGTGAACTCCACCACATCGGTATCCCGCCACGTGCGCTTGAGGGTGAGCCATTGCCCAGGCGTTGCGACCGCGCTCTTCACCCGCAAGCCGTTCACCTTCACCGTGGCACCGCTCGTCCAGCCCGGGACTCGGAGATGGAGCGCCATCGAGGTGCCGTGCTTGGCGGAAATGCGGAAGCGGGTGGTCGCCTCCCGCGGGAACGTGGTGTCCTGGACAATGTGCAATCCGCGTTCGGGCCAATCGAGTTCGGAGGCGATGAACTGATTGACGTAGAGCCCATCGTCGCCACGGAAATAAATGCTGTCGCCGAACTTCGAGAACGATTCCACGCCCGATCCGTGGCAGCACCAGAAGCCCTTGTCCGGCGTGCCGAAGTAGCGCCAGAACCCCGATGCGAGTGCGAGATAATAGAGTTTCTCGCCGTCGCGCGGATGTTGCGTGCCGAGCATGCCGTTGAAGAGGGCGCGCTCGTAGTAGTCGGCAGCCTGGGCATCGGCGTTCCACGCGAAGATGTCACGCGTGAGCTTGAGCATGTTGTAGGTAACGCAGCTCTCTTCGGTGTCCCACGAAAGAGTGTTCGTGAGGTTCCCGGGCTCACCGAGCCAGAGCTCGCCGCTGCTCGACCCACCGGTGACATAGGAGCGACGCTGCGTCACGGTCTTCCAGAAGAATTCCGCGATGTCCCGCGAGCGTTGTTCGCCGGTGATGTTGTAGTGCCGCGCCGCGCCCAGGATCTTCGGAATCGTGGTGTTGGAATGCACTTTCGTGAGCGTGTCACGCTGCTCGGCGAGCGGAGTGAGAATGCGCTCGTGATGGAAACGTTGTGCCAGCGTCGACCACGCGCTGTTGCCGGTGGCGGTCGCGAGTTCATAGAGCGTGTCCGCCATCCCGCCGTGCTCATTGTTGAGCACTCGGGCCATCCGGGCGGCATCGAGCGGATCGGCCCAGGCACGGGTCCATTCCGCCATCTTGCTCGCCATCTCCAGCGCGCGGGCATTGCCGCTCAGGGTATAGCTGTCGAGCAGGCCGGCCATGATCTTGTGAATGGTATAGAACGGTGCCCAGACCGATTTGCCGTCACGCAGGCGCTGGAAGAGCTCGTCCGGGAAGGCGGAGAGATAGCCGTCGGCACGCTGACACGCGGCGAGACCGTCCACAATCAGGTCGCCGCGCCGCCGGACATCGCCATCGCCGAGTTGCGCGCCCATCAGGGCGCACCCGCTGAGGTAGTGCCCCACGAAATGTCCGCGCAATTCGTTGTTCGGAGCTTCCCAGCCGTAATAGGGCTCGGCTGTCGACGGGAGTCCGGCCGTGAGCCTGAACGAATGCAGCAGGCGGTCAGGATCGAGTGACATCAGGTAACGTCGATTGACATCGACCGCATCGCGGAAGATTCCCGGCCGGAGCCGGACCGCTTTGAGATCGAACGGGCGCGCGGCGAAGGTGACCCGCCGGAACGGTGCCGCTGGCGTCTCCTGCGGAACGCCGGGCAGCGCCAGGAAGGCGCCCATCGCCGCAGTGGTGGCGAGAAAATCACGGCGGTCGGGTTGCTGACTCACACATCCTCCTGAGGAGTGCATTCGGCCCATACGCTGAAGGCTACCGCCCCGCCGCTGCCGCGTCCACCAGCCAGTCCAGCCGGCCGCTCGCCGGATGGATCACCTGCGCGGGCAGCGAATCGGGGTCGCGCGGCGGTTCCAGGACACTTCGCAGGACGTCTGCCTTGGCCGCACCGCTCACCAGAAAGATGACTTCGCGCGCGGCATTGAGCAGCGGTGGCGTCACACTGATGCGCCACATCACCTGCTCGCGGATCTCCTCAGCCACGACCCAGCGGACCTGTTCGCGGACCGCTGCGTGTCCGGGAAAGAGCGATGCGGTATGGCCATCATCCCCAAGGCCGAGCAGCACGAGATCCGGGCGGCCGCTGCCGAGCAGAGTACGCAGGGTCCGCTCGTAGGCGAGCGCGGCTTCGATCGGCGGCCGCGCCACCTCGACCGGATGCACGTTGGCCACCGGAATCGGCACCTGTGACGTGAGTATTTCGCGGATCATCCGGAAGTTGCTGCGAGGATCGTCCCACGACACATATCGCTCGTCGCCGAGCGCGATGTGCACCCGCGACCAGTCGATCTGATTCGCAAAGGGCGCTGTGGCAAGGCGCGCATACGTCGCCTGGGGAGTCGTCCCACCCGACAGCAGCAGGACGCACTCGCCGCGGTCAGTGATTGCGCGCTTCGCGGTTGCGACGATTCGTGTCGCGGCGCGATGCGCGAGCCCGTCGGGATCAGGGGCGACCTCAATCATGCCGTGGAGTCTGCCGTGGGGTCGTGCCAGGCCCCGTCGCGCATCAGATTCGAGGCATCAGCCGGTCCCCAGCTGCCGGCAGCGTAGACGTGCAGTGGCGTGCAATCTCCCAGCACGCCGTTGACGACACGCCATTCCTCTTCGACCATGTCCTGCCGTGCGAAGAGTGTCTGGTCGCCCTGCATCGCTTCGTGCAGCAGCCGCTCATACGGCGTCGGCCCCGCGCCGGGGCGTCGCGTCGCGAGCAACTCCACATCTTCGCCAACCATCTCTTCGCCGGCGACCTTGGCGCGCGCTTCGAGCGCGAGCGAGACATCGGGGCTCAGCCGGAATCGGAATCGGTTGGGGCTCGCCTGACCGGTATCGCCCAGATGGATCTGCGGCGGCCGCTTGAGTTCAACCACGACTTCGGTCACCGTCACCGGAAGATTCTTGCCGGTGCGGATGTAGAACGGGACGCCGGACCAGCGCCATGAGTCGAGCCAGAGTCGCACCGCCGCGTAGGTCTCGACATTCGATTCGGGAGCAACCCCTTCCTCGTCGCGATAGCCCTCGAACTGGCCGCGAATCACGTCGTCGGGAGTGAGCGCCCGAATCGAGCGGAACGCCTCGACCTGGGCATCGCGGATGGCATCCGGGCCGTGAGCTACCGGCGGCTCCATCGCGAGCAGCGAGACGATTTGCAGCAGGTGGTTTTGCAACACATCGCGGATCGCACCGGCTTCTTCGTAGAACTTCCCGCGCCCCTTCACTCCGAACGACTCGGCCATCGTGATCTGGACGCGCTCGATGTAGTTGCGATGCCAGAGCGGTTCGAGGAAGGTGTTGGCAAACCGGAAGTAGATCAGGTTCTGGACCGGTTCCTTGCCGAGGAAGTGATCGATGCGGAAGATGTCGGCTTCCTGGAAGTAGCTGTGCAGCGTGGTGTTGAGTTCGCGCGCAGAGGCCAGGTCGCGCCCGAACGGCTTCTCGACCACGAGTCGGCCGTTGGTGGAGCAGCCGGATGCCGCGAGTCCGCTCGCGACGTCATCAAAAAGGGATGGCGGAATGGCGAGATAGAAGAGCGGATGCGATCGCTCGCCCATTTCCGCGCGCAACCGCGTATACGTGCCGGCATCGGTGTATTCGCCCTGCACATACCGCATCAACTCCGACAGCTTCGCGAACGCCGCCTCGTCGACACCGCCGTGCTCGGCGATGCTCTGCCGCGCACGCGCGCGGAAATCGTCGATGCTCCATTCCGATCGTGCAACCCCGATCACCGGGACATCGAGATGGCCGTGCTGCATCATCGATTGCAACGCCGGGAAAATCTGCTTGTAGGCCAGGTCGCCGCTCGCCCCGAAAAAGACCAGGGCATCCGACTGTTCGCTCATCCGTGTCCCCCAGCCGGCTTCTCGTGGTGGCCGCCGAACTGGAACCGCATCGCCGACAGGAGCTGATCGCCAAAGCCGGCGGCGCCGCGCGAGGAAAAGCGTGCGAAAAGCGCAGCGCTCAGTACGGGAGCGGGGACTCCCTCCTCGATCGCCGCCTCGAGCGTCCAGCGACCTTCGCCGGAATCCGAGACGCGTCCAGCAAAGCCCTCAAGCTGCGGACTCTGATGCAGCGCGAGCGCGGTGAGGTCGAGCAGCCACGACTGCACTACGCTGCCGCGCCGCCACACCTCGGCGATCTCCGCCACGTCCATGGTGTACCCGAACATCTCCGGCTGGCGGAGTGGCGTTGTTTCGGCGTCGGCATCCTTCTGGTGCAAGCCGGCGTCAGCGTGGCGCAGGATGTTGAACCCCTCGGCGTACGCGGCCATCATCCCGTACTCGATGCCGTTGTGAACCATCTTGACGAAGTGTCCGGCGCCGGCGCCGCCGCAATGGAGGTAGCCGAGGTCGGCCGTGCCATTTCCCGGTGCGCGGCCGCTGGTGGCCGGAGCGGCGGCGAGACCCGGTGCGAGCGAGGCAAAGAGCGGATCGAGCCGCGCCACCGTTGCCGTGTCGCCGCCGATCATCAGGCAGTAACCACGGTCGAGTCCCCAGACACCACCCGAAGTTCCGACATCAACCGCCGCGATACCACGAGTCGCCAAGGCCGCGGCGCGACGTACGCCATCCTGGTAGTGCGAGTTGCCGCCATCAATGATGGCATCCCCCGCCGCGAGCAGCGGTACGAGCGCGTCGATCTCGGCATCGACAATCGCGGCTGGCAGCATCAGCCAGATGGCGCGTGGGGCGCTCAGTTTCGACACCAGGTCGGCACGCGATGTCGCGGCAACAGCGCCTTCGCCCGCGAGCCCGGTCACGGCAGCGGCATTGACGTCATAGACGACACAACGATGACCCGAGCGCATCAGGCGACGAACCATGTTCGCTCCCATGCGTCCGAGCCCGATCATTCCGATTTCCATATACTGCCTCCCAGAAGAACCCAACGGCTGGCGGATTCGAGCCGTGGGTACGATGATGCAATCACGCCCGCCCGCGGTTCTCCAGCAACCCCGACACGAGTTTCCCGGTGACAGATCGCCTTCCGCGCGTCGTCGGCCCGGCCACCACGGTGCTCTTTGTGGTGGGGTGGATCATCGGCAGCGGCATTTTCCGGCTGCCGGCCGAGGTTGCCGCGCGTACCGGGTCGGCCGAGGTCACCATGCTCTGGTGGGCACTCGGCGCCGTCTTCGCCCTCGCCGGCGCGTTCTGTTACGCCGAGCTGGGGACGCGCCTCCCTCGCTCCGGGGGGGAGTTCGTCTACCTCAACGCCGGCTTCGGACCCGGGCTCGCCTTCCTGTTCGGCTGGTGCAACCTGGTGTTCGCCGGACCGGCCTCGATCGCGGCCGTCTCCCGCACCTTCGCCGACTATGGTGCGACGCTGGTGCCGATGACCGAGTGGGCGCGACGCGGCGTCGCGGCCTCCCTCATTCTGGTGCACACGCTGATCGCCATTCGGTCGACGCGCGCCGGCGCCCGGGTGATGAGCATCGCGACCACCGGAAAGATTCTTGCCATCGGCGTGGTGGTGCTGGCCGCTTTCCTGTTGCCGGTGCAAGTGGCTCCGCTGGCAGACGTGTCGCGTGCCGCGCCCACGGCGACCGAACTCGCCCTCGGATTCACCGCCATCATCTTCGCCTACAAGGGGTTTCAGAGCATCGCCCTGCTCGGCGGCGAAGTGCGCGACCCGCAACGTTCCCTGCCACTCGGCCTGCTTGGTGGCACCGGCCTGGTCGCGATCGCCTACCTCCTGCTCAATGGCGCCTTCCTCCGCGTACTTGGCTTCGAGGGGGTCCGCGCCTCCACTGCCGTCGCCGCCGATGCGATGCACGGCGTGCTCGGTCCCAATGGCGCCCGCTTTGTCGCGGTGCTCGTGCTCACGGCCACCTTCGGTACCGTGAGCGCCCAGATGCTGGGCTTTCCGCGCCTCGCCTTTGCGATGGCCGAGGAGCGCCTCTTCTTCGCCCGGTTCGCGTCGCTCTCGCGCTGGCAGACGCCGTGGCAGGCGGTACTCCTTGTGGGCGCCATGTCCGCCGGCCTCGTGCTGTCGGGGAGTTATGCCTCCCTGATCCGGCTCGCCGTACTCGCGATCTATCCGTTGACCGCGGTGACGGTCTACTGCACCGCGCGCCTGCGCCAGCGGCAGGGGCCGCCGAGCTGGAGCATGCCGCTGTACCCGCTGCCACTCCTGATTTTCGTCGCCAGTGTTGTGGTGGTCAGCGCGTTCTCGCTCTTTGGCGACCCCCGCTCCTTTGCGCTGAGCGCAGGCGCGACCTTGCTCGGTATCCCGGTCTATCTCGTATGGATCCGCTTCTTTCGTGGCCCCGCACCCGCCGCGATCGATTGACGCTCTGGCGCGAATTCCGGGGCCGGGCGATTCTTGAATGCTCCCCGAATCAGCTTCCGTCCACCTGGAGTCCCCGTTGATGCACCGTTCCCATGTGCTCCTTCGTGTCGTCGCGTCCGCTGCCATCCTCTGCCTTGGGGCAGGAGCGCTGACGGCCCAGCAGCCGGCACCACCACCGCGGCGCGGTCAGACACCACCGGTGGTTGCCCCGCGGAAGACGCCTGCAGATACGACGAAGAAGCCGACTGGCGTGGTGCGCCCCGATACCACGCGTCGCGATTCCACTCGGGCACCCCGCGGCGACTCGACCCGCGCCGAAGGGAGTGACACCACACCGGGCCGTGGCATCGCGGGAGCACTCGCCGCGTTGCTCAAGCCGCGGCTGATCGGGCCCGCCAGCACCGGCGGCCGCATCACCGCGATCTCGGTGCATCCCGACAATCCCGGCATCATCTACATCGGCGTCGCCTCGGGTGGCGTCTTCAAGACCGACAACGGTGGCGCGACCTGGTCGCCGATCTTCGATCGTCAGGCGTCGTACAGCATTGGTGCGGTAGTGGTCGATCCGAAGAATCCCAGCACGGTCTGGGTCGGCACCGGTGAGAACAATTCGCAGCGCAGCGTCGCCTACGGCGATGGCGTCTATCGCTCCGATGACGCAGGAAAGAGCTGGAAGCGGATGGGGCTCGAGAAGTCGGAACACATCGCCCGGATCGTCATCGACCCGCGCAACAGCGACGTGGTCTACGTCGCGGCGCAGGGTCCGCTCTGGGCCGATGGCGGCGAGCGCGGTCTCTACAAGACGACCGATGGCGGCAAGACCTGGACCTCGCTCATCACCGTGAGCGAGCGCACCGGTGTCACCGATGTCGTGATGGATCCGCGCAATCCCGACGTGCTGATCGCCGCCACCTGGCAGCGTCGCCGGCATTTCTACACCCTCATCAATGGTGGGCCGGAGAGCGCGCTCTACCGCTCTACCGATGCGGGGAAGAGCTGGAAGAAGCTCACGAACGGCATCCCCTCCGGAACGCTGGGGCGAATCGGTCTCGCCATTTCACCCAAGGAGCCGTCGATCGTCTATGCCACGATCGAATCGGCGCCGGGTGATGGCGGGATCTTCCGGTCGAGCGACGGCGGGGTCACCTGGGAGAAGCGCTCGCCCTACACCGCGCAGCCGATGTACTACGCCACGCTGTTCGCCGATCCCTTCAACAGTCAGCGCCTCTACTCGATGGACGTGCAGACCCAGGTCTCCGAAGATGGCGGCGCGACCTGGCGCACCCTGGGAGAGCGTTCGAAGCACTCCGACAACCACTCGCTCTGGCTCGACCCGCGCTTTCCCGACCACTACCTCAACGGCAATGACGGCGGACTCTACCAGACCTGGGATGGCGGCAAGAGCTGGAGCTTCTTTGCCAATCTGCCGATCACCCAGATGTACGACGTGGACGTCAGCACCAACGGCCCGTTCTACATGGTGTGCGGCGGCACGCAGGACAACAACTCGCTCTGCGGCCCGGCGGCGAGCCGGAGCAGCAGCGGCATCCTGAACAGCGACTGGTTCGTCACCAATGGCGGAGATGGTTTCGTCTCGCGCATTGATCCGCAGGATCCGAATACCATCTACGCCGAGAGCCAGAACGCCGGCATGGTCCGCTTCGATCTTCGCACCGGTGAGGCCATCGGCATCCAGCCGTCGGAGGCGCGCGGCGAGGCGCCGAGCCGCTGGAACTGGGACACGCCGATCATCATCTCGCCCCACTCGCACACCCGCATCTACACCGCGTCGCAGCGGCTCTATCGCAGCGACGATCGTGGCAACAGCTGGAAGCCGGTCAGCGCCGACCTCACGCGCGCACTCGATCGCAACAAGCTGCCGGTGATGGGAAAGGTCTGGGGACCGGATGCTGTCGCGAAGAACCAGTCCACTGCGTTCTACAGCAACATCAGCCAGATCGCCGAATCGCAGAAGCAGGAAGGGCTGCTCTACGTTGGCACCGATGACGGGCTCATTCAGGTGTCGGAGGACGGCGGCGCCAACTGGCGCAAGGCCGACTCGATTCCCGGCGTGCCGTCGAACGCGTACATCCAGCGACTGATCACCTCGCGACACGATGCCAAGACCGTGTTCGTCGCCGTGAACAATCACCAGAACGGCGACTTCAATCCCTATCTGCTCAAGAGCACGGATGCCGGCCGCAGCTGGGTTTCCATCGCGGGTGATCTTCCGAAGCGCGGTACCGTCTACACCATGGCGGAGGATCACGTCGATCCCAAGCTGCTCTTTGCGGGGACCGAGTTCGGAGCGTGGATCAGCCGCGATGGCGGAGCGCACTGGAACAAGATTCCCGGGCTCCCGACCATTCAGGTGCGTGACATGGTGATCCAGCGTGGCGAAGACGACCTGGTGCTGGGGACGTTCGGTCGCGGGATCTATGTCGTCGACGATTACTCGCGGGTGCGCGATGTCACCACCGAATCGCTTGCGGCGGCCGCGACCCTCTACCCCGTGAAAGATGCGACCTCGTTCGTGCGCCGAGGTCCGTTCGGCGGTGGCGGCAAGGGCTCACAGGGCGAAGCACTCTACACCGCCAGCAACAAGGACTACGGCGTTCAACTGACGTATTCGCTCAAGGAAACGCTCTGGACCTCGAAGAAGGACAAGCGCATCGAGGCGCAGCGCGCGGCCGAGCGGGCAGGCAAGCCGATCAGCTATCCGACGCCGGAGGATTTCCTCGCCGAGGCCGAGGAAGAACCGGTGGTGCTGGGCGCGTCCATCGCCGATGCGTCCGGCAAGGTCTGGCGGGTGCTGACGCTCTCGGGCTCGCGCGGGATGCATCGCGTGACCTGGGATATGCGTGGCGCGCTCGACGCTCCGGGTGATGGCCAGACGGGCGGTGGCGGTGGCGGTGGTGGTGGTGCCGGTGGCGGCGGTGGTGGTGGCGGCGGCGGGGGTGGATTCGGCGGCGGCGGTGGTGGCGGCGCGCCGGTGCCGCCCGGCAAGTACACCGTGACCCTGGTTCGCCGCGAAAAGGGGGCGACGACCACGCTCGCAGGGCCCGTGTCGTTCAATGTCCTCCACGATCCGGCGGCGACCACGACCGTGGCCGATCGTGAGGCCAACCTCGCCTTCCGCGCCCAGGCCCAGAAGCTCACCCGCCAGATCTCGGCGGCAGTCGAGGCCGCAACGACCGCGAAGACCAAGATGGATGCCATCGTCCGGGTGCTCGATCAGATGCCGCAGGCACCTCGGGCGCTCGCCGATCGGGCCCGGGATCTCAACCGGCGCCTGACCCTCTCGCTCCGTGCGCTGCGCGGCGACGCGATCAACTCGGCACGTGGCGAGCAGGTACCGGTCTCGATTCAGACTCACGCGGGCAATGCCTCGCCCGATGGGATGCTGGCGGCGCCCACGACCACCAACCGCGAGCAATACGACATTGCCTCGGCCGATTTCACTGCGGAGTATGCCAAGCTGAAGCCCATCCTGACGACGGAAATCCCGGCCATGGAGGCCGAATTGGAACGTCTGGGCGCGCCGCCGACGCCGGGCAGGATTCCGGCGCTCCCCTGACTGGAGCGGGCCCGACCGGGGTACTAGTTTGCAGGCTGGTATCCCGGCCGGTCACCCACGACCCGGAGGTCACGCGGTGAAGAACAAGCAGCTCGAAGCACTGATCAAGAAGGCGGCGGCGCAGGCAACGTCGGAGAAGGGGCGCAAGGCGCGCTTCGTCGATCCGACCCTCGAGGCCACCAAGCGCCCCGAGCAGGCCGAAGACAATGATCGACTTCACATGTTCAAGGAAATGAAGCGGCGCGAGTTCTGAGTCTCGCGCCGCGCTGACGCGTCAGATTCCTCGCGCGATCAGCTCCCGTACCGTTTCGACCGCCTTGTTGGGCGAGAGATCGGCCACGGCCTGTCGCATCTGGTGCGATCGTTCCAGCTGATCCTTCGGCAACAGCAGTTCCTCGCGACGCGTTCCGCTCGCCGACACATCGATCGCCGGGAAAATCCGCCGTTCGGCAAGTTCCCGGCTGAGCACGATTTCGGAATTGCCGGTCCCCTTGAATTCCTCGAAGATCACTTCATCGCCGCGCGAGCCGGTATCGATCAGCGCGGTCGCGATGATCGTGAGCGATCCGCCGCCGCGCGACGGTTCCACCATGCGGGCGCTGCCGAAGAACTTCTTGGGACGCTCCATCGCCTCGGCGCCGATGCCGCCTGAGAGCGTGCGCCCCGAGCCGCGATCGATGTTGTTGTAGGCGCGCGCCAGACGGGTGAGCGAGTCGAGGATGATGACGACATCCTGGCCCAGCTCCACCCGGCGCCGCGCTCGCTCGAGGGTCATCTCCGCCATCGCGACGTGTCGCGAGGCGCCGTGATCGAACGAGGAGGCAATCACTTCTCCAGCGCCTGCCATCTCCATCTCGGTCACTTCCTCGGGCCGCTCGTCGGCGAGCAGGATGTAGACCGTGGCCTCGGGGTAGTTGGTGACGATGCCGCGGGCGATGGTAGTGAGCAATGTCGTCTTGCCGGCCTTGGCCGGCGCGACCACGAGACAACGCTGTCCCTTGCCGAGCGGAGCGAGGAGATCGATGAGCGGGGCGGTGAGATCGCCGCCGCGCTTGATCCCTTCCTTGGGGGAGAGCTTGAGTTGCTGGGTGGGGTGGATGGCCGGCAGCCGGGCAAAATCCTGGCGACCCTCGAGCGTTACCGGGTCAAAACCGAAGATGGTGGTGACGCTTGCGAGGGCCGGCGCCCTGCCGTTCTGCGGAATCGCTTCGCCGGCGACCTCATCGCCCGGGCGGAGTTTGTGGCGCTGGATCACCGACTGCGGAACGAAGACATCACCCGGCGACGGGAGATAGGACGCGGAGCGTTGCCGCAGGAAGCCACCGCCCTTTTCCGTCAACTCGAGCACCCCGCTGACTTCGATACGGGCCCCGCCGTTGCCGCCGTTTCCGCCATTGCCACCGCGCGGTGTCTCGAGCGCGGCACCTGCTCCGCCGCCGTTCTGCACCGGGTGCTCGCCGGTCTGACCGGTCCGACGTCCCCGACCCCGTCCACCGCGCCGCCGCGGCGGCTTCCCGCGAGGATCGCTCACATCGCCCCCCGGGCGCGTAGCGCCGTCCGGATCAGCGCCGCACCGGCATCGAACTGTCCCCCTTCGGCGATGGCCAGCGGTGTCCACCCTGCCGCAGAGATGGTGGGGTCGGCGCCAGCTTCGAGCAGGAGCTCGGCGACCGAAAGACGTTTGGCTGCGAGGGCGGCGTGGAGCGGGGTATTGGCCATGTGGTTTCTTGAGAGAAGTCGGTGGTCGGCGCCACGCGCCAGCAGGAGCTCCGCCGCAGGGCGGGCGCCGAAGAAGGCGGCGAGGTGCAAGGGAGACCAGCCGTCTGCCGAGAAGGTATCGGCGACCTGCGGGTCAGAGTCGAGCAATTCCTGAAGTCGTGCGACATCATCTACGGCCGCTGCCTCAAAGGCGTTTCGCGGCCAGTGTTGGTCACGCAACCACCCGGTCGTCTCGCCACTGCCGGCATAGAGAGCCGCAAGCAGGGGCGTTTCGCCGGAAGGCGTCTGGTGCATCAGCATTGTGGGGTCGGCGGCGACGAGCGAACGCACACGCTCCAAATCGTTCCGCCGACACGCGTCGAGCAGGTCGTCGAACATGCAAACCGGTGTAGGGGAGGCGGCGCCGACTGGGCGTCGTTGCCAATAAGTACGCTGATTCGGCCGAAATGCGCTAGGGGCAGCCAAGCCAGATGAGGGATGACTGATGGATTCGTCGCCCTGAGCGTAGCGAGGGGGCGGAGGACCGCTTTCCGACTCAGCTCCGTCCCCTCACTTCGTTCAGGGTGACAAAACCGTCGTCTGTCATCCATCATCTGTCATCTCACTATCGGCATCACGATATGCGTCGGGCTGCCTGCACTGCGCTGGATCGCATGCGTCGCCTTCCGGAAATCGCTGGCCTTGGCGGCAAAGATGTTGGCGACGTAATGCTGCGGGTTCCGGTCGATCACCGGAAACCAGGTGCTCTGGATCTGGACCATGATTCGATGGCCCTTCGCAAAGGTGTATTCCTGGGTGTGCAGGTCGACCGTGAACCGTTCCACCTTGTTTGGTACCAGGGCGCGCGGCCGCGAGAACGACTCGAGGTACCGCCCACGAAGGACATCATTGGCGATCATGAACTGGTAGCCGCCCATCGTGGGGCCCAGTGAATCGGGGTAGACATCGATCAGCTTCACGACCCAGTCGGCGTCGCTTTGCGAAGTCGAGGCAAAGAGTTTGGCCGCAATCTCACCGCTGATGGTGATTTCCTTCTCGAGCACCTCGGTCTGCCAGGTCCTCACGTCGGGCCGGCCCTCGACAAAACGCTGATCCTCGGTGAGCCATGTGCGCCAGAGAGATCCTGGCCCGTAGGTCGGCTGGATCGGCCGCT
>JBDSMX010000269.1:0-8053 GCA_039915645.1 Gemmatimonadales bacterium | reverse complement strand
GCGCAGCTTCAGTTGCCACCGAGGCGAGCGCATCATCAAAGGTGAGTGCGACCGCGTCGCATTCCTCCGGCAGTGCCAGCAACTCCGGAATGGTCACGACCTTCACCTGCCCCTGAGCGAACCAGTCTACGTGCGACTGGAAACACTCCGGTGTCACCGAAATGATCGAGTCCGACCGATCGATGGCGTGGTAGGTCAGGAGTGCTCGCATCGGTGGAGTCAGATCCCCGCGGGCGCGTTGGAGTCGAGTCCCAGTCGCTTGCGCTGATCGGCCACCACATCGCGGACGATCTGGTCGAGTGGAATGGACGGCTTGAAACCTGTGACGCGATGCAGTTTGCTGACGTCCGGTACTCGCCGCTGCATATCCTCGAAGCCGGCCGCGTAGGCCTCGGCATAGGGCACGTGAACAATGTCGGAACTGCTGCCAGCGGTCACGCGTACCAGCTCGGCGAGTTCGTTCATCGACACTTCCTGCGTCGCGCCAATATTGAACACGTCCCCAATCGCCTCGGGGAGGGCGACGAGCCGGAGCAGGGCCTCGACCGCATCATTGACGTGGCCCAGACAGCGACTCTGATTGCCCGTGCCGTAGACCGTGATTGGCTTGCCGGAAATTGCCTGAGCGGCGAACCCTGGCAAGACCATGCCGTAGGCACCGGTCTGCCGCGGACCGACGGTATTGAAGAAGCGCACCACGATGACCGGCAGCTGCTTCTCGCGCAGATACGCCAGGGCGAGCCACTCATCGAGTGCCTTGGAACAGGCATAGGCCCAGCGCGAATGCGTCGTCGGCCCCAGCTGGAGATCCTGGTCTTCCCGGAACGGAATGTTGGTCGACTTGCCGTAGACCTCCGAGGTCGACGCTACCACCACGAGGCGACCCTTTTTCGCCGCGGCCCCCAGCACAACTTCGGTGCCCTTGGTGTTGGTCTCGATGGTGTGCACCGGGCGCTCCACGATGAGGCGCACGCCGACTGCTGCCGCGAGATGGAAGGTGACATCGCAGCGGTCCACCAGTTCGGTGACCAGCGGCACATCGAGGACCGAGCCGATGCGATAGTCGAAGCCCGGCCTGCCGATGAGATGGGCGATGTTTGCCATCTCGCCGGTGGAGAGGTCGTCGAGAATGAGGACCTGGTCGCCCCGCGCGAGCAGCCGCTCGGCAAGGTGTGATCCGATGAAGCCGGCCCCGCCGGTAATGAAGAACTTCACGTCGCCCCCTCGTGTGCGAAGAACGCATTGATCCGTGCGTGGCCGCGTGTGGCACCCGCCCGGCGAATGATGTCGAGATAGCCGGGCACGACGACCGATTCGGTCCAGTGTGCCTTGACCGCGGCGATGCCATTGGCCGCGAGCCGATCCCGCTTCCCGGTGTCGGCAAGGAGGCCGCGCAGGATGGCCGCTAGTTCCGAGCTGTCATCGAAGAGGGCGCCGGCACCTGATCGTTCGATGAGTTCCGGAAAGGGGCCGACCCGTCGCGCAACCACGGGAGTACCCTGTCGGAACGCCTCGATGATGACGATGCCGAAGGTCTCGTAGCAGAGCGACGGGACGAGTGTGGCGACGGCATGCCGGTAGTAGGCCGAGAGCTCCTCGGGTGGCAGTCGACCGAGGAAATGCACATTCGGGATACCGGCGGCAAGTTCACGCAACCGGGCCGCGTGATCGCCATCGCCCGCAATGATCAGGTCCATTTCCGGGAGACCGGCGAACACCGGAATCACGTCGTCGAGACCCTTGATCAGCTCGAGCCGCCCGGCAAAGAAACAGTAAGGCCGGTCCCGCGGTGGCGGCGGTGTGATGTCGGCACCAGTAGCGTCGGGGAGGAAGTAGGGCAGTACCTCCATCGATCGTTGGAGGCCGAACTCCTGGTGCTTCCGCCGGCTGAACTCGCTCATCGCCACCACCGTGTCGACCTTCGCGATGCCGCGTCGGAGCGCGCCGGTGTACCGCCAGAGTTGCGGCGGCCGGTGATAGCTCAGGACGCACCGCAGGCAATGCCGCTCGTCGCACCGCTCTTTCCGGAAGCGCCAGAGTACGTGCGTCGGGCAGATGAGCCAGTGCTCGTGCGCCATGTAGAGCGAGACCGCATCGGTGGGATAGTGCAGCAACCCGGGTCCACCGATCAACGAAATGTTGTTGAAGGTGACCACATCGAAGGCGCCCGGCGCGAGCAAGGCGCGCAACTGCCGCGCGTGAAGCACTGGACGCCCGAGCTGCTGGACCAGCAAGGGAGAGAGTGTGCCGGCACGGCTCGCGAGTCGGACGACGGTAACGCCTTCGTCACTGTCACGGAGCGGCGCCTCGACCTTCGAGTTCCGCGTGAGTGCGTTGAAGGCATCGGTGTCGTGCACCACGGTCACGTCGTGGCCGCGTCGTGCGAGTGCCCGGGAGAGTCGCTGCACTCCGATGCCGTCGCCGCCGAAGTTGTATGGCGGATAGAAGGTCGTCAGCATGCAGATCCGGAGCCCGCTCACGCCGCCGCCTCTTCGATCGCCGCAAGGGTCGCACGCGCTGTGCGTTCCCAGCTGAGGTTGCGTGCACCGGCGAGTGCCGCGGCGCCTGCCGCGGCTCGCGCGGCGGGATCCCCGAGCAGTTCACGCATCGCAGCAGCGAGCGCGGCCACGTCACCAGGCGGCACGAACCTGCCACCACCCGGCAGCAACTGCGGCAGCGGACTCTCCGTGGTCGCGATCACGGCAGTGCCACATGCCGCCGCCTCGACGGCAGGAAGACCGAAGCCCTCGGATGCCGACGGAAGCAGCGTTGCGATGGCACCGCTGTGCAGTGCCCGCACGGTGGCATCCGGCAGGAAGTCGGTCCAGTGAACGCGCGATTCGATGCCCAGCGTGGTGACGAGCGCCGTGAGCTCGCCCCGGATCGTGAGGAAGGCGTCGCCCGAGAGTCGCCCGATCAGCAGCAGGTGCGCATCCGGGATGGTCGCGAGGGCACGAAGGATGACATCGATGTGCTTGTGCGGCGAGAAGCCACCCACATAAGTGAACCAGCGTGTTCCGGCGGGGAGCTTCAGGCTCTCGGCCGCGGCGGTCACCTCAGCTGCAGTGGCGGGCGAGTAGGAGCGCTCCGGTGCCTCGACGGCGACGCGGATTTTCGCCGGATCGACTCCGTGGGCCCGGGCCACTTCGGTCGCGGCATAGTCGGAGACGGTGAGGACCAGTCGCGCCTGCCGGATCGCGAGCCCGACCTTCAGCCGCCAGAAGAGCCGCGCGCGGCGCGAGGGCAGGGTGAGTTGGGGAAAGCGCTCGGCGATGGCATCGTGTACCGTGACCACGGCGCGCAATCCTGGCGGCAGTGGGAAGTAGCTGTACACCGAGGGCGAAAAGAAGACATCCGGGGCATCGGCGCGCACGGCGAGAGTGAGTCGCAGCAGGTCAAGCGGAGCGCGTGCACCTTCGGCGGTGGCCGCATCGACCGGCGAGGCGCCCTGCTTCACCTCGATGAGCTGGACATTGGCGCCCTGGAGGGGCATTGCGGCGAACGCCGCGGCGTCACCATAACAGTGGAACTGATGCTGTGGGGCGGCGGCCACCATCTCGCGGACGACCTCCCGGGCGAAACGGCCGTATCCGCGCCCGTTGGCCCAGCAGGTCGCATCCACGCCGATGCGGAGCATCAGGCCGCAGGCTCGGCGACCGGCGTCTCGAGGCGTTGCTCTTCGTGATACTCGAAGTCGGTGTTGACGGCCCAGATGTCGTGCTTCGCGCCCTGCATGTTCCACACGGCCATCATCGCCGTGAGCATCGAGTGGTCCTGGTTGTTGTACTTGTGCATCCCGTTGCGCCCGACCGTGTGCAGGTTCGGGATCGGATCGATCCACGCCCGGACCCCATCGAGATGCTCGCGGTATTCGCTGTCATAGATCGGGTACGCCTTCGGCATCCGGATCACGGTGCCATCGCGCACGAGGCCGGCCGGAGCCAGGTCGAGCTGCTCGAGCTCCTTGGTGGCCAGCGCGATGAGATCGGCATCGCTCGACTCCCAGAGGCCATCGCCCTGGAAACAGAAGTACTCCATGCCAAGGCAGGTGCGGCCTGGCTCGGGGACCATCGCCATGCTCCAGTTGTTGAAGTTCTGGATGCGGCCGACGGTGACGCCCGGCGTGTGGATGTAGATCCAGTTGTCGGGGAAGAGCTTTTCCTTTTCCAGGATGAGGGCGACCACGAGGAAGTCGCGATAGCGCAGTCCCTCGGCCGCGGTACGGACCGACGCCGGCACGGGCGGCTCGAAGGCGCGCACCAGCGAACGCACGTCGGTGGTCGAGATGATGTGGTCGGCCTCGAAGGTCACCTCGCCGTCGGGCGTGTTGGCCACCACACCAGTCACCCGGCCGTCCTGCACCTTGATCGCGGTCACGAAGTGCTGCATCAGCACCTGGCTTCCCATCTCGCGGAGCCGGTCGCGGCACGCCTCCCACATCTGGCCCGGCCCGAGTCGCGGGTAGCGGAACTCGTTGATCAGGCTCTTGATGGAATTGTCGCGACGCTGCAGCGCCGTGGCATTGAGGATCGCGCGCGCCAGCGAGAGCCCCTGAATGCGCTGCGCCGCCCATTCGGCGCGAATCTCGGTGCAGGGGATGCCCCAGACTTTTTCGGTGTAGGTCTTGAAGAAGATCTCGTAGAGCCGCTTGCCGAAGCGATTGGTGACCCACTGTTCGAAGTTTTCCTCGACCTCGGACGGCTTGAAGCGCGCCTTGATGTAGCTGAAGACGATCCGGACCGCATTGATGATCCCGAGCCCGCTCAGCGCGTTGAATGCCTTGAGGGGATAGTCGAAATACTTGCCGTCGTAGTGGATCCGCGACATCCGCGGCACGCTGATGAAATCGTCACCGAGGATTTCTTCCCAGAGCGCCTGCACCGGTGCAATCTTGGTAAAGAAGCGATGGCCGCCGATGTCGAAGCGGAAGCCGCGATACTGGGCCGTGCGCGAGATCCCGCCGACCATGTCATCGCCTTCGAGCACCGTGACCTGGTGCCCGGCCTTGGCGAGGAGATAGGCCGCCGTGAGCCCGGCGGGTCCCGCTCCGATGACCACGACGCGATCGCCCGGCTTGAGTGAATCGACTGCTCGTACCGGCGACATCCCTTCAGCCATCAGCAGACCTTCCTGAGTGAGTCTCCTGCACCGAACCAGTATCCCATCACTTCTCCCGCGCCCCACGCACAGACAAAGAGTGCGGTGAGCGGGACACTCTTCCAGACCAGCGAGCGATCGACCTCTTTCCGCATCGTGCGCGACACCGTGCGCCAGAGCAGCAGCGGCGGCAATGCGAAGGCGGCGAGCCCGTAGGCCAGCCGCCGCGCCACTCCTGCATCCGCGACCCGCGCGCCGGCATAGCTGCGGGCATAGAGGTAACGCTGCGAGAAGTACTCGCCGAACGTGTAGTGCTTCTTGTGATCGACCACGATCTCCGGCCGGCTGATGAGCGCGATGCCATCATCCCGCATCCGGTCGTGGAGATAATTTTCCCAGCGACCCGCGTGGGTCGTCTCGCGATATTGCACCAGCAGGGCCCGGTCGTAGACCGTGTTGTTGCCTGTGATCCAGCTGCTCGGCCCCGACATCAGCGGCGGCAGGAGGTGGCTGTACTCACAGAGAAACGCGGCCCAGTCCAGCAGCGTCCCCGTCGCGGCGTTGCGAACTCCACCGCCGACGACCTGGGCATCTTCCCGGGCAAGGAGCAAGGCCCGTGCCCAGCCCGGGGGCACCAGAACGTGATCTTCGATCACCGCGACCGAAGGCGCCGACGCCCGGTCGAACGCCAGCGCGCGCATCTGCGGGATGGTCTGCTCGGGCCCGACCGGCAGCACAATGACCCACGGGAATTGCGATGCGATGGCAGCACGAACCTCCGGCCCGATTCGTTCCACCACGAGGACCTCGAGGGCCACCGAGCCTCGCTCGGCATCAAGCGCTCGCAGGCACCCCTCGACGTCGCTCCATTGGTTGACCGATGGAACGACGACAGTGAGATCCGGGGTATTCATCGCGGACTCCGCGGGACGAGGTAGCCGACGGCCTCGCCCACGGCCCAGGCCGAGAGAAAGGCGAGGGTGAACGGCAGGGCGCGGAGAAAGGACGCCGGCGCGGTCCGGCCTGCGCTGCGCCAGACGCGGGACGTCAGCAACGGCGGCAACAACGGTGTCGCCGCGGCGTGGGCGATCCGTGACAGCGGTGCGAGTCCGCTGCTCCGCACCCGAGCGTAATCGCGACCGTGCTGGTAGCGATCGACGCAGAAATCGGCGAGCCGGTAGTGGAGGTTCTGTTCGATGACGGCGCGTCGCATCACCCGGAATACCGCGCCCTGTACGGCGAGGCGGCCGTGAATGACATCCTCCCAGGCGCCAGCGACTGCCCATTCGGCCACCTGCCCGACCAGCGACCGATGGTAGGCCACGTTGGCCCCGGTGACGAGGGGAGCCGCACCTGGGGCGGCCGCCGGTTGGTCGGGGCCGAAAAATCCGTATTCGGCGAACGCTGCACCGCTATCCACGGGCCGTCCCGGGTGGGCATTCCCCATCGTCCCGCCGACCACGGTGGCGTCTCCCGAAAATCCGGCGCTGAGCTCGACCAGCCAGTTCGGGGTCGCGAGGCAGTTGTCTTCGGTGAGCGCGACCCAGTCGCCTCGGGCGGCCGTGAGTCCCGCGCCGCGAAGCTCGGGAATGGTGGCGTTCGCGGGACAGGGGATCACCCGGCACCCCGACGGCAGCGCTGGGTCGGGTTGGTCCGGGGTGGCTCGAGCCACGACCAGCTCGGCTCCGAGGAGCCGACACTGGGGGAGAAGCGCCGCCAACGATTCAAACAGCAACGCGTTCGATCGGCAGGAGGCGAGGACGACGGAGATCACTTTGCAGTACCTCCGTTGGGGCGCATTGCGCCGACGGCCTCACCAGCACTCCAGGCACTCGTGAGGGCGAGCAGCGCCGGAAGGGACCGGATCAAGGGAGCCAGACTCCCGCCTCGGGCCTTGAGTCGACGGGCGATTCGGCCGGTCAGCACGAGCGGAAGAATCGGAGCGAGGAGGATGTGTCGCATTCGGCTGTTGCTGTGGCGCAACACCATGGTGGAACCGTACGTCACCCCATGGCGGTAGCGCAACGCTACCCCCTCGGCGAGGGAGACCGGCCCCAGGAAGGTGATCCGGGCTGTTGGGTCAAAGACCAGGGAATCGCCTGCCGCCAGCCATCGGCGGTGGAACTCGATTTCCCAGAACCCCTCGGCCAGGAGGTCGGGGTGCTCGAGAATTTTCTCGCGGCGATAGAGCGCGCCATCACCCGGGATGTTGTCGCGCGTGGCCGGCGCTTCGGATCCGGGAAGGAAGGGTGCGAATCGGAGGAGATACATCCCCGTCGTCGCCCCACTCGAGTGCGGAGCGATGGCAATCGCACCGGCGGCGCCTGCCACCTGGTCGCGCACCATAGGGAGCAGCGACTTGGCCCATTCCTGCTGGACGATGAACTCGGTGCTGAGGCACCCGACGATCTCACCGGCCGCCGTCGCGATTCCGACGCCCCACGCTTCGGGCACCAGCATGTCGGGAGCTGCGGCGACATGCCGAAGGATCTCGATCGAAGGATGGACGACGGGACTGCCTCCGACGACAATCACTTCTGCCGTGATGCCGGGGAGCGCCGCGGCGAGCGAATCAAGCGTCGATTCGAGTGCAGGATGTCCGGGTGCCACTGCGACAATCACCGAGAGCTGGATTCTGCTCACGGTTCCTCGTCGGACTCTGGCGGGACGGCGCGGAGGAGGGAAGCAATCGCCGCACACGCATCCGGACGCGATTCCTCGGGGGCGCGCACTGCGCCGAGCAGCAGTGTTCCCTCGCCGGAATGGAAGAGCACGGTCAGCGTGGAGCAGCGTGCTTGCAAGCGCGGGCCAACGAGCTCGGTCTCATATGGGTATTGCCAGCTGAGGAGGAGTGCCGTGGCCGGACCCGCCGGTGCCAGCAATCGTGACGCGTTCGATTGCGCAAAGAGTTCGAGTGGCAGCGTGCTCCGTTGCGAGAGCACGTAGAAGATCGCGG
>JBDSMX010000188.1:0-10646 GCA_039915645.1 Gemmatimonadales bacterium | reverse complement strand
TTGGCGCTCATCGGGTCGGGGATGTAGGTGCTGTTGTTGGGGCCGGCGTAGGCGTTCAACGGGTACTGATACTCACCCGGTCCACTGCCGTTGCGCGAGATCTTGCTGACCGAGCCGTTGGCGAAGTCGACCATCTGGACCGTCTTTTCACCCGCATCCACCACGATGGCCCGGTTGCCCGGCAGCTCGCGGACGCCGCTGATCTGGGTAAAGGGCGCTTCGATTTCGGCGATCGGCTTGCCGGTGAGGTTCACTGCCTTGCTCTGGGCGGAGAGCGGTGCCGCGAACAACAGGGCCGCAGCGAGAGTGCATTGAGTTCGGGACACTGACATCTTCCTCCGGATGACGAATAGTCTGCGGGATCGCTTCAGGGATGCGCCGGCGCTGCGGAGCGTTGCAAGCCGATACCGTGCCCTCCCCAGAGGAACGAATCCCACGCCGGTGACGAGGTTCGCTCCCTCCCCCACCGGCGAGCTGCACCTCGGGCACGTCGCACACGCGCTCTGGGTCTGGGGGGTGGCAGAAGTCCTCGACGCGACCGTGATCGTGCGGATGGAAGACCACGACCGAGGCCGTTGTTCCGCCGCCTTCGAAGCATCCATTCTCGCTGATCTCGCCTGGCTCGGCTTCACAGGAGAGCCGCTCTCGATGGCGTCGCTGTCGGGGCATCCTTCGCCCTACCGTCAGAGCGATGTGCCTGAGCGTTATCTCGAGGCATTCGCCCGACTGGGCTCTGCAACTGAGGTCTACGGCTGCAGTTGCACGCGCGCGCAACTCGGGCCGGCGGATGCCGACCGGGAGCGACGCTACCCCGGCACCTGTCGTGGCATGCCGATTGATCGCGAGGGACGTCACGTCATTCGCGCCCAACTCCCGGCCGGACTCGTTGTTTGTCCGGATCTGCTGCTCGGGACACTCTCCGAAGATCCCCAACTCACCTGCGGCGACATCACCGTCCGCGACGCCCTCGGCCAGTGGACCTATCAGTTTTCGGTGGTGGTGGACGATCTCGCGCACGGCGTGGATCTGGTGGTGCGCGGCGAAGACCTCGCGCACTCGACCGCTCGTCAGGCAGTGCTCGCCCGGCTCCTCGGTCGTTCAGCGCCCCTGATCACGTTGCATCATCCGCTGGTTGTGGATGAGCATGGTCGGAAGCTCAGCAAACGCGACCGGAGTCTCACGGTGCGCGCGATGCGCGAGGCGGGGAAGTCGGCCGAGGAGATTCTCGAGGAGGGGTGGAGGTCTTCGCGGATCGGAGACCCGGTAGTGCCGCGCTAGCGGCCGCCGCCCGACGCTCCGTAGAGCAACTGGTACATCGCGTAATTCCGGATGATGATCCGGACGTAGTCTCGCGTCTCGACGTAGGGAATCCGCTCGACGAAGAGTTCGATGTCGCCAATCGGAGCGCGAATCGCCTCGCCACTTCGCACCCGGCCATCGAGCGGCGTGGCCGACCAGCGATCAACAGGCGTACCGCCCGCATTGTAGGCCGCAAGCGCTCGTTCGATGTCGGGGTAGCGCTTCATCGCGGCACCGAAATGCCGCATCCCCAGCGCCAGGTTCACGTCGGGAATCCACAACAGCGCCGCATCGAAATCCGTCATCCCCACACCACGTGCGAGTTCACGGCCCACGGGGGGCATGATCTGCATCAGTCCGCGGGCATCGGTCCGCGAGGTGGCGTGGGAGACAAAGCCTGATTCCTGCCGGATGACGGATGCCGCGAGCATTGGATCGACGCCGGCGCGCTCTGCTGTAGCTCGCAGGGCATTCTCGAACGGCAGCGGATAGAGCAACTGCCAGAGCGTGGCATCGCGGGGTGCACCTGCCGAACTCGCCCGCGCGCCGAGCTGTTGGGCGCGCGAGGCGAGCCCGGCACTCACGAAGGCCTGCCCTGCCGAGATCATCGTCGCGGCGCTGCCCGCCTCGCTCGCCACGCGGTCGAGTTCGAGGCGCGACTCGACATCGAGGCCGAGGGAATCGAGCCGCGCGGCTCGCGCGAAAACCGGTCGGAGCGAGTCATCCACTGGTATTTGCGAAACCGACACCGATCGCCACGGCAGCGTGTCAAGCCTGGCCGCCGACCGCAATGCGTAGTAGCTCTCGGGGCCCTTGGCGATCAGCTCGCGCAGGGCGGCCTGCCCACCAACCGTGTCGCCCGAAGCGAGCCGGGCGCGCGCAACCCAGTAGCGCATCGCGTCGCCTTCGCCGCCAGCGCCTCGCGCGAGTGCGGCGGTGAGTTCGCGAATTGTTGCCGCATGATCGCCTTGCTGGAAGGCGATCAGTGCTGCGAGCATCACCGCGCGCGGCCGTTCCGATGCCGTGGGATATCGCTCGGCGAGTGCGAGAAAGAGTGCCCGGGCAGAATCCGGTTGGCCGCCATCGATCGCGAGGTCGCCGAGGAGGAAGAGCGCGGTCGCGGCCGAGGCACTGTCGCGGGGGAAATGACTGATCACGTCGCGCAGGGCCGTGACGGCGCCGCCACTGTTGCCGCTGCGGAGGAGCGCCCGCGCATTGAAGTACGCTGCGTGACCTGCGAGCGCCGGTACAGTAACCCCCTGGAATTGACGCGCGGCCTCGGGCCAGCGGTTGAGCGCGCCGAGCACAGTGCCATAGCTGAAGCGATCTGGGCCGGTGAGGGGGCTGGTCTTTGCGGCGGCGGCGAATTCGTCCATCGCCTGTACCGTGCGGCCTACGGCGGCGGCGCGTCGCGCAATCACGAGTCGTTGATCACGACTCAACGCGGGGGAAATCCGGTCGAGGAGGTCGAGTGCTTCGCGTGACTGGGCCGCCGTGTTGGTCGGAGCCAGCATCGCCACCAGTGACGTCACGACCCGGGCACTGTCGGCGCCGCTTGCCGCTGCGCGCCAGCGCATCCGTGCCGCCGAGACGCGGGCGCCGAGTCGGTCATAACGCGCGGCCGCCCCCGCAAAGTCGTTGTTGCGCTCGCGCGCGAGTGCCTCGGTCCACGGAATTCTCGGGATCGCGGCGGGAAGCGTGATCTGTGACAGCAGTGCGCTGCGGCTCACCGAGTCGCTGGTGACGCCCGCAGCTCGCAGGTTGACCCAGTCGGCAATTTCGGGAAGGAAGCCTGCGGCACGGTGATAGACCACCGCCGCCGAGTCACGCTGATCAGCGCGGTCGTAGGCGCGCGCGAGGAGGAGGAGGCGCTCGCCCTGTTCCTGTGTGCTGCGTCCCTGCTGTGTCAGCACCGTTGCCTGCTGGGCGTACCCCAGTGCCTGAGCATTGCGCTGTTCCGCGAGCGCGGCTTCGGCCAGGAGGCGACGACCGAGGCGATCGAACTGGTTGTCGATCCAGGGCGCCGGTTCGAGGAGTCGCCGCACCACCGACCACCCTTCCCACCCCGCTGCCGCGCGCGCGCCGAGGATCACTGCCTCGGGTGTGCGCCCATCCGTGCTTGAGAGAATTGGTGCAAGCAACTGCGTCGCACGCCACGGCTGGCCACTATTGAGCGCGGCCTCGGCCTCGACCAGCGGCGATTGGGCCGAGAGCGGTGCCGCAAGACAGAGAAGGAGCAGCGCGAAACGCATTACACAACATAAAAGCGAGAGGAGCCAAATCCACGGCTCCTCTCGCTTCTCGCTTCTCGCTTCTCCCTTCTCGCAGATCGTTACACGGATTCCTCGAGCTGCGGATGGAAATCCCCTTCCCATCGCGCCATCACCACCGAGGCGAGGCAGTTGCCGAGCAGGTTGATCGAGGTGCGCGCCATATCCATCACCGCATCGACGCCGAGAATGACCGCGACGCCTTCGAGCGGGAGGCCGAAGGTGGCAAGGGCTCCGGAGAGAATCACCAGCGACGCGCGCGGCACGGCGGCGACACCCTTCGAGGTGAGCATCAGCGTCAGCATCATCACGATCTGGTTGCCCAGCGTCATGTCGATGCCGGCCGCCTGAGCGACGAACACCGAGGCTACGGCGAGGTAGAGCGTCGAGCCGTCGAGATTGAAGGAGTATCCCGTGGGGAGTACGAAGGCGACGATCCGCTTCGGAACGCCCATCTTCTCGAGGTTCTCCATTGCCAACGGCAGCGCCGCTTCGGAGGAGGCGGTCGAGAAGGCGATGAGGTACGGCTCCTTGACCCACTTCCAGAAGTGTCTGAGTGGCACCTTCGCCATCAGGGCAATCGGGATCAACACGAGCAGGACGAAGACGGCGAGGGCCCCGTACAGCGTGAGCACCAGCGCACCGAGATTTCGCAACACACCGAGCCCGCTATGTCCGATGGTGATCGCGATGGCGGCGCCGATGCCGAACGGGGCGAACATCATCACGATGCCGGTGAACTTGAACATCACTTCGGAGAGCGACTCGCAGAAGCCGAGCATCATTTCCTTCGGCTTCCCCTTCACCTGGGCGAGTGCGATCGCGAAGATCAGTGAGAAGAAGACCACCTGCAGCACTTCATTCTTGGCCGCAGCATCAAAGAACGAAGCCGGCACCGTGTGTTCGAGCACGCCCGCGAGAGTGGTCTTGGTCTGCGCCAGCTGCTCGCCCGCGGCTGCCGGGGCGTTGAGTACCACTCCGACGCCAGGCTTGGTGAGATTCACCGCGGCCAGACCGATCACTAGCGCCAGCGTCGTCACGATCTCGAAATAGACGATGCTGCGGAACGCGAGGCGACCCACGCGCTTGAGGTCGTCACCGTGTCCAGCAATCCCCACCACGAGTGACCCGAAGATCAGCGGCACTACGATCGACTTGATCATCCGGAGGAAGATTGACGAGATGGGCGCGAGGTAGGACGCGACGTCCGTCTCGGTCCACACGGCGTTGTCGAGATAGCCGATCGTGACCCCGACGATCATCGAAATGATGATCCACCGGGTCAGCGAGATCTTTCGCAGGCCTCTCAGCATGCCAACTCCTTCGGGTGAGGATCAGCCGACGAGGGCGCCGGCCTTCTGTTGCACGCGGTCGAGGAGAGAATGCCACGACGCGGCGAATTTGGCCACACCGTCGACCTCGAGAAATGCGGTAATCTCGGTCAATGGGCGACATCCCATGCGCGCGTAGTCGGCCAGCGTCTCGGCGGCCTCGACTTCCGTCTGCGGCGTGATCCGGACGTGCGGATTGCCGTGGTCGAGGAAGGCGCGGAAGGTGTCGGGCGGGATGGTGTTGACGGTGTCGGGTGCAATCAGCGCTTCAATGTAGAGCGTGTCAGGAAGCGCCGGGTCCTTGGTGCTGGTGCTGGCCCAGAGCGGGCGCTGCGCCTTGGCGCCCCGACCGGCAAGCGCCTGCCAACGCGGCGTCAGCAAGGTCTCGCCAAACGCTGCGTAGGCCGCGATCGCGTTGGCGATGGCCATCTTCGCGTGATACTTGGCACCGGCCTCGCCATGCTCGGCGAGCGAGGCATCGGTGAGGCCATCGACCCGGCTCACGAAGAACGACGCCACCGAGTGGAGGGCGTTGATCTGCCCGCCGTTCGCGACCCGCTGCTCGAGGCCGCTCAGGAAGGCGTCGACCACCTGCCGATAGCGCTCCACCGAGAAGAGCAGCGTGACGTTGATGTTGATCCCCTGCGCGAGGCAGTGGGTGATCGCCGGCAATCCCGCGAGAGTGCCCGGGATCTTGATCATCACGTTGGGTCGCGCCACCCGCGCCCAGAGGCGCTCCGCCTCGGCGATGGTGCCGGCGGTATCGTTGGCGAGCGTCGGCGCGACTTCGATCGAAACGGTGCCGTCGCCGTGACCGCTGGCATCGTAAACCGGCCGGAAGACATCGCAGGCCGCCTGGACATCGGCCACCATGCACGCTTCGACAATCTCGGCCGGGGTCGCACCCTTGGCAGCGAGGGCGCGGATGTCGGCGTCGTAGTCGCTGCTGCCGGCGATCGCCTTTTCGAAGATCGTGGGATTCGAGGTCATCCCGCGGAGGCCGTCTTCGCGGATCAGCCGAGCAAGCTCACCGGAATGGACCAGGTCGCGGGTGATGAAATCGTACCACGGGCTCTGGCCAATGGTACCGAGACGCGTCATTGGATTGGGCATCGCAACCTCAGCGGGTCAGACGAGCGAACGGACGGCTTCAGCCACGTGTTCCGCGGTGAGGCCGAATTCCTTGAAGAGCGTCTCGGCCGGTGCCGATGCTCCGAAATGATTGATACCGATGCTGATCCCGCGGGTCCCGACGAACTGCATCCAGCCGAAGGTCGTTGCCGCTTCAATCGAGACGCGCGCCGTGATGGCCGCGGGGAGAACCCGTTCGCGCCACGCCGCATCCTGCGCCGCAAAGAGTTCCCACGACGGCATCGAGACAACCCGGGTCGGTACTCCGCTCGCATCGAGTGCTTCGGCAGCAGCGACGGCGAGCGAGACTTCCGAGCCGGTCGCGATCACCAGCGCCCGCGGTGCCGTTGCGGGCTCGTGCAGGATGTAACCGCCGCGCGACGTCTCGGCCACGGCATCGGCGGTACGCGCCAGCGCCGGAAGCTTCTGTCGCGTGAGCACGAGTGCGACGGGTCCGCTGCGGTGGTTGATCGCCGCTCGCCACGCGGCGACGGTCTCCGCCGCATCTGCCGGGCGCAGGGTGGTCATTCCCGGAATCGCGCGCAGCATTGCGAGGTGCTCGATAGGCTGGTGCGTCGGACCGTCTTCACCCAATCCGATGGAATCGTGGGTGAAGATGTAGAGCGTCGGCAGCCCCATCAACGCCGCGAGGCGAATCGACGGCTTGCAGTAGTCGCTGAAGACGAGGAAGGTCGCGCCATACGGGCGCACGCCACCGTGGGCCGCCATCCCGTTGAGCGCCGCACACATCCCGTGCTCGCGAACGCCCCAATGGATGCGGGTGCCAGCGCGACCAGGCTCGAACGCTTCACCCACATTGATGTTGGTGCCGTTGCTGCCGCCGAGGTCGGCGGAGCCACCGGCCATGCCGGGCACCGACGCGGCGAGTACGGTCAACGCCTTCTGCGACGCCTGACGGCTCGCGACCGATTCGGCGCTGAGATCGGGGAGTGCCGCATCCCAGCCGGCAGGAAGCTCACCAGCCATCTGCGCTATGAAGGCTGCGCCATCAGGATGCGCGGCGAGCTGCGCATTCCAGCTGGCGACGAGCTTTTCACCGCGGCCGATCAGCGCGCGCATCTCGGTGTACGCCTCGGGCGCGACGTGGAACGGATCGGTAGGCCAGTTGAGGATCGCCTTGGTCTTCGCGATCTCATCCTTGCCGAGCGGCTCGCCGTGGGCCTTCGGCGAATCGCGCTTGGTGGGCGCCGGATCGCCGATGATGGTGCGCAACACGATCAACGTCGGCTTGTCCTCGACGGCGGCGGCCTGGGTGAGGGCTTCGTCAATCGCCTGCAGGTCGTTGCCGTTGGCCACATGCAGCACGCGCCAACCGTAGGCGGCGTAACGGGCGCCGACATCTTCGGTGAAGGCGATGTCGGTGCGACCGTCGATGGTGATCCGGTTGTCATCGTAGATCACCGTGATCTTGCCGAGTGCGAGGTGACCGGCGAGCGATGCCGCTTCGCTGGCGACGCCTTCCATCATGTCGCCATCGGACGCGAGCACCCAGGTGCGATGATTGATCAGCTCGTTGTCGCCGCGATTGAACTGCGAGGCGAGCAGACGTTCGGCGATCGCCATGCCGACAGAGTTACCGATCCCCTGTCCGAGCGGGCCGGTCGTCGTCTCGATCCCGACGGTGTGTCCCCGCTCCGGATGGCCCGGCGTCTTCGATCCCCACTGACGAAAGTGCTTGATGTCGTCGAGCGAGAGATCGTACCCCGAGAGATGCAGCAGGCTGTAGATCAGCATCGAGGCGTGGCCACACGACAACACGAAGCGATCGCGATCGGCCCAGTGCGGATCGTGCGGCGCATGCTTGAGGTGCCGGCTCCAGAGCAGATAGGCGACCGGTGCCAGGGCCATCGGCGTGCCAGGGTGACCGGAGTTGGCTTGCTCCACGCCATCCATCGCAAGGACGCGGATGGAGTTGATGGTGAGCCAGGCGGTCGGGGAATCCACGGATGGAGCAGTCGGAACGGTCACGGGACTCGAGAGTCGAAGTCGGAATTTTGGGCCGGGCGGGAGGCCGGGCTGAAGATAACGGTTAGGGGCGGCCGGGCCATCCGTGACTTCGCGGCTATTCAATCCGTCCCGAGACCCCAATCAGCTCGGAAGGGCGAACCGTGATCCCCGCGCGACGCGGGTGGCCTGAGGGCCGCTTCCGACCGGCCGGACCACCCGGTATGTTTCAGTTGTCTCTTGCGATGGTCGCCATAAACTCTTGACCCGTAAGCAGTTAATCGCTTTTCTCTCTCCTTTCTCCTCTCCCCTCTCTCGCTGCTGGCACAACCGCTGCACTACGCCATCCATATGCCATCCAACACCCTCCGACCACGACTGCAACTCTCCCTCGGCGCCCTCGCGGTGCTGGGTGAAGAGCTGCCTTCGCTGGGCGGGCGGCGCCTCTTTGCGGCGTCCTGCCGCGAGTCCGGGGCAGAGCTGCGGATCACCCTCCACCCCGCGCCGCCGGAAGGACCATCCTCGACGGCCCTTCAGGAACGGGTGGCAAGGCTGCGGCAATTGGCGCATCCTGCGCTTGCCGTGCCGGTTGGGACGGGCGATCTCGATGGCCGGCCCTGGGTGGCCGAGGTGGTCTTGCGAGCGCCGACCGCGATGCAGCGGCTCGGCGACGGCGGCGCCTTGGGCGTCCGGCAGGGGATTCTGGCGCTGCGCGGCGTCACCCGGGCCGTCGCTTCGCTGCACCGGGCCGGAATGGCTCACGGTGGGCTCGACCTCGATGCGGTCCATATCACCCCGTCGGACGTCCAGATCGGCGGCTTTGCCTCCACTCCTGGCAACAATCAGCGAGCGGATCTTGATGCGTTGGGGCCTCTCGCCTGGGCGTTCTTTACCGGCGACCTCCCCGATGGTCCCGTGGGCAAGCTGAGCGACCATCGCCGGGGCATCCCGGCCGGACTCGATCAGCTGGTCTCCTCGCTGATGGCGGCCGACCCCGCCTCGCGCCCGGTCAAGGCTGAGGCTGTGCTCGGCGTCCTCGACGCCTTTCCGACGATACAGCCCTCGTCCATTTCCTCATTTCTGGAAGGGGCGGGACGCGGGACCCGGACACCCAGGGCGCGCGAAGCCGTGCTGCTGCTGGTGCTGGTAGGGCTCTCGGTGCTGGTCTCGTCGCTGGTCCTGGGCCACTGACCGTTCGATCGCCCTCGCGGAACCGCCGTCACGCCGTTAGCGTTACCGCACTGAAGAACTGAACCTCAAAAGGATTTTCGTGGCACGAACTCGACGACGCGGCGGCACCAACGTCGCCCCACCAGCCGAAGAGCTGGAAACCACCAACGGCAGTACTGGCTCCCGCCTTCGCAAGTCTCCCGGACGCTCCTACGGCTCCCATCGCGAATGGCTCTTGGCACACCACGGCTCGGTGTGCGCCTACTGCGGCACCCGGGTTCCTCCCGACACCATCACGCTCGATCACGTGCGTCCGCGTCGCGGCCAGTCGGCCTACGACCGTCCGGACAACCTCGTGCTCGCGTGCCGGCCGTGTAACGCCGCCAAGGCCGACACCCCGCTCCTCGCCTTCCTGATGGCGAAGCGTGCGCGCGGCGTCTTCCTGCTGCACTACGGCGAGCATCTCTCCGAGCCGCTCAAGTCGCTTGCGAAGAACGCGAGTGAAAGGCCGTTGCTGCCGCCGGACTGACGGCGGCCGTAGGCCGCCGTCATCGCGAGCGGCCGAAGGCCGCGAAGCGATCCCGCAAACCAAAGCGGAGCCAAAACCCTGGCTCCGCTTTTTTCGTCGGGATCGCTTCGCCCCCGCTCTGCGGGGGCTCGCGATGACTACCCTACCGGCCTCCGGCCGCGCGCGATGACTACCCTGTCGCCAGCGCTGT
Source organism: Gemmatimonadales bacterium (assembly GCA_039915645.1). Classification (GTDB taxonomy): domain Bacteria; phylum Gemmatimonadota; class Gemmatimonadetes; order Gemmatimonadales; family GWC2-71-9; genus Palsa-1233. The sequence continues at coordinate 761 of JBDSMX010000188.1, read as the reverse complement.
ACTCACAATCCGCTTCTGCTCCACCCTGTGCTGCGAATCGTAGCCTTCCGCCGTCGACGCGCGTGCCGGTCGGCCGACATAGCGCAGCGCCACACCCGCAGGGAGAATTGCCGTGAGTCGCGGCGCGATGAAGCTCCACGCGCCCATGTTCTGCGGCTCTTCCTGTACCCAGGTCACCTCAGTGAGCGCAGGATACTGCGCCAAGAGCGCCTTCAATTCCTCGTCGGCAAACGGATAGAGTTGCTCGACGCGACCGATCGGCGGGCGCGGATTCCCATCACCCGCCTCCTTGAGCAGGTCGTAATACACCTTGCCGCTGCACAGCAGCAACCGCTTGGCGTCGCCAGAGGGGGCATCGCCGAACACCGGCTGGAAGCCGCCACCGGAAAGATCGCCCAGTGATGAACCCGCCGACTGCGCCCGCAACAGCGACTTGGGCGTCATCACCACCAGCGGCCGAATTTCCGGTGCGAGCGCCTGCCGGCGCAGCAGGTGGAAGTACTGCGCCGCCGTCGTCGGATTCGCAACGCGGATATTTCCTTCGGCACACGCTTGCAAGTAGCGCTCGAGTCGCGCGCTCGAATGTTCCGGGCCGCTCCCTTCGTAGCCATGCGGCAACAGCATCGTGAGCCGCGACGTGACGCCCCACTTGCTCAAGCCGGAGGTGATGAACTGGTCGACCATCACCTGGGCGCCGTTGGCAAAGTCACCATACTGCGCTTCCCAGAGCACCAGTGCATCCGGCGCGGTGGTGGCGTAGC
>JBDSMX010000150.1:0-15001 GCA_039915645.1 Gemmatimonadales bacterium | reverse complement strand
GCGGTCCAGTTCACCCCGCCATCGGCCACCTGCTGGAGCTGCACCGAGCCGCTCCCCGACGGCCGGGTAGTAAAGTTCTGCCCGTTCTGCGGAGCCGATCAGCGTCATCCGGCCTGTCCCGCGTGCGGCGAAGAGATCGAGCGCCACTGGAAGCACTGTCCGGAGTGCGGGACCAAGCTCGGCGCGTGAGCAGTGGCGGCGGCCCTGCGCCATATTCCAGCCATGACTGACATTGTCTTTCTGTCGGCCGTCCGCACCGGCTTCGGGACCTTCGGTGGGACGCTCAAGGATCTCAGCGCCACCGACCTCGGCGTCATCGCTGCCGAGCACGCGGTGCAGCGCGCCGGAGTGGATCCCTCGCTCATCGATCACGCCATCGTCGGCAACGCGATGCAGACCTCAAAGGACGCGATGTATTGCGCGCGCCACGTGGCCCTGCGCAGCGGGCTCGCGGTCGAAACTCCCGCCGTCACCGTGAACCGGCTTTGTGGCTCGGGCTTCGAGGCGGTCGTGCAGGGCGCCCATCGACTGCTGCTTGGTGAAGCGACCGTGGTACTCGCCGGTGGCACCGAATCGATGAGTCAGGCCCCGCATGTGGTGCGCGGTGCCCGCTGGGGGATCAAGTACGGCCCGTCGCCACTGCTCGAGGACTCCCTCTTCGAAGGGCTGCGCGATTCGTTCGCTGGCTGCTCGATGGGAGAGACGGCAGAGAATCTCGCCGAGCGCTATGGTGTCTCCCGCCAGGCGTGCGAAGAGTTCGCGATCCGTTCACAGGAGGCTGCGGCCGCGGCGTGGCGTGATGGCGTCTTCCGCGATGAGGTGATCCCGGTGCCGATCCGGGATCGCAAGACGAAGCAGCAGCTGCCCTGGCTGGCCGACGAGCATATTCGCGCCGGGGCAACGCGCGAGTCGCTTGAGCGTTTGCCCGCGCTCTTTCGCGAGGGCGGCACGGTGACTGCCGCGACGGCATCCGGCATCAACGACGGCGCCGCGATGCTCGTCCTCAGCACGGCCGCTACCGCCGCGTCGCATCAGCTGAAGCCAATCGGTCGACTCGTCGCGTGGGGTGTTGCCGGCGTGCCGCCCGAAATGATGGGCATCGGCCCCGTTCCCGCCGCCCGCAAGGCGCTCGCGATGGCGGGAATGACGCTCGAGCAGATGGCGCTCGTCGAAGTGAATGAGGCCTTCGCGGCACAATACCTCGCGGTGGAGAAGGAACTCGGTCTCGATCGCGCCCGCACCAACATCCACGGCGGCGGAATCGCGATCGGTCATCCCCTCGCCGCAAGCGGTGCGCGGATCACGGCGCATCTGCTGCACGCATTGCGCGCACGCGGTGGTGGCTTCGGACTCGGTTCGGCGTGCATCGGCGGCGGACAAGGGATTGCCGTCATCGTCGAAGCATTCCCCGGCTGAGCGAAACACCCATGGAACCCAAGCTTCCGGCGCGCATCGATCGCGCCACTTTCGACCGGCTGTTGCAGCGCGCGGCAGAGCTTCAGGCGGCATCGAGTGACATCGGCGATGGCGTCAGCGAGGATGAACTCCTCGCGCTCGGCAAGGAAGTCGGCATCCCCGAGCAACATCTTCGGCAGGCGCTCCTCGAGGAGCGGACCCGGGCGGTGCCGGCGGAGCCAACGGACACGCTCGATGCCTGGTTCGGTCGCGCCGACCTCACCAGCGAGCGCGTTGTGCAGGGCACCGAGGAGGGCATCGCGCTGGCCATTGCGCGCTACCTCGAATCGCGCGAGCACTTCGTGCTTCAGCGGGCCGCCGTGGGGCGCACCACCTTCGAGCCGATGAGCCCGTTTGCCGGCGCGATGCGCAAGATGCGCAAGATCTTCGACGGAAGCGGCAAGCCGTATCTTGAACGCGCCGAGTTGATCAGCGTGGTCATCACGCCGCTGGAGGCGGGCTTCTGTCACGTGACGATTGCCGCGACGCTGCGCCGGACCCGGCGAGCGTATGTCGGCGGCGCAACGGCGCTCGGTGTCGGCGGGCTCATCGGGGGCGTGCTCATGGTGGTGCTCGGCGCTCCTGAATTGGCGGCAATCATTCCCATAGTTCCCGGTGCCGCCGCCGGCGTGGCGGTGTCGCGCCAGTTCCGCCCGGTGGCGGCTCGCGCGCAGCTCGGCCTCGAGCGGTTGCTCGACGAACTCGAGCGGAAGCCCTCGTTGCCGCCCGGCGCCGCGCCGCAAGGGCCGAATTCGTCGCGCCTCGCCCGCGAAGTGGGTCAAGTCGTGCGCGACATCACCACCGAAGTGCGCAAGGCGCTCGAGGACAAATGACCATCCGCAGCGTCGCGGTGGTCGGCAGCGGCCTCATGGGAAGCGGCATCGCGCAAGCCGTGGCCACCGGCGGCTTTGCCGTACTGGTGCACGACGCCGATGCAGCGCAATGGCCACGTGCCCGCGCCGGGATCGAGAAGTCCCTCGCGAAGTTCGTCGAGAAGAACCAGCTCACCAGTGACGCCCGCGACGCGACGCTCGCGCGCCTCTCGTTCGCGACGTCGCTCGATGCGCTCGCCGACTGCGATCTCGTGATCGAGGCCATTGTCGAGTCGCTCGAGGCGAAGCAGCAACTCTGGCGGGCACTCGAGGGTGTCTGCCGTAGCGACGCCCTCTTCGCGACCAATACATCGTCGCTGAGCGTGGTGGATCAATCGGTCGGGCTGGCGCATCCCGAGCGCCTCCTCGGCCTGCACTGCTTCAATCCGGTGCCGATGATGCCGCTCGTCGAGGTGGTGCGGTCGATCCGGACTGCTCCGGCAGCCATCGAGGCGGCACTCGCATTCGTTCAGGCCATCGGCAAGACGCCGGTGACGGCGCGTGACGAATCAGGCTTCATCGTCAATCTGCTGCTGGTGCCCTATCTCATCGATGCCGTGCGCGCGCTCGAGCACGGCACCGGCAGCATCGCCGAAATCGATGCCGCGATGAAGCTTGGCGCCGGCCATCCGATGGGGCCACTGACGCTGCTCGATTTCGTGGGGCTCGACACGGTGGTACGGATCGGCGAAATCATGTTCGATCAATACCGTGAGCCCCGGTATGCCCCGCCACCACTCCTCCGGCGGATGGTGACGGCGGGCTTTCTCGGCCAGAAGAGCGGCAAGGGCTTCTACGACTGGAGCGGCGCGATGCCGGTACCGATGGAACTCGGCCTGTGAAGCGCGCTGCGATCCTCGCGGTGCTCGTGCTCGGTGTCGGCTGCTATCCGACCACCACACGGCCACCGTTTCTCTCGTTGCCAAGTGCGACCGTGGTGGAGTGGGAGCTGTCGACACGTGAGGCGACGCAGGAACTCGCTCTTGCCCTCGACGCCGATTCGATTCCGGTGCGCCGGACCGAGAACGCCGACGGCTGGCTCGAGACCGGCTGGTTCGATGCCGCAACGCTCCGCCCCACCACTCGCCGTCCGCTGGGAGTCGGGATCGTGCGGTTGCGCGCCTGGGCCGATCCTTCGTCGGCCAATCACAGCACCATCACGATCGAGACGGTCTACCGTCCACTCGCCGATCCATCCCGCGATGGACACTCACTCGACCAGGTCGTCCCGGCCAATCATCCCGTGGCGATCCGGGTCGGACTGCTGCTGAATCGGTTGACGAAGAAGTTCGGTGACCCCGGAGAAGTTGCGGCGCCCGCCGTCGCGCCCGACACCGGAGCGGCGAAGAAGAAGGTCACCAAGCCGGATTCGACCCCGCAGCCGCTCGGTGCCTCGCATCGATGACAGCCGTGCGTGACGATGGTCGCGCGTTCTGCGCCCGCGTGCTGCCCGATGTTTCGCGGACCTTCGCACTCGTCATCCGACTGCTCCCGCAAGCGCTCTCGCACGCCGTGGCGGTGAGCTACCTCGTCTGCCGGATCGCCGACTCCATCGAAGACCAGCCCGGCTTGCTCCGTGATCGCCGCCTTCATCATTTCGCCGCATTGCGACGTGCCGTCATCGACCCCACGCAACGGGTTGACGATCTTGATCTGTCGCAGTTCGATCCCGACGTTCGCGAGTTGATGGGCGGCACGCCACTGGTGCTCGGCGAGCTGCATCGGTTGCCGACGGGGCAGCAGCAGGCCATCCGACCGTGGGTGCTGGAAATGATCGACGGGATGGCGTCGTCGCTGCCACCCGACGATCGACACGATCAGCCACTCTTCGCGACTATGGCGGAGCTGCGCCGCTACTGCTTCTATGTCGCCGGCACCGTGGGACACATGCTCACGGGGCTCTTCGTTGATCACCAGCCACCGCGCACACCCGCCATCGCCGCTCGACTCGAGGAGCTCGCACCCAGCTTCGGGCTGGTGCTGCAACTCACCAACATCATCCGCGATGTCTCGGCCGACAAACAGCTCGACCGCGACCACGTGCCGACCGACATCCGGGATGCAGTCGGACTCGCGCGCGGTGAGATGTTTGCTGCGGGTCGGGAGCGAGAATCGTGGCAGGTGCTGGTACCGTTGCTGGCCGAGGCGCAGGCGAGTGTCGCTCCCGCGGTGGAGTACATCACGCTTCTGCCACGCCGCGGTGTTCGGGTGCGGCTCTTCTGTCTCACGCCACTGCTTCACGCCTGCCGGACGCTCGCCTTGCTCGAGGCACAGCGAGGTGTCCTCGCACCGCGGTCGACGGTCCGAATGTCACGCCGCGAGGTGTATCAGTTGACGGCGATGGCCGCGCTCGCCGCGCCGTCGAATGCCGCGGTCCGCGCCGTGGTGCAGTACGCCCGACGCGCCGCGCGACCCACTCCCGCAACAGCTTCGAGCGACCGATGACCTTCTCGGCACAGGCCGTCGATCCGGTCCGCCGCGCCCGCTACAGCGAAGGCGCCGGGATCTATCGCATCATCCCCGCGGCCGTGGTCCGTCCGACTTTCCTCGCCGAACTGCGCGCCGCCATCGATGATGCACGAAGTGAGGGCTGGTCGATCACGCCCCGCGGCGCCGGCAGTGCGATGGATGGCGGCAACCTCGGCGACGGCTTGATGCTCGACCTCACCGCCTTCGAGTCGGGGCGCTGCGTGGTCAATGCCCGCCATCGCACCGCCAGGCTCTCGCCCTCGATTCCGCTCGCGCACCTGCAGGCGCTCGCGGGACGTGAAGGGCTTCGCTTTCCTCCCGACCCCTCGAGCGGTGCCTGGGCCACGCTGGGCGGGATGGTGTCGACCAACGCATCCGGTGCGCGTACCGTGCGCTACGGCAGCGTTCGCCCGTGGATCAAGGAACTCACCCTCGAGACGACGGCAGGGCCGCTGACCCTGGTGCGAGGGTTGCCGCCCGATCTGAGCCATCCGGTGATGGTGAAGTGGTATACCACGGTGGCGCCGCTTCTCGGTGCACACGCCGACGAGATTCGCGCGGCCTTCCCCAAGGTGCGGAAGAACAGCGCCGGCTATGCGCTCGATCAGGTGCTCACCTCGGGTGACCTGATCGACCTCGTGATCGGCGCCGAGGGCACGCTCGGCGTGATCACCGACATCGTGGTCCGGCTCGATCCGATTCCGGCCGCCCGCGTTTCACTGCGGATCGCGCTGCGCGATCGTCACGACCTCGCGCCGATTCTGGCGGCCATCCGGGCACACGACCCGTCGGCGCTCGAACTCCTCGACACCTCGTTCCTCAGGCTGGTGCAGCAGCGCGTCGAAACGCCGGAACGACCCGGCCTGCTCGGCGAAGCGGCGGCGCTGTTGCTGGTGGATCTCGAGGGCAATAGCTCCGCTGAGGTCTCCGAGCGGCTGGATCAACTGGTCCAGGCCATTGCCCCGATGGCGCTCGATGTCGCGACCGCGCTCGAACCGTCCAGCATCGAGCAGCTCTGGGCGGTGCGTCACGGCGCATCGCCGATGCTGGCGGGGCTCACCGATGGTCGGCGTTCACTGCAAGTCATTGAGGACGGCTGCGTTCCCACCGAACAACTCGCCGACTATCTCGACGCCATTGATTCGGCCACGGCGCGCCAGCGAATCGATGCCGTGCTCTTTGGGCATGCCGGTGACGGGCACGTGCACGTGAACCTGCTTCCCAACCTGAACGACCCCGACTGGCGCGAACGGGTCCGCGCCGTCTTCGACGAAGTGACAGTCGCGGTGATCCGACTCGGCGGCACGACCTCGGGCGAACACGGTGCCGGTCGATTGCGCGCCGGCACGCTGGCCGCGCTCTATGGCGAGACGGTGATGGGCGTGTTTCGGGCGCTCAAGACGGCCTTCGACCCTGATGGCATCTGGAACCCCGGCGTCATCCTCGGTGCGGCGGCCGATCCGATCCAGCGCCTCAAGGTTGGCCCCGATGCCGTGGCGCTCCCCGATGGCGTCGCCGAACAGTTGCGCGCCATCGAGACCAACGCGACCTGGGCGAGCGGGCGCTGGGCCGGACCAGCGCCGACCACCTGAGCGGTGACCGGGAGGGGCGCTTATCTTCCGCCGCGCCGCTGCCATGCAGCCCTGTCGCTCCACCATCAACGCCACGACCAGCCATGCGCCTCTACCGCGAACCCGTCGTCACGCTGATCGCCCGTCCCCAATTCCTCGAGCCCACCCATCTCGGCGTGCAGTGGAAGGAGCCGGGCACCGATGGCGAAAAACTCGCCGAATTCGCGGGCCGGCTCTGCTATATGAGCCAGCACAATCCGGCGGGGCGGAGCACGGCGGAATACCTCGGCAACATCCTCAAGCAGGGCCACGGGTCGGTCTTCGAGCACGCGGTCTATGTGCTGCTCATCGAAGGGGTCTCTCGGTCGCTGACCCACGAACTGGTGCGCCACCGCGCCGGCTTCGGCTATTCCCAGCTCTCGCAGCGATACGTCGACGAGTCTGATGCGGCGTTCGTGATGCCGCCGGCGGTGCAGGGCGATGAGGCCCTCGAGGCGGCATGGCTGGCGCAGATGGAGGCGGCGCAGGCCAGCTACGTCGCCTCGGTCGAGAAGCTGATGGAGCGCTATTCCTGGGTCGCCGACAAGATCCATCGGCGCAAACTCGCCCGCGAAGCGGGGCGTTCGGTCCTTCCCAACGGGACCGAGACCAAGATCGTGGTGAGCGGGAACATCCGCGCCTGGCGCACCATGCTCGAGCTCCGCCTCGGTGAAGGCGCCGAGCGCGAGATTCGCCGGCTCGCCGTCCGGGTGCTCCAGACCCTGCGCACCGAGTCTCCGGCCTTCTTCCACGATTTCGAGCTCTATCAGGCGGAAGACGGGGAGCAGGCGGGAAGGGTCGTGTATCACAAGGTCTAGGAGCCCCGAGAAGCGAGAAGCGAGAGAAAGCCGCCGCGGGGGCAAGACCGGCCCTTCTCGGGAAGGCCCCGCTTCTCGCCTCTCGCTTCTCGCTTCTCGATGAGTTTCGCTACATTTCGACGTGATGCCCTCCACCAATTCCTGGCTCCCCCAACTCCGCATTGACCGGTGCGTCTGTATGCGCGCCACCTTCGAGCGGCTGCTGCCTCTGGCGCAGGCCGAGGGGTGGGATCTTCGGGATCTGCAGGAGGCCACCGGCTGCGGCGACCAGTGCGGCATGTGTCGCCCCTATCTCCGAGAAATGCTGGCGCACGGTACTACCGTCTTCCATTCCATCATCGAAGAGCGCGACGAGGTTGGGGCATGAGTGACGGCCCGCCAACCGGGGTGATGCGCGACCGGCGCAAGCAGCCGGTGCCGCTGCCCCGGGCGTGGTACGAGAGTCTCTTCGGAACCGGTCCGCTGGTCTTCTATGCGCTGGTGGCCGGCTGGCTCTCGGTCGCGTTCCTCGCCAAGGACTTTCGTGATACCGGCCTGGGCTTCGCGGCCCTCGCCTCGTTCCTGGCGCTCATCACCTTGCAGCGCGGCCGGGCTGCGGCGGGCCGCCAGAAGGAATCGCTCTCCCGCGCACTCGCCGCCGCCGACCGCCGCAATCGCGAACTCGAGCGCCTGCGCGACCTCGCCGCCGCGCTCCTCGCCGGCAACGATCTCGCGGCACTCAACCGCCAGATTGCCCAGGCTGCCGCCGACCTCCTCGAGGCCGAAGGCGGCGCGATCATGCTGGTGGTGGAAGAGGGCCGCTTCGTCCGCGTCGTCGCGGGCGCCGGGCCGTTGCTTCCGGCCGTCGGTTCGCTGGTGCCGATGGAACGCTCGCTGGTGGGTCACGTGATCGTGCACGATGAAGCGGTGCTGGTCGACAATATGGAGCTCGACCCCCGCAACCATCCGCACGAGCAGCTCACCGGCCGACTCACCAGCGCCGCGATGGTGCCACTGCGCTCGGCCGGCCTCGTCGTCGGTGCCGTGTGCGCCTACAATCGCAAGGATGGCCGCTTCTTCGGCGAGCACGATCGCCAGCTGCTCCAGACCCTCGGTGACCAGGTGGTGCTCGGCCTCGATCGCACCACGGTGCTCGAGGAGTTGCGCCGCAACGAGCGGATGCTCGCGACCAAGAACAAGGAGCTGCAGCGCGCCACGCAGCTCAAGAGTGAATTCCTCGCCAACATGTCGCACGAGCTGCGCACGCCGCTCAATGCGATCATCGGTTTCTCCGACCTGCTCCTCACCGAAGGACTCGGGCCGCTCGAGGAACAGCAGAAGGAATTCCTCGAGGCGATTCTCCGGAACGGCAAGCACCTGCTCGGCCTGATCAACTCCGTGCTCGATCTCTCGAAGATCGAGGCCGGGCGGATGACGCTCTCGCTGGCCACCTGCGATGTGCGCGAGGCGATTGTCGGCGCGGTCACCGACACCAGCTCGTTGCGGAGCGGGAAGAACCAGGAGTGCACCGTCGACCTGCCGGAAGGTGTGTCGATCGAAGTCGTCGCCGATGGCACCCGCATTCGACAGATCCTCTTCAATCTCCTCTCCAACGCCTCGAAGTTCACCGGCGAAGGTGGCCGCATCACCGTGTCAGCGGTGCGGACGGTCGCGCCGATGCCGAGCGTGGCGTTGTCACGCTTCGGCGAGGCGGTGAAGCTGGCGACGCGAGATGTGGTGTGGGTCTCGGTCTCGGATTCCGGGATTGGGATCAAGAGCGAGGACATGGGGAAGCTCTTCCAGGAGTTCTCGCAGGTCGACGCCTCGGCATCGCGAGCCGCGCAGGGCACCGGCCTCGGCCTGGTGCTCTGCAAGCGCTTCGTGGAGCTCCATGGTGGTCAGATTGGCGTCGAGTCGATCCACGGCAAGGGGAGCACCTTCTGGTTCATGCTGCCGGTGGATGGTCCGCCGAAGCGGCGCGATGGGACCGGGGTGGACCAGCTCGCGACGGGGATGACGTGAAGCTGAGCCGTCGCGTGCGCTCCCTCGTCGCCATGGTGCTCTTCGGGGGCGGCACGCTGGTGCCGTTCGCCGATGCGCTGGTCTTCCACTCCGGCACAGTTCGCAAGAGCGAGATTCACATCGAATCGCGTGACGCCAACTGTCACGTTGAACGCTGCGAGCTCGGTGCTCCGGTCGCCGCCGCTCCACCTGCCGAGGCACTCCCTTCTCCGGGGCGCTTCACCCCGGTCGTTTACTCTGCCTGTTCGTCGACTACAGTCGACACCCCGCGTGACCGGGCGCCTGTCGGCGTCCTCGGTGCCCGCGCTCCACCTCTCCAGGGCTGACGATCCCGAATCATTGACCGTCTCCTCGCACGCCTGGCGTGCGGGGTAGTTGCCGTGCATGACAGTCATCACGGCTTCCCTGTCTCGTATGGAGCGCATCATGTTGCAGTACATCTTTCTTGCCGCCCTGTTTGGCGGCAATCCCGTCGGGCCCTTCGCCGTCTCCGGTCGAGTCATCGACAGCGCGGGCGCGCCGATCGTCGCGGCCCAGATCGTCCTGTTGGAGGCGCATCGCTCCACCCGGACCGACCAGAACGGGCGTTATCGAATCGACCGGGTCCCCGAGGGCACCTATGGCATCTCGGTGGCGGCCATCGGATTCCGTCCGCGCATCGGCCGGATTGTCGTGCGTAGTGCCGATCTGCAGTTCGACGTGACGCTGGCGCGCACGGTGATCGAGCTCCCGCCGATCCAGACTACGGCGACACCGCTTGCCACATCGGCGCTTGAGTCCCCGCAGCCGTTGTCGGTGTTGTCGGGGGAGGCATTGGCCTCGCATCAGGCACCGTCGCTGGGCGCGGTGCTTGAAGGACTCCCCGGGCTGCGCAACAACTCCACCGGCTCGGGGATCGGCAAGCCAGTCATCCGCGGCCTCGGCGGCAACCGGGTGCTCATCCTCGACGACGGGCAGCGGATGGAAACCCAGCAGTGGGGCGATGAGCATGCCCCGAACGTGGAGACCGCCACGGCGGATCGCATTGAAGTGATCCGCGGCCCTGCCAGCGTGCTCTACGGCTCCGATGCCCTCGGCGGTGTGATCAACGTGGTGCAGCGCGACCTTCCTGATGCCGGAGTCGGCCGCAGGCTTCTGCGTGGGGAGCTCTCTACATCCTGGGCGAGCAACGGCCATGCCCCTGATGGCAGTGCCTTGCTCGAAGGCGCCGCGGGCCGCTTCGGGTTCCGGGGCACGCTTTCGGGCAGGTCGCAGCAGAATATCCGCACGCCTGCCGGTGACCTGTCGAACTCCGGGCTCTCGATGCTCGGGGGATCGCTATCGGCCGGTGTGCACGGTGGCCGGGGCAACGTGACGGCGACGTACACCCAACGGAATGAACGATTGGAGATTCACGAAGACCCGGCGGAAGCGCCCGACGCGACCGGCTACCAGCGGATCGGGGCACGTCGGGGCAAGCTGGCTGGGGATGTCGCTCTCGGTGGGGGCACACGATTGGAGTTCGATCTGGGCCTGGAGCAAAATCGTCGTCGCGAGTTCGAAGATGCCGACGCCACGGTTGTCGCCCTCGGCCTGCTCTCGCGGACCACCACGGCAAACGCGCACCTGCACATTGCATCAAGCGCACACGCCGCCGGTGTGGTCGGGGTGTCGTTCCTCCGGACGACTTTTTCGAAATTCGGCGAGGAGACCCTGATTCCCAACAGCACCACCACCGGAGTCGGTGCCTTCGGATTCGAGCAACTCGAGATCGGTCGCTGGCAGTTCTCGTTCGGCGCCCGCTTCGACCAGCGCACACTGGACAACGAAAGCGATGCAGAACTCGGGCTTGATGCCGGCACTCGGCACTATCACTCGCTCGCCGGCAACGTCGGAGCACTCTACCGCTTGGCCGACGGGGTTGCGCTCGTGGTCAACGCGGGCCGCGGCTTCCGGGCACCCTCGCCGTTCGAGCTCTTCTCCAACGGCGTGCACGAGGGAACCGTACGCTTCGAACGTGGCAATCCGGTGCTGAAGAACGAGACATCCTTCAATGTGGACGCGGCGATCCGGGTGCAACAGCGCGCGATCCGGGCCGAACTCGGGATCTTCCGCAACGCCGTCAACAACTACATCTACCCACGGCCCTCGGGTATCATCGACCCGGAGTCAGGCTTCCAAATCTTTGACGTGTCACAGGGAGATGCGTTGCTGACAGGTGTCGAAGCATCAATGGAGTATCACCCAAGAGCCTGGTTGCATCTTCGCGCGGCCGCCGACTTCACCCATGGTGAGAACAGCTCGCTTAGGATTCCGCTCGCCTTTGTCGCGCCGCTTCGCGTGAACGGGTCGATCCGGTTCGAAGGGAAGGATTGGCGCGGAGTGGGGGCACCGTATTTCGAGGTCGGTGCCGAATCGAACGCGCGCCAGTCGCGGCTCGACCCCGAGGACACCGCACCGGCGGGCTACACCATCACGAACATCGGTGCCGGGGTGGCGCTCACGGGCGGGCAGTTGCCGCTGCGTCTCGACCTGCAGGTGCGGAACCTCTTCGATACCGCGTATCGCGCATTCCTGAGCCGCTACAAGCTGTATGCCGATGATCCGGGCCGGAATGTGGCGCTTCGGGTCAGCGCGACCCTCTAGCGAACACCCCTGTACGCCAGACACTGCGATGCGCGCTTGGCGCATCGCAGTGGTCTAGCCCCACGCTCCGGCGAGTTCGGCGCGAGCGGCCCAGGCAGCGACGCGCGGTGCCAGCAGTTCTGCCGCGAGTCGCGCCACCGCTTCATCTTCCTCCCGGAAGAAATCCGGCGTCTCGCTCCCCAGCCAGAGCCACCCCACCAGTTCATCGCCCACCTCGAGTCGCGCCGCGAGCACACCGTGCGTCCGCTCGGCCGACCGTGAGTCGTAGCTGCTGGGCCAGCGACTGTCGATGTCACGCAGGTCACTGACGCGACCAATCGCACGAGAGCCGAGTCGGTGCGCCAGCGCGTCGATCCCTTCGGCCGCATCGGGGTCGATGCTCAGCGAAGCCACCGATCCGCGTTCGCCGCCGACGAGCGCCCAGCAATCAGGAGCCGGCGCCACGGCGATGAGTTCGAGTCGATCGTGCGGCAACTGCAGTGCGAGCGCGTCGGAGGCGAGCTGGACCAGGTCGCTGCCATTGCGCGCGCGGCGCATCGCCTCGAGCAGCCCTTCGGTCACGCCGGTCACGGTGCTGTTGTGATCGGTTCCCGCCGCCCGCGGACGCACCCACGGATATGACGCGAGACGACGGCAGCAGGTGCTGAGCTGCGCCGCGACGCGATGAAGTTTGCGTTGATCGTAGAGCGTGTAGGCATTCTCGGCGAACGCACCCACCAGGAGCAGACCCACGTCCTGCACTTCGGCGCGAATCGGAATCGCCATCGCTGACTGATAGCCACCCGTACGCAGCTGATCCTCGAGGGTGAACAGCCCTTCCTGCGGCACCAATGGTTCGGCCAGCGGGGGTGAGAGAACCTCGGCCGTCAGCGAGGGAGGTCCCACCAGCACGACTCCGCCCCGCGCCGGATAGAGCCAGCACGCCACCAGCTCGGCCGGCATCAGCGAGGCGACCGCGTCGTGCAGCGCCTCGTGCCAGGTATGGATCTCGGCGATGCTCGGCCGCGACCCCGCCCAGGTGAGCACCGGGACGAAGGCTTCGAGTGGGGTGGCGCCAGGAGAATCCATGAGAGGGGCGAAGTGTGCAGGGGGCGTGCCATTGGCGCCACCCTTGACATACCCCCACCCCCTATATAACGTGGATGGGAAGAAGATACCCTGGAGGGGTAATGTCGACGGTCACTTTGCATATCGAAGGAATGAGCTGCAGCCATTGCCTCAATGCCGTGAACAAGGCGCTGGGCAGTATCGCGGGAGCCACGGTCCAGAGTGTCCAGATCGGACGCGCCGTGATCGAGTCCGGCCCTGGGGGGCCGACCCCCGACGCGCTGGCCGCAGCAGTCACCAGTGCAGGCTATCGAGCGACGCCGGTGGTTTCTCCGTCGTGAACGCCCTGGTGGTCATCCTCGGGATCGCCGCCATTGGCGCGGTGAACTGGTGGTTCTTCTTCGCGGCACGGAGCAGCGGAGCAGCCACGAGCGTGGCTGGCGTCCAGGAAGTCGTGATCACCGTTCGAGGGGGGTATGACCCCGCGGAGGTGCGGGTTTTGGCGGGTCAACCGGCCCGGCTCGTCTTCGACCGGCAGGAAACTTCGAGCTGCTCGGAGGAGATCGTGATCCCCGCCTTCAACATCCGGCGCTTCCTTCCGCCCCACCAGCGGACGGCCGTGGAACTCCCCGCGATGGCCGCCGGGCGCTACCCGATGAGCTGTGGCATGGGGATGCTGCATGGCGAACTGGTGGTCGAAGCCGCCACGGAGGTGGGCGATGGGCACCACACCTGATGCGCCGGCGCATCGCTCCGAGGCGACGATCACCCTCCCCGTCGAGGGGATGACCTGCACCGCCTGTCAGGCCCGAATCCAATCGGCGCTGCAGCGGGAGCCGGGCGTGAATCAGGCCGATGTGAACGTGATGCTCGCCAACGCGACCGTGCGATTCGATCCAGCGCGCCTCACCCCAGAGCGGCTTGTCGAGGTGATCGAGGCGACCGGTTACGGCGCATCGCTGCCGATTGCCAATCGGTCGGCGATCGACGAACAATCGGCGCGGGACCTGGCCCAGCAGGACGAATACCGGGAGCTCCGCCTCAAGGCGATCATCACCGGCGTCCTCGGTGCGATCGCGATGCTGTTGTCGATGCCGATGATGACTGGGGGAGCACACAATCAGGGCGCCTCTCCGCTGATCGGGTGGGCCCTGCTTGCACTCACCGTGTTCGTGATGAGCTGGACGGGGCGCCACTTCTACGTCCGCGCGTGGAGCGCCTTCCGGCACCATTCGGCCGACATGAACACCCTCGTCGCGGTCGGTACCGGCGCGGCGTTCGTCTATTCGGTCGTGGCAACGGTGATGCCCGGACTCTTCACGAGTCACGGGCTCGCGCCGGACAGCTATTTCGAAGCGGTGATCCTCATCATCGCCTTCATCCTTGCGGGCAATGCCGTCGAGGCGCGCGCCAAGCGCAACACCAGCACGGCACTGCGCGCACTGGCGCAATTGCAGCCCGCCACCGCGAGGGTGATGCGTGATGGCAGCGAGATCGACGTGCCGATCGATGCGGTCAGTCACGGTGACGAAGTGCTGGTGCGTCCGGGCGAACGCATCGCAGTGGACGGCGATGTGATCTGGGGCGAGAGCGCCGCCGATGAGGCGATGCTCACCGGCGAATCTCTCCCGGTGCCCAAGCGGGTGGGCGACCGCGTGATCGGTGGAACCATCAACGGCACCGGCGCGCTCCGCATTCGAGCGACCACCCTCGGCGCCGACTCGGTGCTTGCGCGGATCGTGCAACTGATGCGCGATGCACAGGGGAGCCGGGCACCGATTCAGCGGCTTGCCGACCGGATCAGCGGCATCTTCGTCCCGGTCGTGATCTCGATCGCGATCACGACGTTCGTCGTCTGGTATCTCGCGGCAGATCAGGCTCCCGTCGTGCGCGCCTTCGCGGCCAGCGTCGCGGTGCTGATCATCGCCTGCCCCTGCGCGATGGGGCTCGCGGTTCCCACCGCCGTGATGGTGGCCACGGGACGAGGCGCGGCACTGGGCATTCTCATCAAGGGCGGCGAGGCGCTGCAGCGCTCAGGCGACGTTGACACCGTGGTCCTCGACAAGACCGGCACCATCACCGAAGGCGCGCCCACGGTCACCGA
>JBDSMX010000003.1:0-40447 GCA_039915645.1 Gemmatimonadales bacterium | reverse complement strand
TGGGGCGACATCGTGGGCGGGATCGGCTCCTACCCGGTCCTGGGGAACCCCCACTACCACATGCCCCACGATGTGCTCGAATTCGAGAACCACCAGCTCATCGCCGAAGCCAGCAAGACCACGGTGGCGACCCTGATGCTGCTGGCCTCCTCCCCCTCGCGGCTGGGTGGTCTGGCTCTCGACCGGCTGACCGGAGCGAACGCCGAGATCCACTGGACTGCGAGCCGGGAGGGCGGGGTGGCGCGGTACGAAGTCACCTGGGGGCCGGAGTCGGACCCGATGGCCCACCGGCTGAGTGTGATGACGCCGCGGGCCCGGCTGGTCGGGGTCGCCCCGGGGATGGTGGTGCAGGTCCGGGCGGTAAACCGTCGGGGGCTGGCCGGCTGGGACTGGGCGCGGTTGCGGCTCAACCCGTTGCCGTGATAGGTTTTCCGCCCTGTGTCAGGGGCGAGGACGCCCCAGGAGAAACGCGATGCTGTACTACTTCGGAATGGTGATGGCGGGTGTCGGCGCGGGCGTGCTGATCACGGCGCTCACGTTTGTGACCCTGATGCTCACGGCCGTCATCTTCTCGATGTTCGCGTTCACCGCTTCGCCGATCCTCGACAAGATCTTCAAGGACTAACCTTCCCGGTCTCGTCGTCCTCCGCGTCGGGTTCGGGCGTGGAGGCCGAGCGGTAGGCACCTTCGAAGTTGATCTTGGCGCCGGCAAGCAGCTCTCGAAGCCCGCGGACCTTGACCTCATGCCCCCCCGTCCGCCGCATCAACATCCCCATGAATCCGAAGTTGTCGGCGAGCGCGCCGAGGCCGAGTCCAGCGGCCTGGGCCTTCATTTCGTCGAGTTGACGGCGCAGGGCGCGCATCTGGGTGTCGTCGGCGTGGTGGGTCGACATCATCTCGATGATCTTGGTGGCCTTTTCGAGTCGCGGCGGAACGAGTCCGAGCCACTGCAGCTGTGCCTGCTGCCTGGCGCTGAGTTTGGGGGCCACAGGGTGCTCCTGAAACACGATGAAACCACAGGTGGGTCACTGCGTACCCGAGGCAAGGCCGGATCGCCTCTCGCTTCTCGCCTCTCGCTTCTCGAAGAAGATAGGTTGGCCGCATGAAGATCTCCGAAATCTCGATCTCGAGGCCGGTCTTCGCCTCGATGATGTCGCTCGCGCTGGTCCTCTTCGGCGTGCTGGGGTACCAGCGCCTCGCCGTGCGCGAACTCCCCGATGTCGATCCGCCGATCATCTCGGTGCAGACCACGCTGCGCGGCGCCAATCCCCGGGTGATGGAATCGTCGGTCACCGACATCCTCGAGGAGCAGCTCAGCACGGTCGAGGGGCTTCGCACGCTCTCCTCGAGCAGCTCCGAACAGAGCAGCAACATCACCCTGGAATTCACGCTCGACCGCAGCATCGAATCGGCCGCCCAGGATGTCCGCGATGCCGTGAACCGGGTGCGCGGCCGCCTTCCGGTCGACATCGAGGAACCGGTCGTGGCCAAGCAGGATGCCGACGCCCGGCCGTTCTACTACCTCGCACTCTCCTCGCCCACGCTCGATCTGATGCAGCTCAGCGACGTCGCCGATCGCATTGTCAAGCAGCGGTTGCAGACCGTGCCGGGCGTCGGCAGCGCGCAGATCCTGGGCGAGCGTCGCTACTCGATGCGTGTCTGGCTTGATCCCAACGAACTGTCGGCCCGCGGCCTCACGGTGCAGGATGTACTCGCGGCGATCCGGTCGCGCAACATCGAGGTGCCGGCCGGCCGGATCGAGTCGTCGCGGCGCGAGTTCACCGTGCGCTCGCTGGGCGAACTCAAGACGCCGGAAGAGTTCGGTGACCTGGCCGTGTCGAACAACAACGGCGTGCTGATCAAGCTGCACGATATTGCCCGCGTCGAACTGGGGCCGCAGGACGACCGCTCGGCGATTCGCTTCGGCGGCGTGCCGGCCGTCGGCATCGGCGTCGTGCGTCAGTCCAAGGCCAACCTGCTCGATGTGGCCGACGGGATCCGGGCCGAGTTGCCGCGGATCCAGGCGGCGTTGCCGCCGGGCGCAACCCTGGTGCAGGCCTTCGACCAGTCGGTCTTCGTGAAGCGCTCGATTGCCGACGCCCAGCGGACGCTGATCGAGGCTGCCGTCCTCGTCGTGATCATCATCTTCGTCTTCCTCCGCAACCTGCGCGCGACGATCATCCCCGCCTTCGCGATTCCGGCGTCGATCGTTTCGGCCTTTGCAGTGATGTTCTGGCTCGGCTTCTCGATCAACAATTTCACACTGTTGGCGCTCACCCTCGCCATCGGCATCGTGGTCGATGACGCCATCATCGTGCTCGAGAATGCCTACCGACACCAGGAAGAACTGGGCGAGGATCCAGAGGTGGCCGCCCGTCGCGGCACCGCCGAGATCTCCTTCGCGGTCGTGGCCACGACGATCTCCCTGATGGCGGTGTTCATCCCGCTGGCGTTCCTCAAGGGAAACACGGGGCGGCTCTTCAACGAGTTCGGCATCGCGGTGGCTGGCGCCGTCTTCATCTCGGGCTTCGTCGCCCTCACGCTGACGCCGATGCTCTGCGCCAAAGTGTTGCGGGTGCCGCCAAGTCACGGCGTGATCTACAAGGCGCTCGAGCGGGGATTCGACGGCCTCGCCACGGGCTATCGCCGAGCGCTCTCCGCCGCGCTGCGGCATCCCGCCCTGGTGCTCGTCGGCGTGGTGCTTCTGCTCGTTGGCGCGGGCGCGGTATTCCTGACCCTCAAGCGCGAGTTCATCCCGGCCGACGACCGCGGCGTGATCTTCACCAACCTCATCGCGCCCGAAGGGTCGACCTTCGCGTACACCGACGGCTACCAGAAGAAGGTCGAAGAGGTCTTTGCCTCGGTGCCGGAAGTGGCTTCGATCTTCTCAATCATTGGTCGTGGCGGCTCTCCCAATGGCGGCTTTGTGGTCGCGCGCCTCAGCTCGTGGGAAGATCGGAACCGTACCGTCGACCAGATCCTTCAGGAGATCCGCCCCAAGCTGGGCGCCATCCCCGGCGTGCAGGCATTCGCCAGCAATCCACCGGCGATTGGAGGCAACGGCTCGCCGGTCCAGTTCATCGTGCGGAATCCGAACTACGATTCGCTGCTGGTGGCCAACGAACGGATTCTCAAGGCGGCGCGCGCGATTCCGGGCCTGCTCAACGTCGACACCGACCTCAAGGTCAACAAGCCTGAGCTCACGGTGAATTTCGATCGTGACCGCGCCGAAGATCTCGGAGTTCCGGTCTCTGATGTCGCCAGCACCTTGCAGACGATGCTGGGCGGTTCCCGCAGCAGCACTTTCACCCGCGACAACAAATTGTACGACGTGCTGGTGCAGCTCGACCCGGCGCGCCGCGCCACACCGCAGGACATGACCACCCTCTTCGTACGCGGCAAGGGTGGCCAGCTGGTGCGGCTCGATGGCCTCGCCAGGGTGCAGGAGACCACGGGCCCGCGCGGCATTGCCCACTTCGATCGAGTGCGCGCGTTCACGCTGAGCGCGGCGGTTGCCCCCGGCTTCACGCTGGGCGAGGCGATCGATACCCTCACCGGTGTGGTACGGGCGCAGTTGCCGCCGTCGACCACGATCGCCTTCGGCGGCGAGTCGCGCGAGCTCAGCGAGAGCGGTGGCGAACTGACCCTCGCCTTCGGCCTCGCGATCATCGTCGTCTTCATGGTGCTCGCCTCGCAATTCGAGTCGATCGTCCACCCGTTCACCGTGCTGATGGCGGTGCCGCTCGCCGTGCTCGGCGCGATCTTCACACTCAAGATTGCCGGCGCCACGATCAATCTGTACTCGCAGATCGGGATGATCCTGCTCGTCGGACTGGTGACCAAGAATTCCATTCTGCTGGTCGAGTATGCCAACCAGTTGCGCGAGCGCGGCATGGAACTCACCGATGCCATGCTCGAGGCCGGCCGGATCCGGCTGCGTCCGATCCTGATGACATCGGTCGCCACCATCATGGGCGCAGTGCCGATCGCACTCGGCCTCGGCGCGGGCTCCGAGTCGCGTCGCCCACTGGGCTATGCCATTGTGGGGGGCGTCTTCTTCTCGACCGTGCTGACCTTGCTGGTGGTCCCGGTGGTCTGGGTGCTGCTGGAGCGCGCCCTGGTACGCCGCACGGCACACGCCCCGGTGCTCGAGCCGGCGGAGCAGCCGTGATCGGCGCCCTGCTGTTGTTGGCGATGCTTGGGAGTCAGGCGCCGCGCGATACCCTGCCGGTGGTGACATTGCGCGAGGCGTTGCAGCAGGCCGTGAAGCTCGATCCCGATTACGTCCAGTCGGTCGGTCTCCTTCGCAACGCCGAATCGGCGCGCAAGGCGGCATTGCTGGTCTTCCTGCTGCCGTCGGTGTCGGCCTCGGCCGACTACTCGCAACTCTCGACCAAGCAGTTCAACGTCGGCACCGGTAGTCAGGCCAACGCGACCGGTCGCGCCTCGCTCGATGCGCGCTACGAACTCTTCACCGGTGGCCGCAAGTGGAACGACATGCGGCGCGCGTCGGTGGAACTCGAAGGAACCGAAGCCGCCGAACTCGGCGCACGCTTTGCCGCGGCACTCGAGGTGGAAGGCGACTACTACGCCGTCCTCGGTGCGCGGGAGTTGCGTGACGTGGCCGAGCAGCGACGGACTCGTGCCCGCGAAGAGCTGGTGACCGCGCGCGCTCGCGTCGTGAGTGGTGCGACAGTGCAGTCGGACTCGCTGCAAGTGCTGCTCGAACTGCAGCGCGCCGAGGTCGATGTGCTGCGAAGCGGGGCCACGCTGATGGTGGCCCAACTGCAATTGGGACGCCGGATCGGTCGCGCGTCCGCAGTCGATGCCGCACCGATCGACACGCTGTTGCCGGCCCCCCTCGAGATTTCCCTGGACGATGCCGTGCAGCAGGCCGTGGCACAGGGGCCGGCGTGGCGAACCGCACGCGCCACCGAACGCTCGGCCGACCTCCAGATTCGTTCGCGTCAGGGGAGCTACTTCCCCACCGTGACGCTGGTGGCGTCGCTCGGCAAGTTCGACGACAAGTTCTTTCCGACCCAGACCACGCGGCGCAGCATGGGCTTCTCGATCGCCCTGCCGATCTGGGACGGGGGCCAGCGTGAACTCGCGATCGCCCGTCTCAAAAGCAGTCGCGATGTCGCGCGGGCGATCCGGGAGGATCTTGAACGCGCGGCACGACGCGACGTCACCGAGGCGTACACCAACTACGATGTCTCCCGACAGGCACTCGCCATCAGCGCCACGGGTGTGGCGGTCGCGACCGAGATCTTGCGGGTGCAGCAGTCGCGCTACCGTGCCGGCTCCGGGACCGTACTCGAGCTGCTCGATGCCCAGTCACAACTCGTCCAGGCTGCGGCCGACCTGGTACAGTCGCGCTACGGCGTGCGACTCGCCCGTGCCGCACTCGAGACGATGCTGGGTCGTCGCCTGACCAATGATCCTGACCGGAGTACTCCGTGATCGTTTCTTCTCGTCGGCTGCTGGTTGCTGCCGTTGTGCTCGCTGCGTGCGGCAAGGCCCCTGCGAAGGCCCCGGCAGGTGGGCCGGGCAGCGGACCGCAGGCGATTCCCGTCGAAGTGACAGCGGCGTTCTCCGACACGGTGACCGACGCGATCGTCGCGACTGGCCAGATCGAGGCGCTCCAGCAGATCGAACTGCGCCCCGATGTCGAAGGCCGCATCGTCGACCTGCTCTTCAAGGAAGGGGCGCGCGTGGCGGCGGGGACACCGCTGGTGAAGATCGACGACGCCGAGCTCAAGTCGCAGGTGGAACGCGCGCGTGCCGATCGCGATCTCTCGAAGCAATCCCTCGAGCGCACCCGGCAACTGCTGGCGGAGAAGGCCGCAGCGCCGGCAGACCTCGAGCGTGCCGAGGCCACATCGCGGAGCAGTCAGGCATCACTCGACCTGCTGGAGCTGCGGCTCGCGCGTACCGTGGTGCGGGCCCCGTTCGCCGGCGTGATCGGTCAGCGCCTTGTGTCGATGGGTGATTACGTCACCAGTGCGTCGCGCCTGCTCACGCTGCAGACGGTCTCGCCCCAGCGGATCACCTTCACCGTGCCGGAGCGCTATGCCGGCTCACTCAAGGTGGGACAGCGGGTGGCGTTTCAGGTCGCCGCCATCGCGTCGCGGACGTTCGAAGCGCGGGTGGACTTCGTCGATCCGGTGGTCACCTTGCCGGGGCGCATCATCACCGTGAAGGCTGTCGCCGACAACACGCAGGGAATCCTTCAGCCGGGGATGTTCATCGAGGCGCGGCTCGCGACTGAAGTGCGGCCCTCGGCGATCATCGTTCCCGAAGAGGCGATCTCCCCGACCGCTGGCGCGTCGTACGTCTGGGTGGTCGAAGGCGACAAGGTGGCGCGGCGTGAAGTCGAGCTCGGCGTGCGCTCGCCCGGGTTCGTCGAAGTGCGCAAGGGAATCGACCTCGGTGACCGCGTGGTTGTCGGCGGCCTCGATCGACTCAGCCCCGGTGCCACCGTGAAGACGACCGACGTCGTGCGCCGGCCGCAGGGAGCGCGGGAGCGCTGATGCGCCGCGCGGCGCTCGTGATCGCCGGAGCGCTGCTCGGATTCACGGCGCCAGTCGCCGCGCAAGCACCCTCGCGCTGGGCGGTGCAGATCCAGAGCCCGGTAGGCTCCGAGCGCGGCGAACTCCGCCTCACCGGGCGTACCGGTCGTCTGTTGCTCGAGAGCAGCGATACCGCGTGGATCACCGTGCGCGACCTGCAACTCGTCGATGGCCACATCACGTTTGCGGCGGCTCCCATCGGTCGACGATTCGAGGGCGTGGTCGCTTCCGGGGCAATGCAGGGCACGGTCACCGAAGCGGATGGACGCACCACTCGCTGGATCGCCGAGGAGATTCCCGCGGGCATTGTGCGCTGGCCCGTGCGGCCGAGAGTGCGGTTGCGCCAGGTGGTCGTCGGCACCGGGCTGACTCATGTCGCTGTGCCGGCCGCGTGGCGCGCTCTCATCCCGACAGCGGCGACCATTGCCGCCGAGCGTGATGCCCTGGCCGCCGCAGTGGGACTGCGTCCACCCACCGTCGACGCGATGCTCAACGCACAGCGGGTTTCCCTCGGCTTCGACAGTGTCGGCCGTGCGCTCAGCTACGCCCTGCTGCTGCGGATTGCCAATGGCCCTGCCGCCAATGACGAATTCCGGCGGATCTTCGGGGTCGCTCCGCGCCTGCGCATCGACCTCCATCAGGTCGCCTTCGCGCTCGCCGAGAACAAGCGGAACCGGCCACCCACCCCGGCCGACGCGCTCGCGCGCAGCTTGGCGACTCTGGCGCCGGGGTTCCCGGTCGCCACCGATTCCATTTCGCTCTTCGGTGCGGGCTGGCGTGCCTGGAATCAGGCGCGCACCGACACGCTCGATGGGCGGATCGTCGCGGGGGAGCGCACGGTTCCCGACGCCCGCTTCGAGCCGTCGGTGCGCGGACTGCTCGAGGCCTACGACGACGCGACGGTCTGGTGGACGGACGCCGTCAACTGGCTCCTCAACAACGCTTGGATCGAGACGGCTGCCGGCTATCGCTCGCCCGCAGCGCTCGTGGCTGCCTTCTGGGGAAAGGCGACGGTGCCCTCGCCGCCGCTCGAACCGACGCATTTCGGCTCGGTGCAGGCCGTGCCTGTGGTGGGGGCGGCGCGCCTGGGCTCGCGCCTGATCCGCCCGCTCAATGCGAGTGGTGCGGAATGGCTGACGCAGGGCGGCCTCGCGACCGCGCTCGGCCTCTGGCGCGATATCGAGGACCATGACTCGCTCACGGTGGTCCGTGATGGCCAGAGCATGCAACTCACCGGGCCCGCGGCGGTCGCGCGGAGCCGACTCGGCGGCTTCCTCTCGGGTCGCGATGCGATCCGGATGGAGCCGGCGATCTCCCCGATCTTTGCGGTCGTGACCGCCGTGCACGAATGGCAGCACCTCCTCTTCGAAGGCGCACGACTCGAGGGGAATGCCCCCGGCCTTCTCGACACACCGGAAGAGCTCACACTGCTCGATGGCAATCCATGGCTCGCCGAGGGTGCCGCCGAGTGGGCGACCGAAGCGGTCCTCGCACCGGCTCGCGGATCGACGCCGTTGCTGGCCTACATGGAAGCCTTCAAGCGCGGCAGCATCGACCTGATGACCGGGGGCGACGACCCGCACGCCCTGGGCTACCTTCTGGTGCGTGCCCTGGCCACCCGCAGCGCAAACCCGGCCCTGCTACGGGATCGCCTGATCCGACTCCTCCACGACCCGGTGGCCCTCGCTCGCGAGTACCAGGTCGACGGCCCGGCGCGGGGGGTGCAGCCCATCCAGCTCAACCGGCCAAGTGGTGCCGGCGTAATTCCCGAGATCGACTTCACCTGGGACGATGGCGTGGCCGAACATCTGGTCCGGCGCCTCGTGATCCCGGCTCATCCTCAGGAGCATTGATGCGGTATCGTCGCCTTTCCTCGCTCGCGCTTTCGCTGTGTGCCGTGCTTCCGCTCGGGGCGCAGCAGACCGTCCCCGAGCGAACCGGGGGCGCGCGCACGTCGAGTCACGCCGAGGTACTCGCCTTCCTCGACTCGCTGACCCACCGCGGAGCGAAGATGCAGGTCGGCACCCTGGGGAGCTCGCCGCAAGGAAAGCGTCTTCCGTACGTGATCCTCTCGCGGCCACTGGTGACCACCCCGGCCGCCGCGAAGAAGAGCGGCAAGCCGGTGCTCTACATCCAGGCCAACATTCACGCCGGCGAAGTCGAAGGGAAAGAGGCGGTCCAGCAGTTGATGCGCGACCTCACCCTCGGCAAACTGCGCCCGCTGCTCGACAGCGTCGTGATCATCTTCGTGCCGATGTACAACGCCGATGGCAACGACGCGTGGGGACCGCAGGAGCGTAACCGGAGCGAGCAGAACGGCCCCGCGCTCGTGGGCCTGCGCCCGAACGGTCAGGGCTACGATCTCAATCGTGACTACGTCAAGCAGGATGCCCCCGAGACGCGTGCCTCGCTCACGCTCATCAACGCGTGGGATCCCGATCTCTTCATGGATCTGCACACCACCGATGGCAGCTACCACGGCTATGCACTCACCTGGTCGCCGGGGCTCAATGCCAACCGCACGCCCAGCAATGGCTGGGTGCAGGACACCGTGCTCGAGCAGGTGCGCAAGCGCGTGCGTGATCGCTTCAAGTTCGAGACCTATCCCTACGGGAATTTCCGTGGCGGGAATGCCAATCCCACAGGCTGGGATACCTATGAGTCGTTGCCGCGCTACGGCACCAACCTCAACGGGATGACCCGCTTCTCGATCCTGAGCGAGGCGATGAGTCACGACGTCTTCCCGCGCCGGATCGATGCGACGTATGCCTTCGTCCTCGAGACGATCCGCTTCTTCGTCGAGCACAAGCGCGAGATGCAGCGCCACCGGATGCTCACGGCCAACTGGCGCCCCGACTCGGTGATTGTCCGCGGCAACGTGCTCGCCTCGTCGCCGGCGCGGATGGACAGCGTGCTGGTTGCGATCACTCGCACTGAGCAGCTGCCGGCGCCCGACTCGGCCGCGATGGCCAACGCGCCGCGGCCGCTGGTAATTGCCGAACCCGTCGGATGCACGGCGACAGGTACCGCCGCACCGGCCGGCCCACCGCGTGGTGCGGGGCGCCCTGCGGCGGCGCCCGGTCCGCGCAGCGAGGTCTTCCTCACCGGCGAATCGCGACCGGTCTGGATGGAAGTGCACGATCGGTTCGGGGCAGTGCGCAAGGAAGCGATGCCGGCAGCCTACCTCTTCCAGGACAGCAAGGTGGCTGAACTGCTCGAGCGTCAGGGGGTATTGGTCAAGCGCCTTCGGCGGGACTGGGTCGGTCCGGTCGAATCGTTCGTCGTGGACACCGTAATTCGCGCACCCCGGGCCAACGAAGGCCACTGCGGCGTGCGAGTCGAGGGTCGCTGGACGCAGGCTGCCGCCGACTCGGCCAAGTTTTCGTCATTCCTGGTGACCACGAATCAGCGCTTCGGACTGCTCGCGGCCTTCCTCCTCGAGCCCGCCTCCGAGGACGGCTACACCACCTGGAACTTCTTCGACCGCGATCTGGTGCCCCACGCGACACACCCGGTGCGCCGGGTTCGCGTGCTGCCGCCGTCACTGCGCATCGCAGCCCCGTGAGCTCCGGACAAGTACGGATCCTTCAGGCTGGTGTGATGGCACCATCTTTCACGCTCGCGGATCATTCGGGCAAGCGGGTCTCACTGGCCGATTTCAAGGGCCAGCGCGTCGTGTTGTACTTTTACCCCGAAGACGACACGCCGACCTGCACCGCGCAAGCGTGCGAGTTTCGTGATGGCTGGTCGGAGATTCGTGCGACCGGCGCGGTGGTGCTCGGGATTTCACCCGACACGCCAGCGAAGCACCAGCTCTTTCGCACCAGATACGGCCTGCCGTTTCCTCTGCTGGCCGACGAAGACCGCGCCGTCGCCACCGCGTTCGGCGTCTGGGGCGAAAAAGCGATGTACGGACGGACCGTGATCGGCATGATCCGGACGACCTTCATCATCGATGCGGCCGGCGTGATCGAACAGGTCTTTCCGCGAGTACGCACCAAGGGGCACGCCGCGCGAGTGCTGGCGGCGCTGCAGTAAGAGGCAGTCACTGTTTTCCGTGAGGTTGACCATTCGTACCACGATACTCGCGCTCTCCGGAGCGATCCTGATTGGCAGCTG
The DNA here is from genome assembly GCA_039915645.1 of Gemmatimonadales bacterium. GTDB lineage: Bacteria > Gemmatimonadota > Gemmatimonadetes > Gemmatimonadales > GWC2-71-9 > Palsa-1233. The sequence goes on along the minus strand of JBDSMX010000003.1, from coordinate 29,756 downwards.
TGCTCCCCGATCGGCAGCACGCGTGACCTGGGCTCCCGAGAATGGCGAGCGCCACCTCACCAACATCCAGCAACTCACCTTCGGCGGCAACAACGCCGAATCGTATTTCTCGGCCGATGGCAAGAAGCTGATTTTCCAGCGTCAGACCGAAGTCGATGCCGGATGCGATCAGGAATACGTGATGAACATCGACGGCAGCAACGTGCGCCGGGTGTCGAACGGGAAAGGTCGCACCACCTGCGGCTATTTCATCGAGCACGATCAGCGGATCATCTACGCCTCGACCGCGGCGCACGATCCGAACTGCCCGCCACCGGTCGACCGCTCCCTCGGCTATGTCTGGCCGTTGGGGCACTTCGAGCTCTACACCGCCCGGGTTGACGGCTCCGACACGCGGCAGCTCACCAACAACGGCTTCTACAATGCCGAGGCCACGGCCTCTGCCGACGGCAAGACGATTCTCTTCACGTCGACGCGCGATGGCGATATCGAGCTCTACACCATGCGCTCCGATGGCACCAACGTGAAGCGCCTCACCCATCGGGTCGGCTACGATGGCGGCGCCTTCTTCTCGCCTGATGGCAAGCAGATTGTCTGGCGCGCGCAGTACCCGGAAAGCGCCACCGACAGCGCCGACTACGTGGCCCTGCTGGGCAAGCGGATGGTGCGGCCCGCCAAGCTGGAACTCTGGATGGCCGATGCCGATGGCAGCAATCCGCACCAGATCACCCATCTCGGCGGCGCCAATTTCGCGCCGTTCTTCCACCCGGATGGCAAGCGGATCATCTTCGCGTCCAACTACGAGAATCCGCGCGGGCGAAACTTCGATCTCTTCATGGTGCGTACGGACGGCACCGGACTCGAGAGGATCACGACCTCGGAGGAGTTTGACGGCTTCCCGATGTTCTCGCCCGACGGCAAGCGCCTGGTCTTCGCCTCGAACCGCCACGGCAAGACGGCGGGCGAGACCGATCTGTTCATCGCCGACTGGAAGGAGTGACCATGGCGCCACCGGGGCGCGGCGCATCGATCGGGCGCTGGTTTCTTGAATGGGTCAAGTCGATCACCATCGCCCTGGTGGTCTGGCTCTTCCTGCGCACCTTCCTGGTCGAGGCGTTCCGGATTCCCTCGGGGAGCATGCAGAACACGCTGCTCATCGGCGACTTCCTCTTCGTCAACAAGTTCCTCTACGGCGCGGAAGTCCCGCTGATCCACAAGCGACTTCCCGCCGTGCGCGAGCCGGAGCGCGGTGACATCATCGTCTTCGATTCGGTCGAGGAAGACCTGAAGGTGGTGAAGCGGCTGGTGGGGATTCCGGGAGATACCCTGCAGATGCGCAGCGGGACGCTCTATCGGAACGGGACCAAGCTCACCGAGCCGTATACCCGCAATGACGAGCCGGATCGGACCGAGGATCCGCTGATGCGGGCGCGGATGCGCGAGTGGCAGGTGAAGCATTATGCCGGGCCGGTGCCCGATGGCTATGCCCCCGACCTGCACGACTGGGGTCCGGTGGTGGTGCCGGCCGAGTCGCTGTTCGTGATGGGCGACAATCGCGATGGCTCCTACGATGGCCGCTATTGGGGCTTCCTGCCGCGCATCAACGTGCGCGGTCGCCCGTTGCTGGTGTACTTCAGCTACGACGCCGAGAGCTGGAAGGCGTTCCCGTTCTTCACCGAAGTGCGCTGGAAGCGGATCTTCCACGTTCCCGAATAGCCCACGAGCACCCCGCGGAAGCCCAACCCGGGGTGCATACGAGGTGTGACGATTTCGCGCGGACGTCTAGTGCAGGGCGGGGGAGATCTCGCCTCGATCGATATACGAAACCACCCGACCACACGCACCGCAGATCAGACCGACTCGTCCTGGGGTTGGTGCTCCATCACTGGGGCGCGGCGGGGTCCGTTCCACCGATTCGCTGCCACAGGACGGGCACCGGAGAGTCTTCCCTTCGCGGTCGGCGCTGATGAGGCTCAAGGCCTCGTCCGGGCGAAACTCCTTGACGTGGCGCCGGCCCATTGCTGGTCCTCTCCACGCTGCAGGCCGAGGGGATCCCGACCGTTTCGCGTCCTACTTAGCTAGGCCCTTCCGGAGAGCCCGTCAAGGGGCGAAAGCGCCCGATCTCTTGACGGAGGGGTAGCTGCCTGTCTACGTTCGGCCTTTTCCGAGGGCCGTATGACCGAACTGGCCGCGCCCCAGATCTCATCCTTGATGGAAGCCCTCCCGGGCATCGCCGCCGTGCTTCGCAGCCCGGTGGCCAACGCTATTGTCGCGCTTTCACGCGCTGCTGCCGGGCTGGAGGAGTTCGACGCCTCCCATGCCGAGGAGCTCCTGCGCTTTGGCGTTCGGCGTAACTTGTTGACGCAGGACGAGGTCGACACTGTGCTTGAGGAACTTCGGATCGTGGTGGCGAGCCGCCCGAAGAAGATCGAGCCCGTGGTCGAGAAGGCGAAGAAGTTGCCGCCGAAGCCCGCGATGACCGCGGTCACCCCTGAGCCAGCGAAGCCGGTTGTGGCACCCGTGGCCGCGGCTCCGGCAGCCGCCAAGTCGAGCGCGGCACCCGCCAAGCCGGCTACCCCGCCCGCCAAGGCGGCGGAGGTGGCCAAGCCCGCACCAAAGCCTCCGCCCACCGCAGCCAAGGTCGCCAAGCCGCCAGTGAAGGCGGCGGTGCCCGCCAAGGCGGTCCCGGCCAAGCCGGCCGCAAAGGCGCCGGTAGTCAAGGCTGCCCCGGCCAAGGTGGTTGCCAAGGTGGCTACGAAGCCCGCTGCCAAGGCACCGGCTCCCAAGGCTCCGGCTGCCAAGGCAGCACCGGCCAAGCCGGTGGCCAAGGCCGCGCTGCCCAAGAAGAAGCGCTAGACCCGGAAGCCCTTCACCAGCCGGGTCAATCGATCGGCGGTCGCCACAAGTGTGGTGGCCGCCGTTGCGATTTCTCGGGTCGCCGCCGACTGCTCCACGGCGGAATCGGTCACCGCCTGGGCAGCGTGCGCATTGACCTGCGCCGAGCGCGCCACATCGGCGCCGGTCGCGGCGAGCCGGTCGGCGAGCTCGCGGTGGGCCGCCGCTTCGCGGGCCACGGTGCCGGCCGCGCTCGAGACTTCCTCGACCGACCCGACGATCTCGGCCAAGGCGCGAGTCACCCCGCCGGCCACTCCCTCGACGCCCGCAACGCGTTCCTTGCCGGCACCAACCGTGGCAGCCACCAGTCGGACCTGCTCGTCGAGCGTCGCCACGGTCTTGGCGATGCGGCGTGCCCCCTCGGCACTGGTTTCGGCGAGCTGGCGGATTTCGCCCGCGACGACCGCGAACCCCTCCCCGGCCTCGCCTGCGCGTGCCGCTTCGATCGCGGCGTTGAGCGCGAGCAGCTCTGTCTGGGCGGCCAATTGCCCGGTGAGGGCAACGAACTCCGAGACGGCGGCCGCGGCATCGGCGAGTCGGTCGACCGACGAGGTCGTGCGCTCGACGACCTCGTGCAGCTCGAGCAAGGTGGCCGAGGCGGCGCCAAGATGGCCCTGGTGGGTCGCGGCGGTCCGCCGGATGCCGTCGGCCACGGCGACCACCCGTTGCCCTGCACCGGCGCTCCGGGCCGCCGCAGCGCGCAGATCGCCAAGGGCGACATCGCTCTCCCGCATGCCGGTGGCTTGCCGTTCGGCGCTCGCCGACACCTCGCCGATGGCCCGGGAGACATGGGTCGCGCTTTCGGTGAGTTGTTCCGAGCGGGAGTACAGCTGGGTCGCGTTCTCGGTCAGTGTCGCCGAGACATCGGCCACAGATCCCACGACGCTCCGCAGCCCCTCGCTCATGCGCCGGACGGCGGCGCCAAGGACCCCGAGTTCCTTCGGCATCGGTCCCAGATCCAGCGGACGCAGGTCACCCGAACCGACTCGCTCGGTGGCCTCGATGAGCCTCCGCAGCGGGAGGACCACCGACCGCACGGTGCTCACGGCCGAACCCGCTCCGATCCCCAGCGCCACGACGAAGAGGATCCAGACCACCAGACGGCGGTCCTCGCTGGTCTGGGCCAGTCGTTCGGCCCGGGCCGAGGCGGCGGCCTCCTGGACGGCCGAGAGCGCCCGGACCTCGTCGAGCAGGGAGTCGGCGATCGGCGCCCGGGGGAGGGTCCCATCGCCCGCGCCGCCCGGTGAGCGGCGGGCCAGCTCGGTCGCGAGCGTCCCGACCCGGGTGACCGACTTCAGTTCGGCCGGGCTCAACTCACTCTGGGTGTAGGCGAGCGTCACCGACCGAATGGCCACGAACGCCGAGTCGAGCTCGAGTTGCAGAGTGGAATCCGGCCGAGTCGAGAGTGCGTCGCCATCACGGATCGCCGTCACCACCTCGCGCGTGATGGTCTGCGCCAGGACGGTGCGTTCGCGGACGGTGATCAGTTCCTCACGTACCGCTGTGTCAAGCGAGTTGACAGCGGAAACGCCAAGGAGCGTCATCGCGAAGACGAGAAGGAGCAGGAGTGCTGTCCCTGCGGTGACTCTGCTGCGGAGGGACCGAAGGTCAGCCATGGCTGAATGTTGCCGTCAAGCGGAGCGCCTTGGCAAGCGGGCGCCCCTTTCCGAGGCTCGAAACCGGGTCTATCATCCCGCCCTATGTCCTCGCCAACCTCGCTTGTGGTTCGCACTTTCACCGACCGGGCAGAGGCCCTCGCGCACTGTATTCTGCGCGCCGGCGAGTCGCCCAGGGTGGTTGCCTTCGACGATGCCATCGGCTGCCCGGTGGAGCAGGCGCTCGGCGCCCTCGAGTGGACGCGGGTGGTCGGGGTGCTCCCCGATGACGATCTGCTGCACGCGGGTCGACTCACCGAGGAGACGGCGGCGGCGGTGGTGGAACGGCGGACACCGGAAGGACGTCGGTACATCTTTCTCGGGCCGCGACTCGACGCGCTGACGCTGGATGCCTATGACGGCGAAGTGCTGCTGAACGAACCGGGCGTGATGGCGATCGGCTTTTCGGAGCGCGCGAATGCGCTGGCGCATTTCCTTCGCGCCACCAATGGTGCCGGCGCGTTGCTCGCGCAACTCGGTCGGCGAGCACCGGAATTGCGACATATGCGCCGCTGGCTGGCGCCGATCGTTCAGGAACTGGATGGCCCGCGCCGGCTGGTGGCGGGCTGGTTTGCGGCTTCCGCCGGCGGGGCGCTGTTCATCGGTGATGATGCCGGTGAAGCGAGCTGGCGTTACATCGAAGTGGGGATTGATTCGTGAATCGTCGACTGATCGTACTTGGCTTTGCCGCGCTGGCGCTCTTGCCACTGCACGGCGGGCGTCTTGCGGCCCAGGCCGTCATTTTCGGCGAAGAGGCGAAGCTCGAGCCGATGCGCGCCGGCCTCAAGGCCGAAGTCATCATCCTGCGCGACACGCTGTACGCCGTCAACGCCACCGCCGCCCGGCTGGTGCGTGCCAAGATCTCGACGACGCCATCGGTTGTGCTGTCGGCCGCTCGCGTGCTGCAGCGTGATTGTGTCCGGGCGACGCGCTCGGTCGTGGCGATGCGGAAGAATATGACGGTGGTCGGAACCAACGATCCCCGCGGCAAGGTGGTGATCAGCCAGTACAACACCGGCCTCGATGAGCTGCAGCGCGCGATGATCTCCTGCGACAAGGTGCTGGTCGCGGAGCTGGCGAAGCCGACTGGCACCGACCAGGATCCGCTCTTCCGGGTTGCGCTGGCCTCGACCGATGCGATCCAGAAGTACGACTGGAAACTGCAGGTTCTGCTAAAGACCTTGCAGATTCCCCTTGACCCCAAGGGCTTCAGGTCGGCGATCAACATGTAAGGCGGGGCGTTGTCGGGCCGTGGATATGTGGATCAACATCTCCACATTCCGTGGACAAACCCGGCAAGTGATGTTGCACGGCCCACTTCGAGCCCACATTTCTTCCACGTGGAAGTGGGCTAACCCGAATAGAATCAGGCACTTGCGAGATTCTGGCACGCCCCTAGCTTAAGTCTCAGGCTGTCGGGGCGTTTCGCGCGTCACGACCCCTCCGATCTGGTGCCTCGGAGAGCCCTGTGGGCGAGTGGTCCGCGAGCCGCTCTGACCCGCAGCACCCATCCCGCCGTTGCGCCCCCGAGCGCTGGCGACGGAATGTGAAGCGGTCGATCAGCTTGTCTGATCGGCCGCTTCGTCTTTTCCGTCGGCGACGTCGCGACCGAAGCCGGCAGCGAGACGCACCAGCCAGCGACCATCCAGTTGCCAGACTTTGCGGGCCGAGACGCGCGCCTCGCCAGGGAAATATTCTGCCGACGCATAGGCGTCGGAGATCGACGCCGTCTTCGCGCTGGCATTGTCGGCGGTGTGAAGGATTTCCGCTTCGAGGGTGAGCGGACGGACCGGCGCGCCGTACTCGAGCTGACCATGATGCGAGAGAATCAGGTGCTCGATGAGCATCTGTTCTTCTGCCGTACACGGTGGCGTTGCTGCCGCGCGGATCGCATCGCGCAGCATCAGCACGCCATCGACCACGTGACCGATCATCCGGCCGCGTTCGGTGATCTCGAAGACACCACTGCTCCAGGAATACGCCTCGAGCTTCCCGATGTCGTGCAGCATCGCACCGGCAATCACCAGTTCCTCGTCGGCGTGCGCGATGCGCGCAATCTGCCGCCCGATCGAGATCACTTCGCAGGTGTGCTGCAGCAATCCGCCGAGGGCCGCGTGATGTCCGGTACCCGGTGCGCCGGGGCAGAGTTCGTACCGCTCGCGGAAATGTTCGTCAGCATAGAAAAGATCGACCACGGCGCGAAGGCGCGGCGCGGTGAATTTCTGCCGCAGGTCGTCGACGAACTGCCAGTACTTGTCGACCGCTCCCACACTCGGCACCAGATCGCCGAGCGGCACGCTCCCGCTCGGCAGCGGTCGCAACGAGGTGACCTCGAGTTGCAGCGAGTCGCGGTAGCGCGTCACCTGACCGAGCACCTGTACCTGCATTCCCTTGCCAATGCCGCGGATGATGTCGTCGCGCCCCGCCCAGAAGGGGGAAGTCTCGATCCGTCCAGTCCGGTTGCCGAGCACGAGGGTGGTGCGCGGGTGGTCGCCGGTTTTCGCGACCACATCGAGCACGAGCAGCGGGTGCTGGAGTTCGTCGCCGGCGGCGAGTGTCTTGAGGTCGAGCGGTGGCGGCATGATTCGGGTCGGGTTGAGGTCGGGAGGAATTGTAACGCCCGGCCCTGCCGATTCGCGGTGGCGCCGCTGCCGACGTGGCTTCTTCATCGGGAATTGGCCCGACAGCGTCCGGGGAAGTAGCTTCGCTTGGTGCGCCCCCTCCACGTACGGCTCCTGGTAGCCGACCCCGATCGCGACGATGTCGCATTGCTCCGCGCCGCACTGCAGGCGGCGGGGCACGTCGTGTTGTCGGATGACCCGCAACACCTCCCCGCCGGCGTCTCGCCGGCACCGGATTTCGTGATCACCGAGGGGGCGGCACAACCGGCGCCCGAGTCGCTCGAGAGTGCCGAAGCGCGCCATCTCGCGGCCACACTCCGGTTCACCGGTGGCAACAAGCGGCAGGCCGCACTCCTGCTTGGCATTGCTCGATCGACGCTGCTGGCGAAGGTCCGCAAGTACGGCCTATCCTGAGATCCGGCCCAGCCGGGAGATCACCACAGTCCGCGTGACGCTTCCCCTTCTGAGCAGCAGGGTGCGATTCGACGCGCCCACGGCGAGCCCAGCGGGGCCAAAGAGGAGCGGAGCTCCGGCACCACTGAGTTGCACGGCGTTCCCGGCTGGCCCGGGCGCACGCCAGAGCACCACCTGCGAATCGGCCGCCGTGGCGACCAGGGAGTAGCCGGAATCGGCAAGCGTGAGGCGCGTGTTGCTGCCGATCCGGATGGCCGCTCCACGCGCCTGGTCGAGTGCCGCAAGGAGGTGCAGCGCTTCTTCGCGCACCAGGATGCCGTTGCGTACCGCCGCGATGCGCGGCACCCCGATGCACGCCAGCAGTCCGATGAGCACGAGCGCCACGAGGAGCTCTGGAAGGGTCACGCCGCGATTCATGGCCGCAAGGTGGGGCGCCACCCCCGTGTGTGCTGGCGCACACGGACGCGAGGCGCAACCTTTCAATGCGTGAAGAACTCCGTTGCCCTCAACGCACTGCGTCGCTATCACGAATCGGCGCCCTGGCGTCTTGCCGAACTCATCGAGCTGGCCGACAGCCTGATGGGCGATGCCGGATTGCCGCGCGAGAAGCCCACCACCGAACGCACGGTGCGGTTCTACGTGGCGCGCGGGGTCGTGCATCCGCCATACGGGCGCGGAGCAGGTTCGTCGTGGGGCTACCGCCACCTCATCGACCTGATCGCCGTCCGGCTGTCGCAGCAGGCCGGGGAGACGCTCGAGACGATTGCCGACTTTCGCGGCAGGGCTGGCGAGACCGGACTCGAGCAGATGGTGGCAGAGCGACTCGGTCCGGCCTTTTTCCGGCCTCGGCTGGTACGCGATGCGACGCCTGTCGCGGAACCACTGCCGCGGCTCACGACCGAATGGCATCGGATTGCGCTCGGTGACGGGGCCGAACTCCAGCTTGCCGCAGGACACCCATTGCTGTCGGATATCAACCAACTGCGGGCGATCGTTGCCCGGATTCGCGAGCTTACTCACCCCACTCCGCAGGAGTCATCATGACCGGCATTCTCCTTCTGGTCGTCATCGGCGTCGTCGTGCTCTGGATGGTCGGCGCGTACAACCGCCTGATTGCGCTCAAGGGACAGGTGGCGAATGCGTGGAAGCAGATCGATGTCCAGCTCAAGCGACGCCACGACCTGATTCCGAACCTGGTCGAGACCGTCAAGGGCGCGCTGCAGTTCGAGCGCGAGACGCTCGAGGCGGTCGTGTCAGCGCGCACGCGTGCGGTCGCGGCCACCGGGGTCGCCGCCACGGCGAAGGCCGAGGGAGAGTTGACGCAGGCGCTCGGTCGACTTTTCGCGGTGGCCGAGGCGTATCCCGATCTCAAGTCGCTGGGCAACGTCTCGCAGCTGCAGGAAGAACTGACCTCGACTGAAAACAAGATTGCCTTCTCGCGACAGCACTACAACGACACCGCGACGCAATACAACGTCGCGCAGCAGCAGTTCCCCACGAATCTTGTGGCAGGAATGGCCAAGGCCTCGCCGGCCGAACTGTGGGAGATCACCGAGCCTGGAGAACGCGACAATCCCAAGGTCGACATCTCGCTGCGCTAGTCTGACGTGATCTCGCCCGCGCGCGATTTCGTCGCGCAGCAGGAGTCGAACCGTCGGAAGTCGTCGTGGCTGCTCATCGGCTTCGTCTTCTTTTTTGCGTGGGTGGGCTTCGGCGGCGACCTGGCACTCTATCTGGCCACCGGAGCCTCGCCGAGCGGGTCCTACCGTCACGTGGTGCCCGTGGTGGGGATCGTGGTCACACTGCTTGCTTCGGGATTTGCCTGGGTGTCGTGGGTCCGCGGTGATCGACAAGTGCTCTGGTCCACCCGGGCGATGGAACTGGTGCATCCCGCGACCGAGGCGCAGCAGCAGTTCGTGAACGTGGTGGACGAAATGTCGATCGCGTCGGGACAGCCGAGACCGACGCTCTACCTGGTGCCGGATGACGACCCCAACGCTTTCGCCACCGGTCGCGATCCCGCGCATGCGTCGCTCGCGGTCACGGATGGATTGCTGACCTTGCTCGATCGCGACGAGCTGCAGGCGGTCGTCGCCCACGAGATGGGTCACATCGCGCGCTACGACACCCGGTTGATGACGCTGGTAGCCGCGATGGTCGGATCGATCGCGCTCTGCTCGGATGGTCTCGGACGGATCCTCTGGCACAGTGGGCGCGGCAGCAGCGGCGTCGCCAGCGTGGTGGGTCGTCGCGGCTCGAAGAATCTTCCCGTCGCGATCATCGTGCTGGTGCTCTGGCTCGTCACTCTGGTGCTCGCGCCGATCGTCTCCCGCATCATGGCGATGGCGATCTCGCGCAAGCGGGAGTTTCTCGCCGACGCGACGGCCGCGCAGTTCACGCGCAATCCCGGCGCACTCGCGCGCGCCCTCACCAAGCTCGATGCCGCGCGCGCACCGACCCGGGCCGTGGGTCGCGGCGCCGCCCATCTCTGCATCGTGGATCCCGGCGATGGCCGCTTCTCGCGCCTCAGCGGGATGATGGGCAACCTGCTGGCGTCCCATCCGCCGATTGCGGAGCGGGTGGAGCGGTTGCGGGGGATGGCGTTTGAGTAACGAGAGAAGAGAGAAGAGAGAGGAGAGAGGAGAGAAGAAAGAGAAGAGCCGGCTTCCACCGTTCCTGGCGCCTTTCTCTCTTCTCTCTTCTCTCGTTTGCCGTGCTGTTCAGTCCGTCAACGTCCTGTCATCCAGGAAAATCAACGTGCTGCGCCGCGCCACCACTGCTTCGAGCGAGCGATGCACGTCGGCGTCGATGACGGTGCCGACCAGATCGCGCATCCGTGCGACGGCTTCGTCGGGCGTCATCTTTTCCTGGTAGGGCCGTGCCGTGGTGAGCGCGTCATAGATCTCGGCGGCGCCGAGGATCCGTGCGCCGATCGGAATCGCATTGGTGGCGAGGCCATCGGGGTAGCCCGTGCCATCGGCGCGCTCGTGATGCGAACGCACGAAGGCGATGACTTCACGCAGGTGGGTGAGCGGTGAGAGGATCTGGGCCCCGATCGCGACATGACTCTTGACGTGTTCGAACTCGTCGTCGGTGAGCGGGCCCTTCTTGTTGATGACCTCATCCCGGATGCCGATCTTGCCGATGTCGTGCAGCCGTCCCGCGGTCCGCACCATCTCGATCTGTTCGTCGCCCAGTCCCATTTCGGCGGCCACCATCGCCGAGAGATCGGCGACCCGCGCGGAGTGGCCACGGAGGTAGGCGTCCTTGGCCTCGAGCGCGTTCACAAGGGCCTCGAGCGTCGCCACCGAGATCCGCTCGAGATTGCCCCGTTCGCGACGGAGGTCGGCGCCGCGCTGGACGATCTCCTGCCGCAGCCAGGCCTGGGTCTGGGCCTGCTCGATCGCTTCCCGGCGGCGCGCCAGCGCGCGGACGATGGCCCGCTGGAGGTCGGAGAGATCGACCGGCTTGACGAGGTAGTCCATCGCCCCGCGCTGCATGCAGAGCGCGGCCGAATGGGCATCATTGACCGCGGTGAGCATCAGGATGGCGGCGAACGGCTCGTGCTCGAGCATGGTGGGCACGAGGTCGAGGCCGGACGAATCGGGGAGCCGGATGTCGAGCAGGATGCAGGCGATCTTGCGGCGCCGGATCTCCGCGATCGCCTGGACCCCGTCGGCCGCCGTGACCACCTCGTGGCCAATCCCGGTCAGAAAGCGGGAGAGCGAGTCCCGGACCGATTCCTCGTCGTCAACAATGAGGGTCGTGGTCACGCCACCTTCATCGGACTCGAGCGGTCCTCGGGAGGAGAGCGGGTCGACGGTCGACGAGGTGGACATGGGGGGGCTCCAATGGCAATGGGACAGGTCCGAAGAATAACGCGCTCAGGAGACTGGGTCGAATCGCCCGGACGGCCCGAAACCGGACGGAAGGCGTTCCGTACAGAACCACGACCCCCTCCAACCCGGGTGATTGCGCTATAATCTGGCTCTCTCTTTCAACCCGTACGAGGACCTCCATGAAGCGAGCTATCTCCTTCGCGGCGCTGATGTGCGCCGTGTCGGCGTCCGTGTCCCCTGCCCGCGCGACCGATCGCAGCGACGGCGCCGGGCTTGCCGGCTTTGGCGCGGCCGTGGCGATTTCCGGCGATGCCGCCTTCGTCGGCGAGAGCCGTGGGGGCATGGGCCTGGTGCACCTCTATCGCCGACTCCCCACTGGCATCTGGAAGACCACCGGCAAACTCAATGCGCCCAACGGCGCCACGGGCGACGGCTTCGGTGTCTCCCTCGCCACGGCTGGGACGACCTTGCTGGTGGGTCAGGTCGGGACCTTCAACGCCGCCGACAGCGGCCGCGGCACGGTACAGGTGTTCCGTCGCGGCACCGACGGCAACTGGACCTCGGCCGGGACGATCGGGGACGTGGGGCAGAAGGCGCGGGCGAATTTTGGCCAGGCGCTCGCTCTGAGTGGTGACGTGGCCTTCGTCGGCGCCCCGGGTGAGGCGGGCGGCGGCACGGTCTACATGTTCCGAATGGGGAGCGACGGCAAGTGGACCGCAGCGGGCTCCCTTGCTCCCGAGGGTGGCGCAGCAGCGGGCGACAAGTTCGGCACCGCCATCTCGGTCGACGGCAACCGGATCGCGGTCGGCGCCTCGGGCCGGGAGTCGAAGGGGAAGGTGTACACCTTCGTGAAGGGCACCGACGGCACCTGGAAGCAGGAAGCGGCACTGGTCGGGCGTCGCACCCTCGACAATTCGCAGCTGGGCGCATCGGTCAACCTCAAGGGCGATCGTCTGCTGGTGGGTTCCCCGGCAGCGAACGCGTTCTCGGGCGGCGCGGTGCTGTTCGAGCGGACCAAGGATTCGCCCTGGATCGAGAAAGGCTCATTCTCGTCGTTCGAGGGCGGCGCGACCCGCTTCGGCATGTCGCTCGCCATTGTCGACAAGGAACTCTGGATCGGCGCCCCGGGGAGTGATGCCAATGGCGGCCGGATCTTCCGTGCGGCACAGGACAAGGGCGGCAGCTGGGTCGGGATGAACAAGCTGGTGGTCGACTCGATGCCGTCGAGCGGTACCTTCGGCAACAGCTTCGCGATCTCGGGCAACAACGCGATTGTCGGCATGTCCGGCGACGGTGGCGGCCTCGGCACCGTGATGTTCCTCGCCAAGGGACCGACCGGCACCTGGACGATGAAGAACACCTCCTTCCCGCCTGTGGTCGACAAGTGGCAGAGCATCGCCGGTGCGGAAGTGAAGTGCGAGAACGGCATGGCGAAGGATTGGGAGTGCGGCAATACCGGCATCCTCTCCTACCTGCCGACCTCCGCCATCGGCGGCAAGCGCGGCACGATGCTCAGCGGCAACTGGGGCTGGACCGACCCGCAGACCGGGAAGGATTACGCCATCATCGGGCGCAACGACGGCACGTCGTACGTCGACGTCTCGGATCCGAGCCACCCGCGCTATCTCGGTGACCTGCCCAAGCCGGCCACGGCCAACGCGGCGATCTGGAAGGAAATCAAGACGCTCGGCAACTACGCCCTGATCGTCTCCGATGGCGCCGGGCATCACGGCATCCAGATCTTCGACCTGCGCCACCTGCGCACGGTCAAGACGCCGCAGACCTTCGTGGCCGATGCATGGTACGACGCGCTCTACTCGATTCACGACATCATGACCAACGACGGCAGCGGCTTCGCCTACGCGGTCGGCAGCAACGGTGGTGGCGAGACCTGTGGCGGCGGCTACCACATGATCGACATGCGTGACCCGCTCCACCCGGTGTTCGCCGGCTGCTTTGCCGACACCAAGACGGGCCGCAACCTCACCGGCTACACGCACGACGGTCTCTGCCGCATGTACCACGGCCCGGACTCGCGCTACACCGGCAAGGAGATCTGCATCGGCGCCAACGAGACTGCACTCTCGATCTCGGATGTGACCGACAAGAAGAATCCGGTGATCCTCTCCCGCGCGACCTACCCGGACGTGGGCTACACCCACCAGGGCTGGTGGACCGAAGACATGCGCTACTTCTACGTCGATGACGAACTCGACGAGACCGGCGGCAAGGGCGATGCGGCGAAGGCCACGCGCACCCTGATCTTCGACATGGCGAAGCTCGATGACCCGGTCTTCGTCGGGCCGTTCCTCGGCACCACCAAGGCGTCGGATCACAACCTGTACGTCAAGGGCAACCGGATGTACCAGTCGAACTACGTCGCGGGGCTCCGGATCATCGACATCACCGATCCGATCAAGCCGCGTGAAGTGGGCTTCTTCGACGTCGCGCCGGGCGAGAACAATCCGGGCTTCTCGGGCGCCTGGAACAACTACCCGTTCTTCAAGAACGGTTCGATCCTCGTCAACAACATGCAGACTGGCATCTTCCTCATCCGTGACAGGACACAGGCCATTCCATGATCACGCTCCTGACTCGTTCCGCTGCCGCGCTGGCGGCAGTGGTCGGTCTCGGCGCGGGGGCCCCTTCGGGGGCCCCCGTTCCGCCTGCGGGACCGAAGCTCTACATCGTCAATCAGTCGGCCGCCTCCATCACCGTTGTCGACCAGAGGAAGCTCACGGTCGACACCGTGCTCGATCTCAAGACGATGGGGTTCACCGGCAACGCGAAGCCGCACCACGTCGTGGTGGAAAAGGACGGCTCCTACTGGTACGTCTCGCTCATCGGTGACGGCCGGGTGGTGAAGTTCGATCGCAACAACAAGGTCGTCGGCCAGCTGAAGATGGAAACGCCGGGCCTGCTCGCGCTCGACCCGATGCACGATTCGCTCTACGTCGGTCGCTCGATGACCGCCGTGAATCCGCCGAAGTCACTGGCGGTGATCAAGCGATCGGATTTCACGATGGTCGAGGAGCAGGAGATCCAGGTTCCGCGGCCGCACGCGTTGCTCGCCACGCGGGATGGCAAGTGGGTGCACACGGCATCGCTCGCCGAAAACCGGATCGCCTCGATCGAAACCGCGACCGGGCACGTTGTCCTGACGACGCTGCCGGGCACGACGCGATCGCTGGTACAGTTCGCCCAGAGCCCCAATGGCAAGACCATGGTCGTGGGCGGCGAGATCTCGAACACGCTGCTGGTGTTCGATCTCACCAAGCCTCCGCCGTTCGTGCCGGTGGCCGAGATTCCGCTGGCGGGCAAGCCGTGGGATCCGATGTTCAGCGCCGATGGCAAGACGGTGTTCGTCACCCTCTTCGGTGGCAACGCCGTCGCCGTGGTTGACGTCAAGCACGCCAAGGTACTCCGCACCATCACCGGCGATCTGGCCCAGCCGTATGACCTGATTCTCCGCAAGGACGGCAAGATCCTCTTCGTCGTCAACCAGAACACCGGTGCGTTGAAGCCGGGCGAGAGCGCCCATGATCACATGCCGGGCATGGCCGGAATGGCCAACATGAATCCGAGCGATGGCTGGCTCTCGATCATCGACGTGAAGAAGGGGAAGGTGGTCAAGACGCTGATGCTCGGCACCGGCCCGACCGGGATGGGTGCGGCGGGGGCGCGATGAAGGCTGGGTGTCACCGGGTCGCGATGCTGCTCGCTGCAGTGGTGACCCTCGCAGGGCCGCTCACGGCGCAGGCGCCGCGCGCATGGCAGTTTGTCCAGCACGTCGATGGGATGCCGGTTGCCGACAGCGCCGGTGTCCCGATGCCGCAGCCGTTCATCGGCGGCTTCGATGTGCCACGGCCCCAGCTCGTCGACATCGATGGCGACGGCGACCTCGATCTCTTCATCCAGGAACGCGGCAGTCAGCTCATGTTCTTCGAGAATGTCGGGGGCAAGTATCTCTGGCGTACGGCTTGGTATCAGGGGCTCGCCGTGGGCGAGTGGTTCCGCTTCGTGGATCTCGATCACGATGGCGATCTCGACCTGATGGGTGAGCTCAAGAATTCGTTCGTGCGAGTCTGGCGCAACGACGGCACCCGCACGGCGCCACGGTTCGCCGCACTGCCGGATTCGCTCCGCGATGTCGACGGCAAGGCGATCTTCGCCGATCCGCAGAACATCCTCAACACCGTCGATATCGACTGCAACGGCAAGCTCGACCTCTTCATCGGCCGGGTCAGCGGCACGGTGGATCGCTATGAGGAAGACGGCAAGAACCCCGACGGCATGCCCCGTTTCCGCTTTCTGGCCGAACGGTGGGAAGGCATCGAGATCATCGGGGGCGTGACCGGCGCCGATGGCGTCAGTACTCGACCAACGATGCATGGTGCCAACACGATGGCCTTTGCCGACGTCGATGGCGACGGTGACCCGGATCTCTATTGGGGCGACTTCTTCGAGCCCGGGCTGCTGCAGATCGAGAACGTCGGGACCTGCGGCGCGCCCAATCTTCACGCCAGCACGCCGGTGCAGTTCCCGGTGGGGAACGCGCTGCTGACGAGCGGGTACAACGCGCCGAGCTTCGGTGATATCGATGGCGACGGCGACCTCGACCTGGTGATGGGCGTGATCGGCGGGGCCTACCGGCCGAGCACGACCGGGGTCAACAATCTCTATCTGCTCGAGCAGACCGCGAAGGGTCAGTTCAGCGTACGGACCTCGCGGCTGATCTCGATGATCGACGTCGGCAGCGAGTCGTCTCCCACGCTGGGCGACGTCGACGGCGATGGCGATCTGGATCTGCTCATTGCCAACAAGATCGCGCCCGACAACAACGAAATCGGCACCGTCACCTGGTTCGAGAATGTCGGGACGACCAAGGCCCCCGCATTTCGTGATCGCGGCGTGCTGCCGATCACGACCGAATTCCATTCGGCGCCGGCGCTGGCCGACCTCGATGGCGACGGACTTCCTGACCTGGTGCTGGGCACCTGGCGCGACAAGGTGAAGTGGTATCGCAACGGCGGGACGCGCCAGTCGCCGAAGTGGACCCTTGCCGACTCCGCCCTGATCACCCTCACGCGCGGCAGCAATGCCGTGCCGACGCTGGGTGACATCGACGGCGACGGGTTGCTCGATCTGGTTGTGGGTGAGGCGTCCGGCGAGATCAATCTCTACCGCAACGTCGGCAGCAAGACGGCGCCGAAGTTCGAGCTGGTGAGCGATCGCTTCCTGGCACTCGATGTAGGTCGGCGGAGCACGCCGGTCCTCGCCGACCTCGACGGCGACGATCGCCCCGACCTCCTCATCGGCAGCGAGGAAGGGGGCGTCCAGCTCTGGCGCAATACGGGCGCCAAGGGGGAATTCACCTTCACCCGTGACACTTCCTTCGTGCTGCCCACGTTCGATTTGTCAGCGCCCGCCGTGGGCGATCTCGATGGCGATGGTGATCTCGATTTCTTCGTGGGTGTTGGCAGTGGTGGGCTCCTCTGGTTCGAGAACCGGACGCCTCACCCGTAGGTAACGTCGTCTCTTCTTCCGCAGGAGCAGGCCTATGCGTTTGACGTCTCTTCGTTGGCATCCCATCGCGGGTGCACTCGTGCTCGGCTGCCTGGCAGCACTCCCTGCGGCTGCCGGACCGGGCGATCCGGTGCGTGAACGGTCGCAGTTCGGACAGAGTGTGGCGATGGTGGGCGATGTGGTCTACGTCTCCGAACCTGCCGCCGGGACGAGTGGCGGCGTGGTGCGCCTCTATCGTCGGGGGCCCACCGGCTGGAAGGTGATCGAGACGGTGAAGTCGCCGATCGGCTCGCCCAGCGATGGCTTCGGCTACGCGATGGCGGTCGATGGCAAGTCGATGCTCGTCACGGCGATCAATGGACAGGTCGGCAAGGGCGGCACGGTCACCACCTACGCTCGCAACGCGAGTGGCGGCTGGGCCAGCACCGGCACCCTCAACTCCACCGACCCGTCGGTGAACCATTTCTTCGGTGCGGCGATCGCGCTCAAGGGTGACGAAGCCGCGGTTGGTGCGACCCGTGAGGGTGCCGGCACGGTGCACCTCTACAAGCGTGGCGCCGACGGTACCTGGCAGGAAACCGCCACCCTCAAGCCACCCGAGGCGAAGGCACTCAATCACCGTTTCGGCTCGACCATTTCGTGGCAGGGGGACTGGATCGCGGTGGGCGCGGGAAGTCGCGACAGCACAATCGGCACCGCCTATCTCTACCACCGGGGCAGCAACGGCCAGTGGGGCGCCGCGATGCCGGTGACGACCGCCAGCCTCGGCGCCGAGCCGTCGTTCGGTCAGGCGATCCTGCTCGAGAAGGACGAACTCTTTGTCGGCGCGCCGGGAGCGAACCACAACGCCGGCGCCGTGATGGTCTTCCGCCGGGATGCCACCAATCAGTGGAAGCCCACGATGGCGCTCTCGCCGTTCGGCACCGCGCCCGCGTTCGGCGGCAACGTCGCGACATTCGGCACGGCAATGGTGATGGTCGGCAATGAGCTCTGGGTTGGTGCGCCGAGCGCCGGGCAGCGTGGTGGCGTCTATCGTCTCGAGCGTCGCGGCACCGAATGGATCGGCAGCTCCCGTCTCGCGATCGACTCGGTCAGCGCCAGCGCCGGGCTCGGATCAGCGTTCGCGGTGAGCGGCTCCGTCGCCGCCATCTCGATGCCGTTCGACGGCGGGACGGGCACAGTGGTCTTCATGGGCAAGAGCGCGACCGGCAACTGGACCACCACCGGGCGTGCCTTCATTCCGAAGACCGAGTTCACGGCCGTGACCGGCGGCGAGGTGCAGTGCGGAGCAGGAAAGGCCAAGGAGTTCGCCTGCGGCAATGCATCGTTGCTGTCGTTCCTCCCGATCTCCAAGCTCGGCGGTGCACGCGGAACCCAGATGAACGACAACTGGGGCTGGACCGACTCGCTCAGCGGCAAGGAGTACGCGCTGCTCGGCCGGACCGACGGCACTGCGTTCGTCGACGTCAGTAATCCATCGAATCCGCGGTACCTCGGCAACCTCCCGCTCACCGAGGGGGCCAACCCGGCAGCGTGGCGCGACATCAAGACCTACAAAGGCTACGCCTTCATCGTGAGCGATGGTGCCGGCCCGCACGGGATGCAGGTGTTCGACCTGAAGCGGCTGCGCACGGTGACCACGCCGCAAACCTTCACGGCGGACTACATCTATCGCAACATCAATAGCGCGCACAACATCGTCATCAACGAGCAGAGCGGCTTTGCCTATGCCGTGGGTGCGTCGTCGGGCGGCGAGACTTGCGGTGGCGGACTGCACATGATCGATATCCGCGAGCCGCTCTCGCCGAAGTTCGCGGGCTGCTTCCAGGATACGCAGACCGGCATCAACAAGACCGGCTACAGCCACGATGCCCAGTGCGTCACCTATCATGGACCGGATACACGCTACACCGGCAAGGAAATCTGCATCGGCTCCAACGAGACCGGCATCAGCGTCGCGGATGTGACCGACAAGAGTCATACCGTCGCCATCGCCCACTCGGCCTATCCCGATGTGCAGTACGCGCACCAGGGCTGGTTCACCGACGATCATCGCTACTTCTATCTCGACGACGAAGGCGATGAGACCAACGCCGCCGCCGACACCACCGGCAAGCTCGAAGCGGCGAAGGGTACCCGGACGATGATCTGGGACATGTCGAAGCTCGATGACCCCGTGCTCGCCGGCACCTACGTCGGCACCACGAAGTCGATCGACCACAACCTGTACGTGAAGGGAAACCGGCTCTACGAGGCCAACTACTCCTCAGGCCTCCGGATCATGGATATCTCCGATCCGAAGAAGCCGCGGGAAGTCGGATTCTTCGACACCTATCCGGCCGACGACGCCGTCCAGTTCACCGGAGCGTGGAGCACGTACCCGTACTTCAAGAGCGGCACCATCATCATCACCAGCATCGGCGAAGGGGTGTTCTTCGTGCGGGACCGGACGCAGACGGTGCCGTGAGCAGCTGGATGATGGATGATGGATGATGGATGATGGATGATGGATAGGGCGCTGTCGCCCTGAGCAAAGCGAGGGGGCGGTGCTATCAGATGAGATGATGGCGCCGCCCCTTTGTGATTCTGTGGATGCAGATCTGTCATCTGTCATCCATCATCCATGATCCATCATCCATCATCCTATGAACTCGACATCCACCTTTGCCGGAATCAACCCTGCCTCCGCCGCACGCTCCAGCAGGAGTCGCACGGCGGCCCGGCCGCGCTCGCCGTAGTCGACGGTCCACTGGTTGACGTACATCCCCACGAATTCGTCGGTGCGTTCCTCGGAGATGCCGCGGTTGTACTGCGCCGCGTGGGCGAGTGCGGCGGCGCGATGCTCCAGTGAATAGACGATGCTGTCGCGGAGGTCGCGAGCGACCTGTTCGATCACCTCGCGGCCGAGGTCACGGCGAACCACGTTTCCGCCGAGCGGCAGCGGGAGTCCGGTCTCGGCGAGCCACCATTCCCCCATATCCGCCCAGAGGTGGAGGCCGTCGTCGGCATAGGTGAGCTGGCCCTCGTGGATGATCAGGCCGAGTTCCACATCGCCGCGATGTACTGCGTCCTCGATCTGGTCAAACGGCACCACCACCGCTTCGAAGTCGGGCTGCCAGAGGCGCAACGAGAGGTATGCCGTGGTGAGCAGGCCGGGGATGGCGATGCGCTTCCCCTTGGCCGCTGCTCGCACCAGGCTGCTGCCGGTGACGCGATCGGCCGGCGGCGCCGACTTCGAGACCAGTCGCGGCCCGTAGCCATCACCCATCGACGAACCGCTCGAGAGCAGGGCATAGTCATCGGCGATATAGGCATAGGCGTGAATCGACACCGCCGAGACATCGAGTTCCTTGTGCCGCGCGCGCTGGTTCAGGGTCTCGATGTCGCAGAGCTCGTGCTCATAGCGCAGGTTGCCGGTATCGATCTTTCCTTCGGCGAGGGCGTAGAACATGAACGCGTCATCGGAGTCGGGCGAGTGCGCGACCTGGATCGTCTGGAGACTCACTTGGCGCCGGCTCCCTTGCGGTACGTGTCGAGGAACGGCTCGTGGTCCTTGTACTCCGGACGCCCCTTCTTGATCTCGGCGTCGTAGTGCGAACGGAAGTCGGCGCGAGCCTTCTGTGCTGCGGTGGAATCGCCGCGGAATTCGGCGAGCATCGCAAACATGTAGTAGCCGAACAGGTTGGTCGGCTCGACCCGCATGATCGAGTCGGCCTGACCCTTGGCCTTCGCGAACTCGCCGACCTGGGCCCAGAGCATCCCCATGTGGTAGCGCGCATCGACATCACGATTGCTGTCGGGCAGCTGCGTGAACGCTCCCTCCGCCATCGGGAAGAACTGGAACACCTGGTTGCTGTCGCGCGCTTCGATCGCCGTCTGGATCCGGTCGGAGAGCTTGGTGAAGCGTTCGCGCGGCGTCATGTTGGAAATATCGGGCGCCTTCACGCCAGCCGTGGGGTCGGTGGCGGCACCGGTCGCGTTCCCCGCATTCGCCATATTTGCCCCCGTCGGCTCGTTGCGTGAGCGTGCCGAGTAGACAATGCTCCCGATGGCGACGACACAGAGCACTGCGGCGACGATCCACGGGGTCTTGTTCCCCGCGGGGACCGGCAGTGGCGGGATTCCCGCAGCGGCTGCCCCTCCCGAGACCGCGGCCCCGCAGCCGGGGCAGAATTTCGCGTCCGGGCTGAGGGGAGTTCCGCAACTGGCGCAGGCCCGGGGACCGAGCGGCGAGCCGCAGGCCGCGCAGAAGTTTCCGGTACCGGTGGCGCCGCAGCGCGGGCAGGATTTCGGGGTGGTCTGGGTCACAGGATCTCCGATGGCGTGTCGCCCAATATAGCGTTCCCTGCTGGCGCGGGCCCGCGAGCGTTGCTACCCTTGGGAGTCCTTTGCACAGGTCCCGATGACTACACCGCCGTCCGACACCATCGACCTCAGTAACGCCGACCACATGGGCGACCTCGCCCGTGGCGGGACGACGTGGTCGGTGCATCTCGAGACTCGCCAGGATGGACCGGTCATTGCCGGTCGAGTGCACTTCGTGGCTGGCGATGTCCGACGCTCCTCGTCGTGGATCTTCCGGGAGTGGAGTGTCCCCGATGTGAAGGCGCGTTTTGCCGAGTTCTCGCCACTGGAACTCTGGCGTCTGCTGGAGAGCCTGAGCTGACGCTGGTGTCGATGCCGGGCCGCTTCCATCCCCTCCTCATCGCGATGGCCTTGGCGACACCGATCACGGTGGCGGCGCAGACGTCGCGCGATACGTCGCAGGTGATCACGGCGGTCACGCTCGACCGGCACAACATCTTCGATACCTCCGAAGGTTCGTTCTTCGGCATCAGGGTCATTAACGCCCTGCACCTCACGACCCGCAGTCCGCTGATCCGGCGCGAGCTGCTCTTCCGGCCGGGGGATCGCTACGATCCCGCACTCGCGGCCGAGACGGCGCGCAACCTCAGGCGCCTCGGGGTGTTCAGCACCGTGAAGGTCGATTCGGTCCGCACCGATTCCGGGCTGACGATGAATGTCTTCACGCGCGATGGCTGGAGCACGCGGCCCGATTTCCGCTTCAAGTCGACCGGCGGCTCGGTGGCGTATACCCTCGCGCTCATCGAGGACAACCTCCTCGGCACCCTGACGCAGACGCAGCTCCTCTACAAGAAGGATCCGGACCGCACCAGCACGATCCTGCAGTTTCGCAAGCAGCGGCTGATCGCGAACACGGTCGGTGTCAATGTCGTGTACGCCGATCGCTCGGACGGGCAACTGCTCTCGGGCGTGATCAGCAAACCGTATTTCTCGCTGGCGACGCGGTCGGGCGCATTTCTCGAATTCGACACCCGGCGTGAGCGGATCTTCCTCTTTCGTGATGGCTTTACGGCGCCCAGCGACACGCTGCAGCGTCGGTACGTGCTGGTCCGGGTTGATGCGAGTCGGGCGCTCCGGGCATCGTCGAAGGGCTATCTGCGGGTCGGCGCGGTGGCGCAGTTGCGCCGGGACGACTTCGTCTCGCAGGGTGTCTACGATGCGAGTCGGATCCCCACGCACTCGGTGACGGCGGCGTTCGGCGGGTATGTCGAGGCACGTCACGCCGACTTCCTGGTCGTGCGCGGCTATCAGTCGTTCGGACGACCGGAAGACATCGACCTCAGCACTGTGGCGCGACTCTCGTTGCTGGTGGCGCCCGGCGCGCTTGGCTACGATCGCAACGGCCTCGCCCCGGGACTGGGACTGCACACCGGCACCCGGTTGCCGGGCGGATTCCTGACCGGGGACTTCCTCGCCAGCGGCCTCTTCACCAGTGAGGGGCTCGATTCAGGTCAGGTGCAGCTGGCGGCCACCGCCGCGCTGCTGCCTTCGCCGCGGCACCAGTTCCTCATCCACGCCGAAGGGGGGATACTGCGGAACCCCTTGGCCGGGAGTGAGTTCGATCTCGGCCTGGGCGCCGGACCGCGCGGCTTTCAGGAGCACGCCTTCACCGGCGACCGACAGTTCTTCGGGACTCTCGAGTACCGCTACACCGCCTTCCAGGAGTTCGCCAAGGTGACCGGGGTAGGGCTTGCCACCTTTGTGGACTATGGTGGCGCCTGGTACCGCGGGTCGCCGCGTCGGACCGGCTGGGACGCCGGGGTAGGCCTCCGCCTCGGCCCCTCACGTGCGCCTGATGATGGTGCCTCGCGGCTCGACCTGGTCCGCCGCTTCGCCTCGGATCGCCAGCCGGCCGGGTGGGTCTTCGTGGTCGGCAAGGGGTTCGTCTTCTCGACGAGCGCCCGCGCGGCCCGCTAAACTTCTCTGACTCCAGACCCGAGCGTCCCGGCCGTGACCGACCCGACACCCGTCCCCGTTCCCGCCCGTCCCCGTCGCCGCTGGTGGCTGATTGGAACGGCGATCGTCGTCATCCCCGTGCTGCTCTTCTCGATTTATGTCGGAATGGCGCTCGATTGGTCATATTCCGAGGGTGAACGAGCCGGAATCGTGCAGAAATTCTCGAAGAAGGGCTGGGTATGCAAGACCTGGGAAGGCGAGCTCGCGATGAGCAACGTGCCCGGCGTGGCACCGACGATCTGGCCCTTCAGCGTCAGGAACGAGGCGGCCGCGAAGGCGCTCAGTTCCGGAATGGGACATCGAGTGGTGCTCGAATACACCGAGCACCGAGGGGTTCCGACAACCTGCTTCGGTGAGACGCCGTATTATGTCGACTCCGTGAAAGTGCTGGACTGATCGTTTCCTCAGACCGTGAGAGCCTGACCATGTTGTTCAAGTCTTTCCTGGCCGTGATCACCGCCGGCGCGTTGTCGAGCGGTTTCTTCCATACTGCGCTCAAGTCTTCCACGCCCGCCAAGGATTCCAAGGGCGCGTCGCCGCTAAGCGTGTCGCTGACGTTCACCGAAGGGGTCAACGCCGCAGTGTCGGCGATCTCGATCCTCAAGTCCGACTCGACCGAAGTGGCCAAGCTGGTAGTGAAGCCCACGAAGGACGACGAGACGATCGTGGCCGCCGTCGTGAAGCCGCTGCCAGTCGGTGCCTATATCGTGCGCTGGCGCACTTCGTCGGATGACGGCCATGCGGTGCGTGGTGCCTTTGCCTTCTCGGTAACCGCCGCGAAGTGAAGCGCCTGGCGGTCTGGCTTTCTCTCGCGGCGGCATTCGCCTGCCGCGGGGGAGAGCAGGGCGAGCTCTCCCCAAGCGGCTTCATCGGCGCCGAATTGCCGAACCCGGTCCCGAAACCCGACTTCACCTTCACCGACTCGAAGGGGAAGCCGTTTTCTTTTGTGGCCGAAACCCAGGGCAAGGTCACCCTGCTCTTTTTCGGATACACCCATTGTCCGGATGTCTGTCCGGTGCACCTCGCCAACATCGCGGCGGTGCTCGACAAGCTCTCTGAAGAAGAGTCGCGCGACATCAAGGTGGTCTTCGTGACGACCGATCCGCAGCGCGACTCGATCGCCGTGCTGGATCGCTGGGTGAAGGGATTCAATCCGACCTTCGTGGGACTCACCGGTTCCGATTCGCTGCTTGCCGCGGCACAGGAGATCGTCAAACTCCTGCCCGCGATCCGCGACAGCGTGCGCGATGCGAGCGGCGGCTACGCGGTCGGCCACGCCGCCACGGTGATCGCCTATACCCGTGATGGCGCCGGCCGGGTGATGTATCCCTTCGGCACCCGTCAGCGCGACTGGGCGCACGATCTCCCGTTGCTGTTGGCGTATGGAGCGAAATAGGCGCGGCACCCTGCTGGCTGCGCTGCTGCTCTCGGCCTGCAGCCGGGGCGAATCACGCATCGGCGACCTCGGCGTGCGCGACGTCCAGATCCGGATTGCTCCTGCCGGCGCCAGCAGCGCCGCGATCTACTTCACGATGCAGAACCACGGCGCCGTCGCCGATACGTTGCGCCGCATCGCCACCGACGCCGGCGTTGTTTCACTCCACGACAACGTCAGCCAGGGCGGGATGGTCGCGATGACCTCGTTGCCGCTGCTCCCGGTTCCGCCCAACGACGTGGTCACCTTCTCCCAGGGAAAGCGTCACGGCATGCTGGAGAATTTTTCACGTCGCGTCGGGGTGGGTGACACACTCACACTCGACTTCGATTTTGCCCGGAGCGGCCACCTGCGGCTGCGCGCGACCGTCCAGCTCATCACCGGAACGGAGTAGCCGATGCAGTGGTGGTGTGCGGCGACCGGATTGCCGTGGAGCTGGCGCTGGCAGTGGTATCCCGGCGTGCATCTGCTGTTGCTCCTGCTCGGAGCGGCGTGGTGGCTGCTGGGGCAGCGGCAGCGCTGGGCCCGCCGTCCGACCGTGTGGTTTGCGACGGCGTGGCTGGCACTGCTGTTCACGCTCGACTGGCCCCTCGGCAAGCTCGGCGCAGGCTATCTCGCCAGCGTGCATACGGTGCAGTTCCTGACTCTCACCCTGCTCGTGGCACCCGCACTGCTGCGGAGTATCCCGGCCGAAGGGTGGCTGCGGCTGGCGCCCGTGGTCACGCGCCGGTATCGTGTGCTGCGCTTCTTCGCTCGCGCGTTACCGGGATTGCTGGCGTACAATCTCCTGGTGGTCACGACGCACTTTCCCGCGGTCGTTGACGCAGCGATGACGACGCAGCTCGGCTCGTTCGCCATCGATATCGCGTGGCTGGTGGCGGGACTCTTCCTCTGGTGGCCGATTCTCGCACCCGAGGGAATCGTCCGTCTGGGGGTCTTCGGGATGATGGGCTATCTCTTTGGCGCCACGGTGGTGCCGACGATTCCGGCGATGATGATGGTGTTTTCCGATTGGCCGATGTATCGACTCTACGAGCTGGCTCCGCGGGTCACGCCGCACTTCACGGCGAACCAGGATATCCAGCTCGCGGGGCTGGTGATGAAACTGGTCGGCGATATCCCGTTGTGGATCGCGACGGCGGTGGTGTTCTATCGCGGCACCGCGCGTCGCGACGGCCTTACCAACAGCTGAGCCTCTGATGACTCCTGTTCTTGGCATCTTCCTCCTGCTGGCCATCGCCGCCCTGAAACTCGGCAGCTCTCTGATGCTGCCGATTGTGGTCGCGGGATTGCTCGCCCTGCTGCTGGCGCCGACGGTGCGCTGGCTGGCGCAGCATCGACTCCCGACGGGCCTCGCCGCCGGGCTTGTGATGATCGGCGTCACGGGGGCAATGGCCGCCAGCATCACCTTGCTGGCGGCGCCGGCGGCGGACTGGCTCGAGCGGGCGCCCAAGTCGCTGGCACAGGCCGAGCGGAAGATCCGCAAACTCTCGAAGCCGCTCCAGACGCTGCAGCAGACCGCCGAGAAAGTGCAACAGGTGACCCAGAGTGCGGGCGTGGGTGGTGGGCCACCTAACGGCGCACAAGAGGTGACCGTCGCCCCGGCCGGGCTCATGAGCAAGCTCTCGGGCACGACGATCAGTGCCGTCGCTTCGCTGTTGACGGTGATCTTCCTGACCTACTTCCTGCTGGCGATGGGGGATCGGTTCCGCGACAAGTTTGCCGACATGCTGCCCGAGCGCCATCGACGCGAGATGGCCGCCGCCATCGTGCTGATGCAGCGTCAGATGTCGCACTATCTGCTGCTCACCACGCTGATCGCGGCTGGTGTTGGTGTGTTGACATGGGCTGCACTCGAGTTCATCGGTTTCCCGAATCCCGCGCTCTGGGGTGTCGCCGCGGGGGTGCTCAACTTCATTCCCTACGTTGGGGCCGTGGTGACGCTTGTGGTGCTCGGGCTCACGGGACTGGTGTCGTTCGAGACGACACGCGAGCCGTTGCTGGCGATGGGCGCGTTCCTGGTCATCAACATGATCGAGAGCAACTTCGCGACGCCGACGTTGCTTGGTCGGCGGTTGCCGTTGAATCCGGTGGCCATCTTCATCGGATTGCTCTTCTGGAGCTGGATCTGGGGGATCACCGGGGCGGTGCTCGCCGTGCCGCTGACCGTGCTGGTCAAGGTGATCGCCGACCGCGTCGGTCCGCTGCAGGCCTTCGGGGAATTGCTGGACAACTGAGGTCGGCCGCCGCCGGCGGATTGCCGCGAGGGGCCTTCCGGGGGTAGAATCCCCGCCGTTGGCGCCGTAGCCAAGTGGTAAGGCAGAGGTCTGCAAAACCTCCATCACCGGTTCGACTCCGGTCGGCGCCTCTCGCACGAGAGATCAGAAAAAGAGCGAAGTGAGAGAGGGGGCCCCGGTGCAGTGCCGTGGCCCCCTCTCAAGCATTGCGCCCCCCCGGCACCAGTCTCACCCGCACGCCATCCGATGCTTCCTCCACGAGCTCCAGTCGCCACTGTCCGTCCGCGAGCAGCCGGATGAGCGGCTCGGGATAGAACGGCAGCAGGACCTCGAAGGCGAGCGCTTCACGATCGATACGCTCGAGTATCCGGAGCATTGGCTCCGGCGGCGGCAGCAGGCGGAGGTCCTCCGCGCCACTCCGGTCGATCGCGCTACCGGTTGCCTTCGCGGCCGGTCGCGGGGCCGGTGTCGTGCGCCAGAACCAGGTCGACCAGTCGCTGTCGCTGAACGAGGCAGCGTGATATTGAAAGCCACGTGGCTGCAACAACTGGATCAATGGCACTGGCAGAAAGGGTGTCCGCAGGTGCAGCACCCCGTCGACTGGCAACGTCGCCACCGCTTCGAGGATCTGCGCTTTCGGCGCACCGCCCGCGCGCAGCAGGTCGCGGAGGTCGAGCTCGACCATGCAGGCCGGGTCGAACTCGGGAAGGGCGGCGGCGCCGCCGGGCGGCTCGTTTGTCATGGCATGAATGTCGGCACGGCGACTTCGCCGGACTGTGACGGATGTCTCACTCTCCACCACGACGGGCCCAGCTTCGCAACTGTTCCGCCGGAGCGACGATCAAGCGCCGCCCCTTGCGACTGCGGATGAGCCCGTTGGTGGTGAGTTGCTTCAGGGCGCGCGACACCGACTCACGTGCCGTGCCGATCTCGGCCGCGAGTTCCTCCTGCGTGCGGTCGAGTTCGAAATGCACACCATCGGCATTGCTGCGCCCGGTCTGCTCGGAATAGTCGGCGAGCAGCATCGCGAGTCGCGCGGCCACATCGCGGAAGGCCACCGTTTCGAGCAGCTGCACCAGGTGCCGGAGACGATGACCGAGCGCATGCACGACTGCTGCTGCGACATCGGGATCACTGCGAAAGGCATGCTCGAACTCGGCACGCGGCAGAAAGGCGAGTCGACTCGGCATGGTCGTCACCGCATGTGCCGGATACGGGCCGCCATCGAAGAGCGGGAGTTCGGCCACCGGCCGGCCAGGGCCTTCGACCGCCACGGTCTGCTCTCGACCATCGACTGAGGAGCGAAAGACCCGGACTCGTCCTTCGAGCACGACATACAGCCCGGCGCACGGGTCGCCGGCACGAAAGAGGACGAAGCCCTCACCCACCGCGCGCGGTACACAACGCGCCGCGAGAAGCGCGATCACTCGCTCGTCGAGCTCGGCAAAGATCGGCACTTCCCGCAGGACATCCACGAGAGAACTCATCCTGCGAATGAAGCGCTCCGGGAGCGCTGTGACAAGCGTCACGGACCGATGGGGCGACCTCGGCGACGATTGAGGCAACCCTTTCCGGAGCTGCAGCATGAGTCCCCATGCCCCACTCGCCGCCTCGCTCACCGAAGTGCGACCGATCGTTTCCGACGTGATCGATGGGCCCGATGGCAAGCACTTCACCGTCTCCTTCGGGCCGTGGCAGCGCCTGCCGAGTCATCGCAACGCCTCGCGCCTCCTGATCACCGCAATTCGCGGCTCGGGCAGCTTCTCGCTCTCCGACGGCACCGCGGCCCCGCTCAACAGCGGCGGCATCGTGCAGGTCGATCCCGATGTGCCGCACGCCGTCGCTGCAGGCGAGGATGGCCTCGAGATCACGGTTCACCTGATCGCCGGCTGCTGCGGAGTCTGCTGATGGAACGCTATACCACCGGATTCCTGCGGGCCTCGCTGCTCTGGCTGGTTGCCGGCGTCTCGACGGGCGTGACGATGGCGATCCACCCAGCCTGGGCCGCCTATCGCACCGCGCACCTCCACATGCTCCTGCTGGGCTTCGTCACCATGATGATCGCGGGCGTGGCATACCACGTCTTTCCGCGCTTTGCCGCGACGCCGCTCCATTCGCCTCGTCTCGCTCGAATTCATCTGGTGATTGCCAATCTCGGCGTCGCGGGAATGGCCGCGGGGTTTGTGTGGCGCCTCTACGCGCCGACAGTTGGCGGAATCGTCCTCGCCATCGGGGCGAGTTGTTCGGCCACGGGAGCGTATCTGCTCGCGTGGAATCTCTGGCGCACCCTGGATAGTGCCGCGCTCCCGATCACCCGATTGGTGGCGCGAGCAACGTGAAGAAAGCTTCACAACCCCCTCATCCCGGCCTTCACGCTTCCCGGACCACTCTTGTCCGCGTGCATCGGGCCTGGCGATGTGACAACGATCACAGCGTCGTCGAACCGGCGAGTCGATGATCCATCTGTGCCCCCGCAATGGCGGCGTGGCACCCGACCGGCCCCACGGGGCCACGAATAACGAGGCAGGTATGCGGCGATTTCGTGTTGGTCTCTTTGCTTCCCTCGCCCTGATGGGCGCGGTGTCGGGGTGCGCAGCGCCGGCCCCCAAGGACATGGTCAGTGGCGATGCGGCAAAGGCCGTCTACGTCGCGCCGGGTCAGTACGACGAGTTCTACGCCTTTCTCTCCGGCGGCTTCAGCGGCCAGGTGACGGTGTACGCCCTCCCCTCGGGCCGCCTGCTCAAGACGATCCCGGTGTTCTCGCAGTTCCCCGAGAATGGCTACGGCTACAACGAAGAAACCAAGCCGATGCT
>JBDSMX010000114.1:0-45708 GCA_039915645.1 Gemmatimonadales bacterium | reverse complement strand
AGGAAGTGCTCACGAGTGGTGCGGCCGATGTAGTGCTGCTCGCCCGCGAGTTGCTCCGCGACCCCTACTGGCCGTTGCATGCGGCCCAGGCGCTGGGAGAGAGCGTGGCCTGGCCGGCGCAGTATCTTCGTGCGGCGCCGGCCGGAGTACCGCCTCGGGGGACCGCAGAGAAGTAGCAACCTGAACCCGGGTCTGAGCGTATCTGCCTCGACGCGTCTGCTCGCGCCACCCCACTACGAGGCAATCGACGATGACCCGGACCTGCTGGCTACCCCTGCTGCTGCTCGCGATCGCGACGGTCCCGCTCGCCGCCCAGGACAATTACGAAGTCCAGGTCTACGGCGCCGAACTGGTCCCGGTGGGTCGTACGATTTTCGAGTTGCACAGCAACTACACCGCCAACGGATCGCGGGTGGCGACCGGCGGGATCTCGCCGAGCTACCACGCCCTGCACGAGACCCTCGAGATCACCCACGGCTTCACCGACTGGTTCGAGATCGGCTTCTACGCTTTCGCGGCAGTGCCGAAGGGCGGCGGACTCGAATACGTCGGCAACCACATCCGGCCGCGCGTCTCGGTGCCACAGCGATGGAACTGGCCGGTGGGGCTCTCGCTCTCGCAGGAAGTGGGATATCAGCGCCGTGCCTTCGCCGAGGACAGCTGGAGCTGGGAAATCCGGCCGATCATCGATCAGCAGATCGGGCGCTTCTACTGGGCCGTGAATCCCACTGTGGAAGTGGCACTCAAGGGCGAGAATGCAGGGAAGGGAGTGGAGTTCGCGCCCAACGTGCAGGTGAACCTCGACGTATCGCGCGGCCTCAACATCGCGCTCGAATATTACGGCGGCCTCGGCAAGCTCAACAATCTGCTGCCCGCAAGTCAAACCGATCAGCAGCTCATTCCGGCGATCAACATCGACTTCGGTCCCGACTGGGAATTCAATCTCGGCACCGGCATCGCGCTCACGCCGAACACCGACCGACTCGCCTTCAAGATGATTGTCGGTCGCCGCATCGGTCGCGCGCCGGGCGGAGCGAAGTAGCGCCGCTCAGCGCGCGGCGGCCATCCGCGCCTCGAAGGCCACGAAGTCACGCTCCTGCTGCCACTGCAAACGCGCCCGGGAATTCGCCGCCACAAAGGCGGTGCACCGGGCGCTCTGCATTCCGCCGAGCAGGCCGCTGCACGCGGCGACCGGCTTCAGCCGCGCAAAATCCTGCCAGAGTGAGGCGCCCTCCACGAAGGCGAACTGCAACGAGGTGCGCGCCATCCGCTTGAGCACCGGATAGGTCACGTCTTGGTCGCGAACGGCGCGGAGATACTCCTGCGTCATCTCGGAGCGGTTGACGCCCTCGTCGTCGGTCGAGAGTGCCACCGGCACGCCGGCCGCGAGGTATGCCTTGAGCGGATGATCCTCGCCGCGGATGCCGAGGATGCCGTCGTTGCTGGTGAGGTTGATCTCGACCATCACCTGACGCCGGGCGAGATCGGCGAGCAGAGAATCGGCGTGGTTTTCATACATCACGCTCACACCATGGCCGATCCGCTGTGCCCCGGCGACATCGATCGCCTCGCGAATGTGGAAGCGAAGCCCCTCCGGTGGCACCAGCCCGGCCGCGAGTTCACCGGCGTGCAGCGTGAGTTTCGTCTTCGGATAACGCTGCCGCAGCCACTGGATCATCCGCATGTGCAACGAATAATCCGCCATCGGCACCCGCCAGTCCTCCGGCTGCACCAGGTTGATGCTCACTACGCGCGGGTCGACCTCGGCGAGGCGGAAGCCGAGGAGCATTTGGGCGAATACCTGCGCCGGCGTCATCGCGCGGAGCACCTGATAGATCCAGCGCACCGTGACGGCACACCCCGGCTGCGCGCTTGAGCTCCCGCAATGCAGCACCGAATCGCGGCGCGACTCGATCTGGTCGATGTCGGCGCGAGCCTGCTGCACCACGCGCTCGAGTCCGAGAGTGAACATCGTATCACGGAGCGAAGTCCAGTCGTCCCGATACCTCGCACCCGCAGCCAGACCAAGGACACTCCCCGCCTCGAAGGTGTTCATCAACTCGAGATACGCGACGTTGCCATCAGCGGCTCGCGCCATCACCTCGGCGACCATGTCGCCGGTGCGCCGCGGCGTGGCCCCGAGGTGCGAGAAGGTCTCGAAGAAATGGTCGTGGCCCGGACCGCGGGCCGGCGGCCAGTTCCGCATCGACGTCGCATCGATCACGGCGTTGAGCAGATCCTGATTGCGCAGGGCTGAGGTCGCGCGAACCGTGGTGGAGTCGGGGCTGCACGGCGGTGCCAGCACGCCGGGACTCCGGGTGGCCACACAGCCGCTATCCTCTGCGGCCCACCGCAGGAAGCTTTCGGCGTACACCGCGCCGCCCAGATGGCTGTGCAGGTCACCGCCCTTGGGCATCTGGCGGAGGAAGGCGTAAAGCGATGGCGTGTTGTGGCGCAACGACTCGAGTCGGGCGGCCGTGCGCGCCTCGGCGCGAGACGCCTGTGCCTGGCCAGGGGGCGCGACCAGGGTCACCAGCGTGGCGAGCAGGATGAGTGGGCGTGACATCCGACCAATGTACTGCGCCGTGTCGTATGCGGAGCGACCCGTCGCGGGGCGGGGCGGGGATTGCCCCGCCCCTGTTCGGTCGCGCGAGCTATATTCAGCCACCTTTTTCGTCTGGATTTCCGATGTCTCGCCTTGCCCTGCTCGCGCTCGCCCTCTCCGTGTCCACTGCGGCCCAGGCTCAACAGCCCGGGGCGGTTGCTCCGCTGCCGGTGGCCGATACCTCCATATTCGCGCCCCTGCTCCTCCCGACGGCCACAACGGTGCGCAATGCCGCCGGTGCCCCCGGGGCCACCTACTGGCAGAACCGCGCCGACTACGACCTCAGCGCGACGCTCGATACCGCGAGCAAGACGCTGCGTGGCCAGCTGACGCTCCGCTACACCAATCGTTCGCCCGACACGCTGCGCTACGTCTGGCTGCAGACCGAGCAGAACGCCTTCAAGGCCAACTCGCTCAACTCGTTCATCTTCCCGCAGGATTCGCGATTCGGCGCCCGCGGCTTCGAAGGCGGCGATGTCTTCGATCGCTTCGAGCAGGTGATGGCTGCTGCGGCGAAGGCGCCTGGCAAGCGTGTGAATGTGGCACGTCGCGCCAACGAAACGATGATGAAGGTCGAGCTTGCCGAGCCGCTCGCGCCGGGCAGGACCGCCACCTTCGATATCGCCTGGCACTTCCTGATTCCCGAGCACGGCGCCGACCGGATGGGGCGCGATGGCTCGCTCTACGAACTGGCCCAGTGGTATCCGCGCATGGCCGTCTATGACGACGTCCGTGGCTGGAATACCGATCCGTACCTCGGCCAGGGCGAGTTCTATCTCGACTACGGCGACTACAACCTCGCCATCACGGTGCCGGCCGGCTACATCGTCGCGGCCACCGGTGCCCTGACCAACGGCGCCGAAGTCCTCACGGCAACGCAGCAGGCGCGCATCGCGCGCGCCGCGAAGTCCGACAGCGTGATCCGCATCATCACGGCCGACGAGCTCAAGAACGGCACGGCGCGGATGCACACCACCGGGACGCTGACCTGGAAGTTCGCCGCGAAGAATGTCCGTGATGCCGTGTTCGCGGCTTCGCCCGACTACCAGTGGGATGCCACGAGCTACAAGGGCATTCTCGCGATGGGCTACTATCGCCCCAGTGCGTCGGCCAACTGGAACGATGCGGCCGATCAGTCGCGGATGTCGATCCAGGAATACTCCGAGCGCTGGTTCCCGTACCCGTGGCCGCATATCTCCGCGGTCGAAGGGCCGATCAGCGGCATGGAATATCCGATGATCGCGATGGAAGCGAAAAGCAACGACGTGTTCGATCTCTACAACGTCGTCACCCACGAAATCGGGCATATGTGGTTCCCGATGATCGTCGGCTCCAACGAGCGGCTCTACATGTGGCAGGACGAGGGCTTCAACACCTTCATCAACACCTTCTCCGAAGGGCGTCGCTATCCCGCCAAGGGCGATCAGATGGCGCGCGCTGCCGAAGAGCGGGGACTCATCGAACAGGTGATGAAGGCTGGCGCCGACAAGCCGGTCGATATCAATCCTGATCGCATCAATCCGCAGTTCCTCGGCTTCTCGGCCTACCTCAAGCCGAGCGTCGGTCTGCAGCTGCTGCGCCAGGAGATTCTCGGGCCGGAGGCGTTCGACGATGCCTTCCGGACTTACACCGCGCGCTGGGCCTTCAAGCATCCGACGCCAACGGATTTCTATCGCACGATGATGGATGTCAGCGGTCGCCGGCTCGACTGGTTCTTCCGCCAGTGGTTCATCGAGAACGCCCGCTTCGACCAGAGCGTCGACCTCGTCTCCTCGCGAGCCGTGGGAGACAGCACCCAGATCACCGTGGTGTATGGCAACAAGCAGCGCGGCGTCCTGCCGATCATCGCGCGCTTCTCCTTCACCGACGGCACCACGGCGGACTACCGCTATCCGGCCGAAGTGTGGAGCACCAATTCGGTGAAGTATCTGCGGCGCTACACGGTGGCCGGGAAGCAGCTGATGAAGGTCGAGCTTGATCCCGAGAAGCGGTTGCTCGACATCGACCGGACCAACAACGTCTGGACCAAGCAGTAATGACCACTTTTGCGGAGCTCGGGCTCGCGCCCGCCGTGACCCAGGCGCTCACGGCACTGGGCTACGAGGAGCCCACTCCGATCCAGGTCGAGGCGATCCCGCCGCTGCTTCAGGGGCGCGATGTCCTCGGTCAGGCGGCGACGGGCACCGGCAAGACCGCCGCCTTTGCGCTGCCGCTGCTGCAGCGGCTCCCCAGCGGGGCGCCGCGCGCGTCGAAGCCGGCGGTGCTGGTGCTAGTGCCGACCCGCGAACTCGCAATGCAGGTCGCCGAGGCGTTTCACAAGTACGGTCGCCCGTTTGGCGCCGTGGTGGTGCCCATCTACGGCGGGCAGGCGTTCGATCAGCAAATCCGCGCGCTTCGTCGCGGCGTGCACGTGGTGGTGGCGACGCCGGGTCGCGCACTTGATCATATCCGTCGCAGCACACTCGACCTGAGCGGACTGATGGCAGTGGTGCTCGACGAAGCCGACGAGATGCTCGACATGGGCTTCGCCGACGAACTCGAGACCATTCTCGAGGCGGTGCCCGAGGTGCGGCAGACCGCACTCTTCTCGGCGACGCTGGCACCACGCATCGCGAAGATTGCCGAGCGACACCTCAAGAATCCCGAACGGATTCTGGTGGCGCGTCAGGCCTCGGTGGCTGGCGCCGAGCCGCGAGTGCGCCAGACCGCGTATGTAGTGGCGCGCGCGCACAAGGTGCAGGCGCTGGCGAGAATTCTTGATCTCGAGGCGCCGACACTGGCGCTGGTCTTCTGTCGCACCCGCACCGAAGTCGATACCCTGGGCGAAACGCTCGGCGGACACGGGATGCGGGTCGAGATGCTGCACGGCGGAATGACCCAGGATCAACGCGACCGGGTGATGAAGAAGACGCGTGCCGGCAAGATCGATCTGCTGGTCGCGACCGATGTGGCGGCCCGCGGCCTCGACATCGATCATCTCTCGCACGTAGTGAACTTCAATGTGCCGGAGTCACCGGCCGCTTACGTGCACCGAATCGGACGTACCGGCCGCGCCGGGCGCGAGGGCGTCGCGATCACGCTGATCGAACCGCGCGAGCATCGCCTCCTGCGCAACATCGAGGCGGCGACCCGACAGAAGATCGTCACGGCGCAGCTTCCCACCGTGATGGATGTGCAGGCGCGGCGACTCGAGGTCACCACGGCGGCGATTCGTGAGGCGCTGCTGGCGGGCGATACCGACCGCTATCGCGTGGTGGTCGAGTCACTCTCGAATGAATTCGATGTGATGGATATCGCAATGGCGGCGGCGCAGCTGGTGCACG
This sequence comes from Gemmatimonadales bacterium, assembly GCA_039915645.1. Lineage (GTDB taxonomy): Bacteria > Gemmatimonadota > Gemmatimonadetes > Gemmatimonadales > GWC2-71-9 > Palsa-1233. The sequence continues at coordinate 39,780 of JBDSMX010000114.1, read as the reverse complement.
CGGCCGGCGCGGGGGCCGGAGCGGCGGATGACGCCGACATTCCGGCACCGATGGAACGATCGGAGCGACCGCGCGAGTCGAAGGCGGGGAAGACGCAGCGTCCCGCGCGCACGGCGGGGATGTCGCGGATCTATGTCGGGGCGGGGCGGAAGAACAATCTGCGACCCACCGACCTCGTGGGGGCAATCGTCAATGAGGCGAAGGTCGACGCGCGTTCCATCGGCACCATCGAGATCGCCGACAAGTTTGCGTTGGTGGAACTGCCTGAAGAGCTGATCGAAAAGGTGGTCGCCGCGTTGCGCGCCAGCACGATCAAGGGAAAGCGCTTGACCGTGCGGCGCGACATGGCGGGAGGTCGGCGGGCCTAGTTCTCGCCCTCGGGGCGAGCGGGCGCTGCCGGGGGAGCCGGCCGGGTCCGACGCATCGCAGGACGATCCGGCGCGACGGGGGCGCCACCCATTCCGGCTCCGCCGGCCCGGCGGGGCATCGGCATCATCGCCCCACGGCCGGCGGCCGCTCCCGGTGCCATCCGGCCGCGCACCCCTTCGCCCATCCCTGCGCCCATCCCCATCCGGCCGCGCATTCTCTCATTCCTTCCCATCCCGGCGCCCATGCGGCCGCGCATCCGCATGGCAGCTGCCCCACGCATCCCGCCGGCCATTCGCCCGCCTCGCATTCCGCGTGACTGGGCCATCCTGGCGCGGATCCCGGGACGCTCGTTCCGCATCATTTCACGACGGTGATCGAGCCGCTCGCGCTGGGCCGGGGTCAGGACGCCGCGGACCTCGTCTCGCATCTTGTCGCGGCGTGCCCGCGAGGCGTCACGCGCGGTGCGGGCTTCCTTGGAGTATCGGGTCCGGATGGCATCGAGGCGATCGCGCTGAGCCTCGGAGAGGCGGTCCGACCCTTTGTCTGCGGTGGTCGCTGCCTCGGCGGCCCGGCGTGGCGCGGGCTGCGGTCTGGGGGCATCCTGCGCGACGAGGGGCAGGGCAAGGAGTGTGGCGGCGATCAGACTCAGCGTCGTGGTGCGCATCGGTGCCTCCGGAAACAGTATTTCGTGACGAGCTTCGGAGATACTACGCGGCCTGAGGGGTCGCAGGTTGCACCCGGAATGATCACTTAACAAGCGCTCCAGTGTTGCGTCTTGTCGCGTTTCCGGTGACCGGTCCGATTCCTGCCTAGATTGATACCAATGCTGCTACTCGCTCCTGCCCTGCTACTCGCGCTCCTCTCGCCGCCGGCTGACACCGGTAGCGCGGAGCTGCACACCGCCCTCGATACTCCCACCAATTCCCTGATGCGGTGGGGCGATCTCGGTGATGTCCGTCTGGCGCTCCGCTCTGCCTATGACTCGCACCTCTGGGAGCCGTTCTGGCTCGCGCAGGGGAAGCCGACTGCGACCGCGCGTCTCGTGCTCAAGGAGATCGGCAGCGCACGCGATCGCGGCCTCGACCCGCTCGACTACGACGCGGCGCGACTCGCCGCCGAAGTCGACTCGCTCACGGGTCGCGACGAGAGTCGTTCGGCGCGCTTCGACATCGCGTTGAGCGCGGCCGTGGTGCGCTACGCGCTGGCACTCGATCGCGGCCGTGTCGATCCGCGCACGCTCCATCCGACCCTGATGCTCAAGCGTGAGCCGTTCGATGCACCGGCTTTTCTTGCCGACGCGAGTACTGCCGCGCAGCCGGCGGCGAACTTCCGTGCACTCGAACCGCGCTTCTATCAGTATCGTCGCCTGCAAGCCGCGCTGGTGACCTATCGCATCCTTGCGCAGGATTCGACCTTGCTCGCGCTGCCGGAACTGCCGCGCAAGATGAAGGTCGGCAGCACCTATGCCGGAGCGCCGCAGCTGCGTCGCCTGCTGACATTGATCGGCGACCTCAGCGACAGCACCTCGGTCCATCGCGTGGCCGAAGGCGACTCGATCTATGACAAAGCGCTGGAACAGGCGATTCGCCGGTTCCAGCGTCGGCAGGGCTTTTCGGCCGATGGCGTCCTCGGCGACTCCACCCGGGCCCGGTTGCTGCACCCCTTCGATGAACGGGTACGCTCGATCGAATTGACGCTCGAGCGGTGGCGCTGGTTGCCGCGCCACTTCGAGGCGCCGCCGATCATCGTCAACATTCCCGGCTTTCGTCTCACGGCGTTCAGCAGCGAGCACGATGTCGAGGCCGAGCAGCTCGCGATGAATGTCGTCGTCGGCGCCGCGGTCAAGCATGACACGCCACTGCTTGCCGTGAATCTCGTCGCCGTCCAGTTCCATCCCGCATGGAATGTCCCGAAGTCGATCGCCCTGGCCGAGATCTATCCCAAGGCCCGCAAGGATCCGGGCTATCTGGCCAAAGAGCACTACGAACTGTTGCGCGGACGGACCGTGGTCCCGGCGGTCGATTCCAACATCCGGCGCATCGGCACCACGGTGCAGGTTCGCCAGACGCCCGGAAGCTGGAATGCCCTCGGCCGGGTCAAGTTCGTGATGCCGAACGCCGAAGACATCTACCTCCACGACACGCCTTCGAAGGGGTTCTTCGCACGCGCCCGCAGGGATTTCTCCCACGGCTGCATCCGGGTGAGTGATCCGATGGCCCTCGCAGCGTTCCTGTTGCGCGACCGGACCCAGTGGCCAGCCGACTCGGTGAAGAACGTGATGACCACCGACTCGGTTACTCGCTGGGTTCCCCTCACCGCCCGCGTCCCGGTCTTCCTGGTCTACCAGACCGTGACGGTGAGCGAGGCAGGCGAGACATTCTTCTACGGCGATGTCTATGGCCATGATCGGACCCTCGACCAGGTCCTCCGGAAAGGCTATCCGTACCCGACTGCAACCCTCGCCGACGTGAAGCGGTCCACCGGGGTAGTTTCCGCCCCGTGACAATCCGATCCTTTCTCGCCCCGACCGGCCGCCTCGCGTCCGGCCTCCTGCTACTCGTCGGCCTGGTCGGCCGTGCGGCGGCGGAGCCAGTCGATACCACCCGGGGCCTGCTCTCCTTCCTCGGCAAGAGCGGCAAGCTCAGGATCATCCCGTCGCAGGCAGCGAAGGTGCTTCGGCTGCCGGCACTGGAGCGCTTCTTCGCCTCGCGCGGGAGCGACCTCGACCCCGGCTTCCACGACGCCGAGATGGCCGCTCCGGATGGCGAGGCGGTGCACCTCCTCTCCCTGGTGCCGTTCTCGTCCAAGGAGCACGGCCTGCTCGGTGGCTATCGCCTCGGCGTCTGGCCCGGCGAGCGGAACGGTCGCCAGGCGGTCCCCGATGGCTTCATTCCGGTGACCCTCGACAACCTGAACCTGGCGGTCTCGAAGCGGTTCCATCTGGCCGATTTCGTGACCCACGACCAGCCCACGGTCTGGCCCAAGTACCTCGTGCTGGAGCCTCGCCTGCTCGACAAGCTCGAACTGCTTGCCGACGCGCTCGAAGCCGCCGGCCGCTCGGCCCATCTGGTGGTGATGTCCGGCTTCCGCACCCCGCAATACAACGCCAAGGGCGTTGGCCGCCGCGGCGGGCGCGCCAAGGATTCGCAGCACATGTATGGCGACGCTGCCGATGTCTTCGTGGATGGCGACGAAAACGGCCGGATGGACGACCTCAACGGTGACGGTCGGGTGAACCGTGCCGACGCCCAGTGGCTGCTCGCGCTGGCCGAGGGGATCGAACTGGCCCACCCCGATCTCATCGGGGGCCTCTCGGCCTACAAGCCTACCGCTGCCCACGGCCCCTTCCTGCACGTCGACGTTCGCGGGGTTCGCGCCCGCTGGTAACGAGGCGGGGCTTGCGGCCTGCTCGTATCTCCCCGACATTCCCGCACCCCCGCCGAACCCACTGGAGTCTCCCCACTCGGTCCCCCCGACCGCGCGGTCCGGTGTATCAAACCAAGAGTCGAGATGTCTCGATCGTTCCGACTACCCCTCCGGCGGGGCGGCTACCTCATTGTGCCGCTGCTCTGGAGCTGCGCTGGCTCCCCCACGGAGGCGCCACCTCCGCCTGCGCCGAAGTTCATCCTCGAAGTCGTCTCGGGGGCGAGCCAGGCCGGTGATGTGGGCGACTCGCTCACCTTCCCGGTGGAAGTCCGGCTGACCGACCAGACCGGAACCCCGCTGGTAGGCCAACGCGTGGTCTGGACATCGCTCAACGGCGCCGCGGACGAGGATACCACTCGGACGGATGTCGGCGGCCGGACCAGTGTTCGCTTCGTCCTTGGTAACACTCCTGGAAATGCCGAGCTGGTCGCGAAGCCGATCTCGGCCTCGAACAGCTTGAACTTCCTTTTCATCGTCCGGCCCGATCCTTCCGAGGAGCCGGTCATTGCGTTCGATCCGTTCATGTCGCTCGATCTCAAGACCTATGATGGCTCGAACGAGACGGTGCATCCGGATTATGTCGAGACGCCACGTGGCAGTTCGCTGGTGATTACGCCATATCCCGAGGGCAATCGCACCCTCGAGAACCCCTCGTTCTACACCGGTTCCGGCTCGTGGCGCTGGCGGCCGCCGACCGGTCTTCGCAATCCGGTCGTCACGCCGCGGGCATCGAGCTACTTCTCCGATCCGGACGCGGTCTACAACGCCGTCACCGAGGAGATCTGGCTCTACTATCGCGAAGTCGACGAAAGCAACGACATCTACCTCACCCGGAGCAGCAACGGGGTGAAGTGGTCGCTCCCGGTGCTCACGGTGCACGCACCGCGCGATCAGGTTGTCTCACCCGCCGTGGTGCGACGGAGTGCGACCGACTGGCTGATGTGGGCGGTGGACGCGGGAAGTTACGGCTGCACCTCGAGCGCGACGAAGATGGTGCTGCGTCGCTCCGTGGATGGCATCACCTGGGGCCCGCCCGTGGACGCCTCGCTTTCGTCCGGCGCACCGATGCCGTGGCACCTTGATGTGCAGTGGATCCCGTCGCGGCAGGAATACTGGGCGATGTACAGCGCCAAGCCGATCGGCAGCTGCGGTCCGCCGGCGATGATGTTCGCGCGTTCGGCGGATGGAGTGACCTGGGTGGTCAACGATGCGCCGATCGTCTCGCGCGGCATGCACCAGCAGATCGCCGATGTGGTCTATCGTGCCACCTTCCGATACGATGCGGCCACCGACGATCTGCGCTTGTGGATCTCGGGCGCGACCGGGACCGGTGGCGTCTACCACTGGCACACCGTCTATGAGCGCATCAAGGCTGCCACGCTCTTTGACGGTTCTGCGCGGATCTCGAGTCCCTGGCTCTTCACTCCGTCGACGCCGCTACTCACCACCGGTCCCTGATCGGTCAGCCGACCGCGCGCCGCATCGCATCGGCGCCACGCAGGAGCCGGCCGCAGACCAGATCACAGAGTTGCCAGACTTCCGCGTCGGCGACGACATAGTGCACATAGACTCCTTCGCGCCGCCGCGTCACCAGACCGGCGGCATGAAGGATGGCCAGATGCCGGGAGACATTGGCCTGCGTCTGTCCCGTGAGCGTCACCAGTTCGGTTACGGTGCGTTCGCCATCCCGCAACGCTTCCAGTAGCGCCAGTCGTGCCGGTTCACCCAGGGCGCGAAAACGCTCGGCGATTTCCTCGAGTGCCTCACTCGCCATTCGCCGGGTCGTCATGCGGGAGCCTTTCTGGCCGACGCGGACCACGCGCTCCAGCCGCCGGTGAGGTCGATCACATCGGTGAAGCCAAGTTGATCGAGGAGCGATGCCCCTATCGCCGACCGGGTGCCGCTCTGGCAATGGATCGCCAGCGGTGCGTCCCTTTCGACACCCGTCATCGCCTCCGCCAGCGTGCCGAGCGGGTGATGTTCCGCCCCGGGGATGTGTCCCGCGTTCCACTCGTTGTCTTCGCGAAGATCGATCACGGTCCTCCCCGCTTCCATCAGCGACTCGGCGGCGGTGACATCTCCCTTGGTGACCCGCGCCGTTCTGCCATCGCGCCGCGCGGATTCGACCACCGACATCGCAAACGCGCCGCGCACCCGATCGAGACCGATCGAGGCCAGCGCACGCCGTGCTTCGGCGGTGCTGGCGGCGTCGGGCGAGATTAGCGAGATGTCGCGGTCGTAGCGCAGCAGCCAGCCGGCCCAGGTTGTGAACGCCTTGATCAGCGGCAAGTTGAGTGTGCCCGCCACGTGACCTTCGGCGTACTGGGCGAAGGGACGCAGGTCCACCACCGCGGTCTCACGCACTGCCATCGCGATCTGACTGTCCGGCATCGTCGCGACCGGGTCGAGTGCACCGAGCACTGGTGGACCGTCACGGTTGATCCGCTTCATGGTGCCGAAGTAGGTCGGTGGATTGGGCTGCCCCTCGAGCACGCTGGCAACGAACGCGGCCTCATCGCTTATCGCGAAGGCCCAATTGCTTCGGCGTTCATAGCCGAGGGTGCTCGTGGGCATGGCGCCGAGCGCCTTGCCGCAGGCGGAGCCGGCGCCGTGTCCGGGCCAGATCTGGAGATGGTCGGGAAGCACCGCCAGGCGCTGCAACGATGCGAAGAGTTGCTTCGCACCAGCGGCCATCGTTCCCGCGACATGCGCGGCCTTCTCGAGCAGATCAGGGCGACCCACGTCACCTACGAACACGAAATCGCCGGACACCAGCGCCACGGGCACTTCGCTGCGGGCGCTGTCGACCACAAGAAACGCGAGGTGCTCCGGCGTATGACCCGGCGTGTGCCAGACCTCGAGGCGGACACCGCCGAGCGTGATCACGTCGCCATCGTGCAGCAGCATCGCACCATCGGATGCTGCCCAGCCGTACTGCCAGTCCGCGCCGCCTTCGGCCGACAGCAAGGGCGTGGCACCTGTCCGCGCGGCCAGTTCGCGCGCGCCGGAGACGAAGTCCGCGTGGATATGCGTCTCGGTCACGCGGGTGATGCGCACCCCTTCGTCGCGGGCCGCTTCGAGATACGTGGTGATGTCGCGCGCCGGATCAATCACGATCGCTTCGCCGGTCCGCTGACACGCGATCAGGTAACTCGCCTGCGCGAGGCGGTCATCGTAGAATCGACGGACGAGCATGTCAGCGCCTCACGTGACGAGAGATGGCGTGCGGAATTCCTGCCACAGCATGAAGGTGGCCAACACCAGCAGGAGAATGGCAAAGGCACGAGTGAGCGTGCGGGGTGCAAAGCGCGGTGCGAGTCTCGTTCCGATCGCCATCCCGATCAGTGCTGCCACGGTGACGGCTGCGGTGGTCTGCCAGTCGAGTGAGACGCGACCGATCCACCCAGCCCCTGCCGCCGCGGTATTGAGCGCGATCACGGCGAGCGAGGTCGCCGTGGCGGCGGCCATCGGGAGGCCGAGGACGCCGGCGAGGGCAGGCACGATGAGAAATCCGCCGCCGACGCCAACGAGGCCGGTCAGCGAGCCGACGGCGAGTGCCGCGGGAATCACCTTGACTGGTGCAGCGACGATCGGCGGGGCATCGGGGGCGGCAGCCTGCACCGGCTGACGCCGCGAGCGGTGCCACATCACCGAGGCCGCAACCAGCATCACCGCAGCGAAGAGGATCAGGCGCGGGCGGTCCGCGATTTGAGTACCGACGCGGGCGGCGAGGTACGATGCCGTCATGGCGCAGGCGGCGAAGAGCACCACCGTGTCGAGCCGGAGCTGACCTTTGCGCCACCGTGCCCATGCCCCCGCCGCCGCGGCGATGCCGACCACCGGCAGCGACATCGGGACGGCGACCTTGGCGGGGAGACCCATCACGTGCACCAGGACCGGGACGGCGAGAATCGATCCGCCGCCGCCGAGCAGGCCGAGGGCCATGCCGACGGCGATGAAGCCGATGAGGCCGAGGATGATCATGGGAAATCGAGCCTATTCATATGTGCGCATATCCTAGTTTCAGGCCGCATTCTCGGCAAGGACTCCACCGAAGGAACTACTTCCCGCCGTCCATCGTTGTACGTTCTGCTCGGCGCGTCAGCTGCGACGCTGTCGGCGACTTCAGACCAGAGGTAGTTCGATGTGGGGAATGCTGCTTGCGCTCGGAATGATGACCGCACCGGGCTCGCCAACATTGCCGTTCCGTCACGATCCGACCGCACAGGTGAAGATCGACAAGGCACGCAAGGAAGTCGTCGTCACCCTCGGCCCGTTCCTGGTGCCGAACATGCCGCCGGGGATGGATCACGCCGACATGGCGATGATGAACAACCACAACACGCCGGTGATCCGTTTCGCGTGGCCGGTGGCCGGCTGGCTGCGCGGATTTCGCATTGACGTCGCCGACGCCGAAGGGAAGCCGCTCCCGGTCGCGCTGATTCATCACCTCATCGGCATCAACTTCGATCGACGCCAGCTGGTCTATCCGGCGGCCGAGCGGATCTTCGGCGCAGGCGCCGAGACCGGGACCGCGCTGGTGCCCAAGTCGATCGGCGTGCCGATGAAGGTGGGTGCCAATCTCGGGGTCTACCTCGCGTGGCAGAACACCACCGGGAAGGACATCGATTGCGTCACCATCACGGTGCGGCTGCCCTACTCCCCCGAGAACCTGAGCCCGCGGCCGGTTGATGCGTTGCCGTTCTATGCCGACGTGAACCTCACGGTTGGGGGCGAGGATGCCTTCGATGTCGTCCCGGGGCATAGTGAGAAGTCGTTCGAATTCACGGTTCCGGCGGCGGGCCGCCTGCTCGCGTTCGGCGGGCACATGCACGATTACGGCACCTCGGTCCGGCTCGAGGAAGTGGCGTCGGGGAAAGTGATCGCGAAGGTCATCGCGACGCGGACCGCTGACGGCAAGGTGACTTCGGTGTCGCGCGCGCTCCCCGGCGTGACCGGTGAGGGCATCAAGCTGAAGACCGGCACGCGCTATCGCGTCACTGGGGTCTATGACAATCCGACGGGGAAGTTGCTGCGCGCGGGGGCCATGGCCCACATCGTGGGACTCTTCGCGCCGGACGACCTGGCGCGGTGGCCCGCACTCGATCTTGCCGACAAGGGGATGATCGCCGACCTGGCCGACCTCGATCGGATGGGGAAGGGGATGGCGATGCACGCTCACGACGGCATGGATATGGACCACTGAGCGGTCGACGGGAGTAATTTGCGAGCATGCCCGATGATACCCAGCCTGCTCCCGACTCCTCGCGCCTCCAAGCGGCTATTGGCCAGACCCGCCCCTTTGCGAGCGCCTCCCAAGAGGCGCTTCTCGGCATTGTGCATACCGGCTCGATGATCGACCGACTTATCTCCCGCTATCTCGTCCCCTTCAAGATCTCGTCAGCCCAATACAACGTCCTCCGCATCTTGCGTGGCGCCGGTCCCTCGGGGCTGCCAACGCTCACCATTCGCTGTCGCATGATCGATCCCAATTCGGCGATCACCCGGTTGGTCGACAAGCTCGAGAAGGCGGGGCTGGTCTCCCGCTCCCGGGCCGTGGAGGATCGACGCGAAGTCCGCTGTCGGATCACCGAGAAGGGTCTGTCGCTGCTCCAGGAGCTCGATTCAATTGTGAGCGCCCACGACGACGTGCTTGCTCCAGGGCTGAGCGCATCTGAGCTGCGCCAATTGACCCAACTGCTTGATCGGGTCCGCGGTATTCTGGGATAATCTGTCCACAATTGAAACATCGTACTCAGGTTGATTGTTCGCATGAATACACTTGACTAGTAAATCATATTGTACTAAGATACTTCCATCGCCGTCGGGCCAAGGGGCCCGGACCCGATCAACCGATGCCTTGGAGGTACCAGATGTTCCGCCGCTTGCTTGCCACCACCGACGATATCACCCCGCTCATTGCCCGGGTCGTCCTCGGACTCGTCATCCTCCCCCACGCGTTGCAGAAGACCCTCGGCCTGTTCGGCGGCTACGGCTTCGACGGTACCGTCGGGTTCATGACCTCGCAGGGAATTCCACTCGCCTTCGCCGTGCTCGCCATCGTCGCTGAGCTCGCCGGTTCCCTCGGCCTCGTCCTCGGCCTCTTCGGTCGCGTCGCCTCCTTCGGCGTCGCGTCGGTGATGACCGTGGCCGCGCTGATGGTGCATCGCGGGCACTTCTTCATGAATTGGACCGGCACCCAGGGTGGCGAAGGCTTCGAGTTCCACCTGCTGGCGCTGGCGCTCGCTTCGATCGTGATGGTCCGAGGCAGTGGTCGCTGGTCGCTCGACCGGGCCATCAGTCATGCCACGCTGCCACGACTCGCGTCGGCGAATCCGTCGCCGGCCACTATCTGAACCGGTCTACCACTTTCCGAGAGGATGCTTGATATGTCGAATCGTGATGCCGCCCATGACCTCGTGCACCTGGTCACCACGGGCAAGCTGCTGGACGCCTTCGAGAAGTACTATGACGACGGCGTGGTGATGCAGGAGAATCGCAAAGAGCCGATGGTGGGGAAGTCGGCCAACCGCGCTCGTGAAGTCGAGTTCGTGAACTCGATCGAGGCGGTGCATTCGATGAGTGCGCCCGATGTGCTGGTCGATGGAGACCAGGTGGTGATCCACTGGATCGGGGAAGTCACCTTCAAGGGCGGCTACCGGGTCATGATGGACCAGCTGGCCCATCAGACCTGGAAGGGCGGCAAGATCGTCAACGAACGTTTCGTCTACGACACCGCGGCGTAACTACTGGCCGAGGGCCCGATTGAGGACTGCTGCGAGGCGAACACCGCCGCGCAGCAGTCTGTCTTCCAGCACCGGCCGCACGGCGGCGCGGTAGCTCGCATCGAGCACGAGTGAGGGCGGGACAAAGTTGTAGACCACGTCCCGCGCCACATCGTGCGATTCCATTGCCCAGTCGATGATGCTCCCGGCGGCGATGATCCGGAGATCGCCTCGCGTCGCAAGACGCTCATTGATGCGACCGACGAGGGCATCCTCGCTCTCGCCACTCGCCGTCAACATGCCGCTATCCCAGACCGAGTGCAGGTTGGTGGCGCGCCCCTCGAAAGTGAGCTTCACGTCGTTGCCGCCCTTGTCGGCACGCTCGCCGGCGTGGAGGGGCTGATGCATGTCGCCGATGAAGTGCACCACGAAGCGGAGTGCCTCGCCACGTTCCTCCTTCGAACGGTGCTTGTCACTCAGGATCGCGATCTTCGTATTGAGGGCGGCGACCACGCAGCCACCGTCCTTGCAGTCGCGCACCGAGTCGTAGCTCTTCTCCCAGGTCGGGATGTCGACGTAGTGCCAGACACCGGTCTCGGGATGCTTGGTGCGGAAGGAGTCGGCCCAGTTGGCGACCGAGGGAATGCCGGCCCCATCGAGCAGGCGGGCCACTTCGGCCGCCGTTGCAGGGGTGAGACGTCCCTCCGCGATTCGCGCCACGATCCGGTGGCCCATGATGCCCCAGCGTCGGGCCTCCGAGTTGCGATCGGTCGCCGAGAGCCCGGGATGGATGACTGCGAGAGTCAGGGCGGCAAGCAGGGCAGGGCGAAGCAGTGTGCGCATTGGTCGTCTCGATGCGGTGGAGGGCGCACCCGCGCCCGAACGCCACCATTTTAGTCGGTCGGTCGCTCCGGCGCCCCGGTGTGTCTCCGGGCTCCGAGGGGGCGTCCTAGCCGTCGAACCTCAGCGGGAGTCGGATCGTGGTCTTGCGTCAATTGTTGCGCTTCTGTGTTCTCGCCACTGTCGTCTATGCACCTGTCACTGCCGTGCCGGCGGCGGCGCAGACTTCGCCGTCGCCCGTCCCGATGCCTGGCTCACTGATCACCAACGCCGGCGTCGCACGTGCCAACGCGGCGGTGGACTCGGTGTTCGTGCAGAAGAAGACCAGGATCGAGACGATCGACGTCGGTGATTTCACCGGTTACCTGCTGGCGCGGCTGGGCGTGCCACGGCTCGACGATTCGTTGAAGTTCCGGGTCTCCTCCGATACCACCCGCATCCGTATTCGGGGCCGGCTGATGGACTTTCCGGCTCAGGCGCGCGCTGAACTCGGCCCGATCTTCTCGTTTGTCGATTCGACCGCGGTGCTCGTGGCGGAACTCTCGATGCCGCAGTACCAGGATGGCGTGATGAAGTTCCGGCTGCAGCGGGTCACGGTGGGCGGCACGTCGATTCCGGAATTCTTCCTCTCGCCAGCGCTGTCCGAGTATGCCCGACGCTACCCGGTACTCTCGGGAGGCGGCCGGGAGTTGCTGGTCGCGATGCCACCCGAAGGGAGCGCCCGCCTGGTCAAGAACGCCATCGAACTGCGGATGCCGGGGAAGCCGACAACGACCCGCTAGCTTAGGGGATGCACGACCCCCGCGCCGCGCTCCGACTCCCCGACTTTCGCCGTTTTCTTGCTGCGCATTTCACGACGACCCTTGGTGTCCAGATCCAGGGCGTCGTTGTGGCGTGGCAGATGTACCTCGACACCCACGATCCGCTCTCGCTCGGCCTGATCGGTCTCGCCGAGGCCGTCCCCAACATCGCGTCATCACTCCTCGGCGGACACGTCGCCGACCGGATGGATCGCCGCAAGCTGGCGCTGATCTCGACGGTGGTCCTGCTGGGCTGCGCGTTCGCACTCGCGATGCTCGCCGGCCTGCCGGCGGACGCGGTGCATTACCGGATCTATGGCGCCTACGCCATCATCGCGGTGAGCGGCATCGCACGCGCCTTCCTGCAGCCGGCCCGGACGGCGCTCGCGGCGGCGATGATTCCGCGCGACCTGCAGGCGAATGCAGTCACCTGGCGCAGCACGGCGTGGCAGCTCGGGGCCGTGATCGGCCCCGCGATGGGCGGATTGCTCAACGCCCTGGTGGGTGCGCAGGGAAGCTATTTCGTGGATGCGGGATTGATCGCCGCCGCGCTGGTCGCACTCGCGGCGATCCGCTTCCGTGCGGTGCCCGCAGCGGCGACCGGGGGTGAGCCGATCCTCGAATCGCTCAAGGCCGGCGTCCGCTACCTGCGCGGCCAGCAGATCCTGCTGGGTGCCATGACGCTCGATCTCTTCAGCGTGCTGTTCGGTGGGGCGGTGGCGCTGCTGCCCATTTTTGCGGCCGACATTCTGCACGTTGGTGCGTGGGGACTGGGAGTGTTGCGCTCCGCTCCTGCGGTCGGTGCGGTGCTGATGTCGCTCTGGCTCGCGTGGCGACCGCCGATGCAGCAGGCCGGCCGGGCGCTCTTCCGCTCAATCGCGGCCTTTGCGGTGTTCACTATCATCTTCGGGCTCTCGCGCTCGCTCTGGCTCTCGTTTGCGGCACTGGTCCTCAGCGGTGCAGTCGACATGGTGAGTGTGGTGGTTCGCTCCACCCTGCTGCAGCTGCTGGTGCCGGATCACTTGATGGGGCGGGTCACTTCGGTGAACGCGATCTTCATCGGCTCGAGCAACGAGATCGGCAGCTTCGAGTCGGGGGTGACCGCCAAGCTCTTCGGCGCCGTGCCCGCGGTGCTGCTCGGCGGCGTACTGACGCTCGGTGTGGTGGGAGTGACTTCGAGGCTCGCCCCGGAGCTGAAGGCAGTGGGGAGGCTGGATGAGGTGGGACGCACCGCGTAGCGGTGCGCCCCACCGGTGGTGCCGCGCATGCGCGGCACGGATTTCGAAAACGAATTGGGCCTTCCCGAACGCGGCGACCCGTGCCGCGCTAGCGCGGCACCACCGCTAGCTCCGCTTTACGCGCTTCCAGTCGAGGTACGCCAGCACCCCGTGCAGGGTGATCGTCACGGCCGAGATCGCGCACCAGGGACAGAAGGTCTTGAGAATCACGAACTCGGCGTACTTGAGCCGGATCGTGAAGAGGATCGCGGGGACGATCAGCGCGATCAGGATCCGGGTGATGCGCGGATCGTTGATCCAGCGCGGCTGGATGCCGACGATAGCGGTGGTGAAAATGAGGGTGTAGCCGATGGTGCCGATGAGGGCCACATCGACCCCCAGGAACCAGCCCCAGGGCGACATCTGGGCGATCTCGCAGCCGTGGTTGGCGCTGCAGACCAGTGGCCCGGTGAGACCGAGCTTCCAGAGGTGCAGGTAGAGGGCGACCAGCCCGGCAATCAGGGCAGTGACGGCGATCCAGTGGCGCGGCGTGAGCGGCGCATTCTCGGTGTCAGTCATTCCGGGGATTCTATCCCCAGAGCGGCCCGGAGGGAACGGCGGGCCGGTGTACCTTTACCGCCGATGACTGACGATATCACAGGCGCGCTGGCCCAGGCGATCGCGCGCCGCCGCACCTTTGCGATCATTTCGCACCCTGACGCCGGGAAGACCACCCTCACCGAGAAGCTGCTGCTCTATGGTGGGGCGATCCACCTTGCCGGCTCGGTCAAGGCGCGTCGGGCGGCCCGCCACGCCACCTCCGACTGGATGGCCCTCGAGCGCCAGCGCGGGATCTCGGTGACCTCGTCGGTGATGCAGTTCGAGTACCTGGGCTATCAGGTCAACCTGCTCGATACGCCCGGTCACGCCGACTTCTCCGAAGACACCTATCGCACCCTGGTGGCGGCCGACAGCGCCGTGATGCTGCTCGACAACCGTCGCGGCGTGGAAGAACGCACCCGCCAGCTCTTCGATGTCTGCAAGATGCGCCGGATGCCGATCTTCTCCTTCGTGAACAAGTGCGATCGCCCCGGCGGCAACCCGCTGCAGTTGGTGAGCGATGTCGAGGCCGATCTCGGACTCGGGATTCATCCGGTGACCTGGCCGATCACCACGGCGAACGGTTTTGTAGGGGTGGCCGACCGCCGCCGCAAGGAAGTGCTGCTGTTCGACAAGGGGATCGATCACGGCGCCTCGCTGGTCGAGACGCACCGGGTGCCGCTCGACAGTGCCTCGCTCGCCGACGTCCTCGGCAGCGACAACCTCGCCACCCTGCGCGATGAGCTCGACCTGCTCGAGATGGCGGGGCATCCCTGGGACGAGGCCGCCATCCTCAATGGCACGCTCTCGCCGATGTTCTTCGGCTCCGCGCTCACCAACTTCGGTGTCGAGCCGTTTCTTCACGATTTCCTCGCCTTCGCACCGGGGCCGCTGCCGCGCGAGGCCGAGGACCGGATCGTGTCGCCGACGGATGAGGAGTTCACCGGCTTCGTCTTCAAGATCCAGGCGAACATGGATCCGAAGCATCGTGACCGGATCGCCTTCGTGCGCATCTGCTCGGGACGCTTCGCGGCCGGGATGAATGTCACCCTCGCGCGGACCAAGAAGGTGCTTCGGATGGCCCAGCCGCAGCAGTTCCTGGCGCGGGAACGCACCGAGATCGACGAGGCGTGGCCCGGCGACGTCGTCGGCATTCACGATCGTGGCTCGCTGCGGGTCTCGGATTCGTTGTCCGAGAAGGGCGACGTGGCGTTCGTGGGCATTCCGCGCTTCGCGCCGCAATTCTTTGCGCGCATCATGGTCTCCGATCCGCTGCGCCGGAAGCATCTCGACACCGGCCTGCGTCAGCTCGCCGAAGAAGGGGCGGTGCAGGTCTTCTTCCAGGATTCCGTCGTCGGTCCGGTGCCGATTGTCGGCGCCGTCGGCATGCTGCAGTTCGACGTGCTGCTCTTCCGGCTTGAGGGCGAGTACGGCGTCCCTTGCAAACTCGAGCCACTGCCGTTCCGGCACGCGCGCTGGGTACGCGGCGACGAAGAGGCGATCGATCAGCTGGTGGAAGGGCGCTCGCGGATGCGGCTCTTCGATTCGAAGGGCTCGTCGATCCTGCTCTTCGAAGATGAATGGGCGCTGCGATCGACGCTGGAGCGAGTGAAAGGGAAGCTGGAGTTCCTGGATGCGGCGCCGTAACTAGCTGAGAGAGGAGAGAGGAGAGAGGAGAGAGGAGAGAGGAGAAGACAACGATCCGCTCCCTCCTCTCTCCTCTCTCCTCTCTCATCTCTCTTTTCTCACCAGCATCACCCCCACACACAGCGCCACCCACGCCGCGGCAAGTCCGTTTCTCCCCGACACCATCAGAATCAGCAACACCGCCATCGCGCTGATCAGCAGTGCACCACCGGGGAAGGTGGCGCGTGGCGGCGGCTGGAACTGGGCCAGCCATTGCGCTGCGGCCACTCCCTCGGGGCCGCGGAAATCGACCACCGTGCCGACGATCCCCGGGTGGACATCATCGACCATCGCGGGCAGCTCCGGGAAGCGCAGCAACCGCTCCAGCAATGCGAGCGAGATCATCGCGGGAAGTTCCGCACGGGTGCTGCCGAGCTGACGGAGCAGGCGGACATCGTCGAGCGGGCCGCGCATCGCGCCACTCTGCCGCAGATCCTTCTCGAGCAGTCGCTCGAGGCGCGCGAGTCCGCCTTCCTGCGGCAGC
Organism: Gemmatimonadales bacterium; assembly: GCA_039915645.1. Taxonomy (GTDB): domain Bacteria; phylum Gemmatimonadota; class Gemmatimonadetes; order Gemmatimonadales; family GWC2-71-9; genus Palsa-1233. The sequence continues at coordinate 23,633 of JBDSMX010000114.1, read as the reverse complement.
AGCGAGAGCGCCGCCGTTATTTCACGCAGCGCCTGCTCGGTGCGGCCACCCCCCACCAGGATTCTCACTCTGGCCTCGAGTACGATGGGGTTGCGTTGTGCCGTCTCGGGGTCGAGCAGCGGCATCGCGGCGATTTCGAGCGGCGTGTTTGCCGCGATCTGAGGAGATGGCAGACGCAGCTGCTGGATCAGGGTACGAAGCAGCAGCGGCGTCGTCGAGTTCTTCTGGAGTTCCACCGGGAGATCGAGCACGGCGTGCAACCGACTCTCCATCTGTTGCAGTGGGCGGGCGGCGTCGGGGAACTGCACCAGTGCCTCCTCGATCACCACCAAGGCCTCGGCTGGGCGATTGAGCTGCAGCAGCGCCTCGGCACGCAGCATCGCGATGCGTGGATGGGGCGCCAGTGTCGGCAACTCGAGCAACGTGAGTGCCTGCGCCGGGCGGCCCTGTGCGAGCAGCTGTTTCGCAAGCGCTATCAGGTAGGCCGGAGTGCTGCTGGCCGGCACACGCGGGACCCCGTCGATTTCCCAGAGCCCCGGTGGCACCACCTGGCGTGCCCACGGCACCCATGTGGGTGGTGCATTGCCGGTGAGCACGGTGGCAAGGGTGCGCACCGCCGAGTGTGCCGGTGTGGCAGCCTGAAGCTCACGGAAGAGCGCGAGTGCGAGCGGTCGCTCCGGTGTCGCGGCCACAGCAGCGGCGATTCGGGCGAAGAGCGCGGGTTCAACCGGTGCCAGGTCAAGCGCGGTGAGCAGCAACTGCACCGGCCGCCACTGTTCCATCGGCACGTCGGGCATACTCGCGGCCAGGCGCGTCGCGAGCGGGCCACTCGCCTCCGCTGGCGGGGAGAAGGCTGGCGTGGCGCGCACTTGCGGCTCGGGGTCGTCAGGAAGGCGAGTGAGCAACGCGTTCAACGCTTCGCGTGATGCCAGTGGCAGACTCTCGAGCGCGGCCTCGGTCATCTCCTGCGTCGGCATCGGCAAGCGCGTGGTGCTCAGCGGCGGCTCGGTCGCACGCGCCGGCGTGGGCGTTGCCGTCGACGGCGCGCCGGTGCCAGGCTGTGCCGGTTCCGGCTCGCCACTCGGTAACAGCGTTGCTGGCGCGAGAGCATCGGTCGGCGCCGTGTCGCCGGTCATCGGAAGGAGCAAGAGCGGGTCGGTGATCGCAGGCTGCATCGCCGGTTCGACATTCGGCGCGAGGAGTGCGCTCTCGGCCGTGGCAGCCAGCATCAGCAACGGCACCGACCGGGGATATTCTGCGAGTGCCGCGTGCGCGAGCGAAGCGGCGTCAATGGCCCGACCCTGCTGAAGCAACGCCAGCCCGCCGAAGTAGGTCGCCTGCTGGCTGTGGCGTACGTCGGCGGGCAGCGTGTCCAGCAGGCGCATGGTGGCCGGTGCGTCGCCAGCGGCGGTCGTTGTTTCCACCGCATCCATCATCGCCATCAACACATCAGCGGGAGTCCGCTCGATGACTTCGCCGAGAACGACATCGACCACGGGCGGTGCAATGGGTGGCGGCGCCGACGTCGGGCCAGGCGGCATGATCGGCGGCGGAATTGGCGCGCCAGAAGTCGGGGTCGGTCCGATCGGTCCGGTCATCAGGAGGAGCAGGAGACCACGATCGGGGCGGAACCAGCCGGCGGGGCCTGCGCGAATCGCTCGTGGGCGGCATGCTCCGCGAACGGCTGGGCCATGACGCGACGCACGGTCTCGATGCGAGTGAAGTCGCCCCGGTCGGCGTGTTCGATCGCCTCCTGCGCGATCCAGTTGCGCAGGACGAATTTCGGATTAACCGCGAGCATTCGCTCCACACGTTCGGCCGTTATAGACCCCTCGGCTTCGAGGCGTCCAGCGTAGCGCGCCAGCCAAAGGTCGAGTGCCGGCACATCGCCCACTTCGTCGCGCAACGCTTCCACGCTGAGCGGGTCACTCGGATCGAAGTGCGACAGGGCACGGAAGCAGCGAGTGTAGTCGGCGCCGGTCTGACTCAGCATGCCGAAGAGTTCACCCTGGAGCGGCAAGTCGGCGGCCTCGATGGTGCGCAGGCCGAGCTTGGCGCGCATCATGGCATCGATGGCGGCCTCGAAGGTGCCGCGATAGGACTCGAGCGCGGCGAGGGCAGCGTCTTCGTTCACGAGCGGGTGAAGCGCCTCGCCCAGACGGGAGCAATTCCAGAGGCCGACGCGCGGCTGCTGATCGAAGGCATAGCGCCCTGCGTGATCACTGTGATTGCAGATGAAGCCGGGATCGTAGCTGTCGAGCCAGCCGTAGGGGCCATAGTCGATGGTCAGCCCGAGGATCGACATGTTATCGCTGTTCATCACCCCGTGCGCAAAACCGACCGCGGTCCACTGCGCCATCAATCGGGCAGTGCGGTCGACAACCTCGCGGTACCACGTTGCATATCGTTCGGCGGCAGGGAGCGGGAGCAATTCGGGGAAGTGCAGCGTGATGATGTAGTCGGCGAGCTGCTCCACCTCGGCGCGCATCCCGCGCGAGGCGAAGAGCTCGAACGATCCGAAGCGCACGTGGCTCGGAGCGAGGCGCACCAGGACGGCCGCGCTCTCCACCCGTTCGCGATAGACAGGGAGGGTGCTGCCAGTGATGGAAAGCGCCCGCGTGGTGGGGATGCCCAGCCCGGCCATCGCTTCGCTCGCGAGATATTCACGCACGGCCGACCGGAGCACTGCGCGCCCGTCGCCCATTCGCGAGAAGCGGGTCATCCCCGCGCCTTTGAGCTGCACTTCCCAGCGCGCATCTTTCGAAGTGAGGACCTCGCCGAGCAGGATGGCCCGACCATCGCCGAGCTCGGGGACCCAGACGCCGAACTGATGGCCGGCATAAACGGCCGCGACCGGGTCCATGGCAGCGGTCTTCCCGCCTCCGCTCATCACCGAAAGAAATTCGGCGGTCGTCCCGGCAGCGGGGTCGAGCTCGAGCAGAGCCGCCGCGTCGGGATTGAAGGCGACGAGGTAGGGATCCGGTATCGGTGTGGGGACCACGCGCTGGTGGAACGTCTCGGGGAGACGCGCGAACGAGTTGTCCCAATGGAGGGCGGCAAGTGGGCGCGGCACGCTCATAAGGTAAAGACCCTCGTTCCGTTCCACTGCTGTAACGTCTGGATGAAACCGCGGGCCCCGTGGTTACGTTTATTCTTGCAACGCCCCGATCGCCGGGGATACCCGCTCAGAGGTGCCCGATGACGCCGAAATACTGGTTCCGGATCATTTTCGGAATGCTCGCGATCTTCACTGTTGGCATGCTGTTCCGCGCCGGCTTCCGGAAGGGTCGTGGGGCCATCCACGAAATCGCCGATGGCAGTGGTACGATCAACATTCCATTGCTCGGCCTGCCGTTCAAGCTGGAGAGTGCCAAGCTGGGCTCGTTGCAGCGGCTGTCGATCGAACGGAGCTCGCCCAAGACTGTCACCGGATTTCACCTTTACGCCACCCTCAGCGATACGGTCGCGCTGGCGAAGTTCGATGATTGTCGGCTCACGGTGACCAATCCGAACAACATCAATGAGCACACCTCGTTCCGCTGCGCTTCGGTGGAAGACAGCACGTCGCAGGAGATGGTCCCCTTTGGCACCGTGACGCTGCAGCCGTCGGGACGCGACGTCGTCCTGTTGGTGCCGGAGTCGGTGAAGCGCGATCTCCAGCACAACCGCGACGGGGAAGCGAACGGCAATGGCTCCGATAGCGTGGACATGAACCTCGACAGCTCCAACGGCTCGATGAACCTCAAGGTCAACGGGAAGGACATCTTCTCGATGAAGGGCGACTCGACCGGCGGCCATATCGTCGTGCACGATGGCAAGGGGAAAGAGGTGGTCAATCTCAAGATGACCGCCCCGCCCAAGCCGCCGGCAGTCAAGAAGCCGTAACCCGCCCTGCGGGTTACTTTAGGGGGTCGCGGGCGCCGTCCGACGGGTTCTTCCGCTGGACGGCGCCCCGTTTTTCTGTGTGGGAGTACCAGGCGTGACGTTGATTGCAGCCTCCGGGCTTGCCGTGATTTTCGGCAGTGATACCCTGATCGAGAATGTCACCTTCACGGTGGCTGCCGGTGATCGCTGGGGCGTGGTGGGTCGGAATGGCAGCGGCAAGAGCACCTTGATGCACCTGATCACCGGCGTCCGCCAGCCCGACAGGGGATCGGTGGCGCGCGCGCAGGGGCTCAAGATCGCCGTGATGGATCAGTACCGCGATTTCGGCAATGCGCTCACGGTCTGGGATGCGGCCGCCCGCGGCTTTGATCATCTCTTCGAACTCGAACGCGACCTGACCCGCCAGACCGAGGCGATGGGTGCCGCGGGTGACAACGTCACCGAGGCGATGCTCGACGAATATGCCCACGATCTCGAGCGCTTTGAGCATGCCGGCGGCTACGCCGCCTCTTCGCGCGTCGACGCCGTGCTCGAAGGCCTTGGTTTCGATCCGGTCGATGCGCGTACTCGTGATGTCGAGACGCTCTCCGGCGGAGAGCGCGGACGACTCGCCCTCGCCGGCCAGCTCGCGGCGCCCGCCGACCTGCTGATTCTCGACGAGCCGACCAACCACCTCGACATCGCGACGGCACGCTGGCTCGAGGGCTACCTCAAGAGCATCGACGAGGCCGTGCTGCTGATCTCGCACGACCGCGCCTTCCTGACCGCCGTCGCCGATCACATGCTGCACCTCGAGGCCGGTACTGCGGTGGCGTACGATGTGGGCTACACCGGCTTCGTCGCGCAGCGCGCCGAGCGCCGCGCCTCGGCCGAACGGGCGTTCCGCAAGCAGGACTCGAAGCTCGCGGCCGAAGAGGATTTCATCCGCCGCAACATCGCCGGCGGGAATTCGTCGCAGGCCAAGGGCCGTCGCAAGCGGCTCGATCGCGTCGCGCGGCTGTCGCCGCCGCCGGGTGAAGAGGGGACGATGTCGGTCACCTTCACGGCCGGCGATCGCGGCGGTGATCAGGTATTGGTCGCGGAGAAGCTTGCGGTCTCGGTGGAAGGGCGGGAGCTGATGAAGCCGTGGAGCGGGATCCTGCGCCGCGGCGATGTGGTCGGGCTCATCGGTCCCAACGGCGCCGGCAAATCCACTTTGCTGCGCACGCTCCTCGGCGAACGGAAGGCCGAGGGTGGCGTGGTGCGGCTGATGCCGGCCTCGCAGGTGGCCTACTACCGGCAGGACCTCAGTGATGTCGATCCCACGAGCACGCTCTACGATTTGATCGCGATCCGCCGTGCACTCTGGACCCGGGGTCAGATCCAGGGGCATCTCGGTCGCTTCGGTTTCTCGGGCGACAGCGTGTTGCGCCGCGCGGGGTCGTTGTCGGGCGGTGAACGCGCCCGGGTCGCGCTCGCGTTGATGATGCTCGCCGAGGCGAACGTGCTGGTCTTCGACGAACCGACCAACCATCTCGACGTCGAATCGATCGAGGCGCTCGAAGACGCGATTGCCGAGTACGAGGGGACCGTCTTGCTGGTCTCGCACGACCGGGCGCTGCTCGAGACGCTGACCACACGGATCTGGTCGTTCGACGATGCCGTGCTCACCGACTACCCCGGCAACTTTGCCGAGTGGGAGCTCGAGGCCACCGCGCGCCGCTCCGCCCGGGCGGCCGACGCCAAGGCCGCCGCGGCACGGGAGGCTCAGCGTAGTTCAGGCGCGCGCGCAGGCCAGGGCGCAGGGGCGAAGCATGCGTCGCCCTCTGGGCCGGCTGCCTCCCCGGGGGAAATGTCGGCCTCACAGCGTCGCACCGCCGAGCGCGCGATTGAGGAGGCCGAGGCGCAGGTGGCCCGGCACGAGGCGGAACTGGCGCAGCTCGAGGCGTCCCTGGCCGATCCGGCCCTCTATGCCCAGCCCGATGGTGCCACGGCCGCGCGGACGCTGACGGCTGCACGCGACGCCGAGAAGCGGAAGCTCGAGGCCGCGATGGCGGTGTGGGAGAGGGCGATCGCCGTCGTGAACTAGGGCGATGGAACCTTTCGCCGTCCCGGCGAGTAGCTTCAGATCATGACCGATTCCACGCTCCCATCCCTGGCCGCTCCAGCTGTGGTCCGGCACCGCGGCCTCGTGCGGCTGACCCACTGGCTCAATGCCGTGTTCCTTGCCGGCATGATCGCGAGTGGGCTGCAGATCTACACCGCCTATGCGCACATCGGCCCGCACGACGCGGTGTACCAGGTGCCCAATCCCTTCGATGCCTCTCGACTGCACATCCCTGGCGCGGTACGCCTCGGCGGCTGGCTGGCCGGCGGCCTCCGGTGGCACTTCGCCCTCGCCTGGCCCTTTGTGCTCACGGGAGCGGCCTACCTCCTCTTCCTGATCGCATCGGGGGAGTGGCGCGCCCTCCTCTTCGGGCCAAAGGATGTGCCCGGTTCGGTCGAGATGATGAAGTACTACCTCAGGATCCGGAAGGATCATCCGCCGCAAGGGAAACACAATCCGCTCCAGAAGAGCGCCTACACCTTCATCCTGCTGCTGGCGATCATCTCGATCCTGACCGGGTTCGCGATCGCCAAGCCGGTCCAGCTCGGATTCCTCACGTCGCTCTTTGGCGGCTACCAGTTGGCGCGCTACTGGCACTTTCTCGCGGTCTGGACCTTCACGGCGTTCCTCGTGGTGCATGTGGTCATGGTCTTTGCCGCCGACCCGGCCTCGCTGCGCGCCATCATCACCGGGCGGTACCGGGGGAAATTTCCAAACCATGGCTGACGCCTTTGATCGTCGCGCCTTCCTCCGTCGGGCTGCCCCGTTTCTGCCCGTGGCCATCGCCGCGTGTGGCTGGGATGGCGGGCCGCGCCTGCAACCGGCGCTCGACCAGGTCATCGGATTCAACAACCAGCTCGGTGAGAAGTTGCTGCAGGTTCGTGGCGCGACGGCGCCACCGCATCAGGTGATCGCCGGCGAGATGCCGTCGTACTTCATCTCCGATGCGATGCCGGTATTGAGTGATCCGGCCGCATGGCGTCTCGAAGTGGGCGGGCTTGTCGCCACCCCTACCTCGTTCACCCCCGCAATGATTTCGGCGCTGCCCCACATCGACTACAGCGTCGAGCACCATTGCGTCGAAGGATGGAGCGCGGTGGCCGCATGGCGCGGGGTGCCGTTCAGCATCTTCGCCGATCTGGTGAAGCCACGGCCGGACGCGCGCTACGTGAAGTTCGAGTCATTCGACAAGGGCTACATGAACGGCTGGGACATCGCGAGTGCAATGCATCCGCAAACGATCCTTGCCGATGGCTTCGGCAATGGCCCGATCGGTCCCGATCACGGCGCCCCGTTGCGGCTCTACTCGCCGATCAAGCTCGGCTACAAGCTGACCAAGTATCTCACCCGGGTGACGTTCACGAGTGAGAAGCCTGGGGGATACTGGGAGGATCAGGGGTATCCGTGGTTTGGGGGGTTGTAGAGAAGGGAGAAGGGAGAAGGGAGAAGGGAGAAGGGAGAAGGGAGAAGGGAGAAGGGAATCTTTTCTCGCTGTTGCGCGTTAGTAGATCGGTGGGTGTTGCCAGCAGATGGTTAAACCTGAAGAGGCCTTCACAATGCGAATGCGTTCCTTGATGCCCGTGCTTGCCGTTGTTGCCCTGATGCACGCTCCCGCGTTGCTCAGCGCGCAGACGATGGACAAGCCCAAGGGCGAGATGATGAAGCACGACTCGATGATGAAGGGCACGATGGACAAGGAGATGATGGCGAAGCATGATGCCATGATGAAGGGCACCATGGACAAGGAGATGATGGCGAAGCACGACGCCATGATGAAGGGCAAGATGGACCAGATGGACAAGGAGATGATGGCGAAGCATGAGGCGATGATGAAGGGCAGGATGGACAAGATGGACAAGGAGATGATGGCGAAGCACGACTCGATGATGAAGCACGATCACGTCGAGCCGAAGAAGCCCTGAGCCGCCGCAGTCCGGCGTTCGCTGCCGGAGTCCGCTAAAGAGATCGTGAAGAAACGTTTATCCCGGACACCCGCAGTGGCGGGGGGTCCGGGATCTGTGCTTTGGGCGCGGGCTGCGGCGATCCTGCAATCGCGCTGGCTTGCGCTGCGCCTCCGCCCTCGCCGGCCCGGTTGGCGGCCCTCCGCCCGCTGCAATCCCGCGCCACAATGCCCTTCATACTCGCTTGAACACGATTTGGCCGCGTGGATACAATGCCGACAATCGACAGGGAGAGATCCTGTTCGTGGCGGGCGCGGGGTGCGCGTACGCCTGGTATTCCACCGCACGCCGAGGATTCCGGATGAATGCGACGGCCGCTGCTGTCGGGACCCCGCCAGGGGTCGTGCTCGACGAGTTTTCGTACGACGATGACATCGTCCGCAAGTTCCTGGTGGCCTGCTTCGCGTGGGGCCTGATCGGAATGCTGGTGGGGCTGCTGATTGCACTCCAGCTGGCCGATCATCGCTTCAACCTGGGGCTGCCGTTCACCTCATTCGGTCGACTCCGGCCGCTCCATACCAATGCGGTGATCTTCGCCTTCGCCGGGAACGCCTTCTTCTGCGGCTGCTACTACTCGTCGCAGCGGCTGCTCAAGGCAAGGATGTTCTCCGACACCCTGAGTCGAATCCACTTCTGGGGATGGCAGGCGATCATCGTGAGCGCTGCGGTGACGCTCCCGCTCGGCCTGACCCAGGCGAAGGAGTACGCCGAGCTGGAATGGCCGATCGACATCGCGATCGCGGTGGTGTGGGTGATCTTCGCCGTGAACTTCTTCGGCACCCTGCTGCGCCGCCGGGAGCGGCACCTCTACGTCGCGATCTGGTTCTACATCGCCAGCATCGTCACCGTCGCCGTGCTCCACATCTTCAACAACCTGTCGATCCCGGCCGGGCTCTTCAAGAGCTACTCGATCTATGCCGGCGTGCAGGATGCGTTCATGCAGTGGTGGTACGGGCACAACGCGGTTGCGTTCTTCCTGACCACGCCGTTTCTCGGCCTGATGTACTACTTCATGCCCAAAGCGGCCGAGGGGCCGGTCTTCTCGTATCGACTCTCGATCCTGCATTTCTGGTCGCTGGTCTTCCTCTACATCTGGGCCGGCCCGCACCATCTCCACTACACCGCCCTCCCCGAATGGGCGTCGACCGTCGGCATGCTCTTCTCGATCATGCTCTGGGCGCCGAGCTGGGGCGGGATGATCAACGGCCTGCTCACGCTGCGTGGTGGCTGGGCCAAGGTCGTGGACGACCCGATCCTCAAGTTCTTCGTGGTCGGTATCACCGCCTACGGCATGTCGACCTTCGAAGGGCCGATGCTGTCGATCAAGAGCATCAACGCGCTGGCGCACTACACCGACTGGATCATCGCCCACGTCCACACCGGGGCGCTCGGCTGGAACGGCTTCATCACCTTCGGCATGATCTACTGGCTGCTGCCGCGCCTCTTCCAGGCGCCGCTCTACTCGAAGAAGCTGGCCGAGGCGCATTTCTGGGTCGGCACCTTCGGCATCATCCTCTACGTGGTGGCGATCTACAGCGCCGGCGTCACGCAGGGGCTGATGTGGCGTGCCTTCGACCAGACGGGTCGCCTGATGTATCCCGATTTTGTCGAGACCGTCGCGAAGCTGATGCCGATGTACTGGGTCCGCGTCGCGGGTGGTTCGCTCTACATCTGCGGGATGTTCCTGTTCGGTTACAACATCCTGATGACCTGGCGGAGGCGCCCGGCCAAGTACGAAGTGCCGGTGATCCGCGCGGCGCCGCTGGCACCGCTCTACGTTGAGGCCCCGGTGGCGGTGCCCGCCGGCGAGGGCATCGTGGGCCGGATCCGGGCGATGCGCTACCATCGCCGGTGGGAACGGATGCCGTTGCTCTTCACGGCGCTCACGATCCTCGCGGTGGTGGTGGCCTCGCTCTTCGAGATCCTGCCCACCTTCCTGATCCGCTCCAACGTCCCGACGATCGCCTCGGTGAAGCCCTACACCCCGCTCGAGCTCTACGGCCGCGACATGTACATCCGCGAAGGGTGCTTCAATTGCCACTCGCAACAGATCCGTCCGTTGCGCTACGAGACCGAGCGGTACGGCGAGTACTCCAAGCCGGGTGAGTCGGTCTACGACCATCCCTTCCTCTGGGGATCGCGCCGACTCGGGCCGGATCTCGCTCGCGAGGGCGGGAAATATCCCAATCTCTGGCACGTGCGGCACTTCGCGAATCCGCGCGAGCTCGCGGCGCGCTCGATCATGCCGGGCTATCCGCAGTTCGCCAGCACCGTCATCCCCTGGGACGTGATCCCCAGGCGCGTCGGTGTGATGGCGATGCTCGGCGTCCCCTATGGCGAGGCCGTCACCAACGCGATTCCCATGGCCCAGGCACAGGCCCGGGCACTGGCGGCCGATGTGGCCGCGGCCGGCGGCCCGCGCGGGCTCGAAGACAAGGAGATCATCGCGATCGTGGCATACATCCAGCGCCTCGGTCACGACATCGCCATCAACCATCCCGTCGCGACGAGGGCACCATGAAACTCTCCGATATCATGAGTCACAGCGGACTCTCGATCTATGCCGAGGTCGCGCTGGTGATTTTCCTTGCGGCGTTCTGCGGCATCGTCTGCTGGGTGTTTCGGCCATCGTCGTCGGCGATGTGGCAGCGCGCGGCCCGGCTGCCGCTCGACGATGAAGCGGAGACGTCATCGCTTCGCCACGTCGGAGGCGCCCATGAGTGACAAGGACCGGATCATCGAGCACAGCTACGACGGCATCCAGGAATACGACAATCCGATGCCGGCGTGGTGGGTCACCATTTTCTGGGCGACCATCATCTTCTCGGCGATCTACGCCGTCAACCGGTTCGGCATCGGTGCAGGCAAGGGCCGCATTGCCGAATACGAGGCGGAGATGGCCGCGGCACGGAAGGAACATCCGATCGAGGTCGCCAGCATCACACCGGAGCAGTTGCTGGCGCTCGCCGCCTCGCCGGAGCGGGTGCACGAGGGGCAGGAGCTGTTCACCAAGAACTGCGTCGCCTGTCACGGCGCCGACGCGGGCGGCATCATCGGCCCGAATCTGACCGACGATGCCTGGCTCCATGGTGGCCGGATCGAGCAGATCCACGCGACAATCAACGGCGGCGTCCTCGCGAAGGGGATGCCGGCGTGGGGCCAGATCCTGAAGCCGAAGGATGTCGACGAGGTGACGGCGTACGTCTGGTCACTGCACGGCACCCGGCCCGCCAAGCCGAAAGCTCCGGAAGGCGAATTGGTTCCCAGGTGAGTGCTCCCGCCGCCCGTGGACGCGTGTTGCCGACCCTCAATGAAGACGGGTCGCGCAACTGGTTGCGCCCGAAGCCATCCACCGGGACGTGGTTCAACCGGCGGCGGATCGTAGCGTATTTGCTCGTGATCGTGTTCGTCGGCCTGCCGCACATCACCATTCGCGGCAAGCCGGCGATCCTCCTCGATGTGCCGCGGCGGCAGTTCGTCATCCTCGGCACGACGTTCCTGCCAACCGACACGCTGCTGCTGATGTTGCTGCTGGCCAGCGTGGTGATCGCGATCTTCCTCTTCTCGGCGCTCTTCGGCCGAGTCTGGTGCGGCTGGGCGTGCCCGCAAACGGTCTATCTCGAATTTCTTTACCGACCGATCGAGCGGCTCTTCGAGGGCGGGCGCAGCGGCTCGCTCCAGCTCGACAAGCACCGGTCGCATTTCCATCCGCGGCGGCTGGCCAAGTACGCCGTCTTCCTCGCGCTCTCGCTGCTGCTGGCGCACACCTTCCTGGCGTATTTCGTGGGGACGGAGGCGCTCGCGCGGTGGGTCCGCCTCTCGCCGGTCGAACATCCGACACCGTTCCTGGTGATGGCGGTGACGACGGCGCTGATCTTCACCGACTTCACCTGGTTCCGTGAGCAGACCTGCCTCATCGCCTGTCCTTACGGCCGCTGGCAATCGGCGCTCCTCGACCGGCAGTCGCTGGTGGTGGCCTACGACTACAACCGTGGCGAACCGCGAGCACGCGGCAAGGAACGCGCGGCCGATGCGGGCGACTGCATCGATTGTCATGCCTGCGTCACGACCTGTCCGACCGGCATCGATATCCGCAACGGCCTGCAGATGGAGTGCGTCCACTGCACCCAGTGCATCGATGCCTGTGATGCGATCATGGATCAGGTGGGGAAGCCGCGCGGCCTGATCCGCTATAGCTCGGGCGATGCGCTGGCCGGGAAGCCCCGCCACCTGCTTCGGCCACGAGTGGTGCTTTATCCGCTGGCACTGACGCTCTTCTTCGGCGGATTTCTCTATGCCCTCGGTACCCGCCCTGCGGCCGATGTCACCTTGCTGCGCTCGCAGGCCGAACCGTTCCGGGTCGAGCAGGACGGCCGGATCGCGAACCAGATCCGGATTCGAATCGGCAATCGCAGTCGGGTGGCGCACGCCTACCGGATCGAGGTCCGGGGCGCCGAGGATGGTGAGGTCATCGCGCCGGAGAATCCGGTGCAGGTGAACGCCAACGATCTGCGGACCACGTCGCTCTTCGTGCTCCTGCCACGAACCGCATTCCGGAATGGACGGCGCGATGTCATCGTGCGCATCCGTGCGGGCGAGACCTTCGTGGCCGAGTACCCCTTCAACCTGATGGGGCCGACGGCTGGTCCCGGGACGCCGTGATGACCTGGATCAGGAAGGATCGCATCTGGCCCACGATCGTCATCACCGTACTGACGGGCACGGTCGTGATGGGGGTGGTGCTCGGGCGGGTGGCGATTGGCGACAATCACTTTGCGGTCGAGCCCGATTACTACAACAAGGCCGTGGGCTGGGATTCAACCATGGCCCAGGGGAAGCGCAACGATTCACTCGGGTGGCAGGTGATACCGCGTATCGGTCCGATACCGCCACGGGGTTCGGTCGCCCTCGAGCTGGAGATTGTCGACGGCCGAGGCGAGGCGCTCACCGGTGCGAGGGTATCGGTTGAAGCGATGCCGATCGCCTATGCGAATCGGGTGGTGGATCGCGTGCTGCCCCCTGCCGAGCTGCCGGGACACTACGCCGCGCCGGTGACGATGTCGCCGCTCGGGCTCTGGGAGTTCCGGGTCACGGCGACGCGCGCGGATGCGCGCTTCACCGCCAATCTCCGACTCGAACTCTCGGCAGCGCACGCGGCCACGGTCGTGGCATCACGCCCCGGAGACGCCTTGCGATGACGCTCGCGCTCGCCGTGCTGGTGGCATCACTGCTCGGCAGCGTGCATTGCGTGGCGATGTGCGGTGCCTTCAGCTGCCTCTATGCTCCGGCTGGAGCGAACTGGCGCAGTACCCGGACCGCGCACGCCTGCTATCACCTTGGTCGCCTCGTGGCGTACCTCCTGCTCGGTGTCGCGGCAGGCGCGATTGGGGCGGGGTTCAATCGCGGTGGTGCCCTCGCCGATGTCGGTGGTGTCGCCGCAATTGTCGCGGCGCTGTTGCTGATGGTGTGGGGAGCCAACGCGGTGCTGGTGGCGCTCGGCAAGCGTGCGCTGGTGTGGCGACCGCCCGCGGCGTGGCAGGCGGCGATGGGAGGCGCGTTGCGACGAGTCGCCGAGGCCCGACCTGTGGTGCGCGCGGGCGTGACCGGACTCTGCACCAGTCTGCTGCCGTGCGGCTGGCTCTACGCCTTTGTGGTGGTCGCCAGTGGCAGCGGCTCGCCGTGGCGCGGGGCCGGCCTGATGTCGGTCTTCTGGGTCGGGACGCTGCCGTTGATGCTCGCGGCTGCGGCGGGGCTGCAACGGATGAACGGTGCGATGCGCGCGCGCCTGCCGTTGCTCAGTGCGACCACCATTCTGCTGCTGGGCACCTTTTCGCTCGCCGCGCATCTCGGCCTCCTGCCGGTGGGGCAGTGGCTGCACACGCTGGTGCCGATGGCTGGTATGCCGCACGGGTCGATGCCGTGAGCACCGCCCAGGTGGGAGTGCCCTGCACCCATTGCGGACTGGCGGTCCCTCCCGCGCTGCTCGCCGAGGCCGGAGCGCCGTCGTTCTGCTGCAATGGTTGCGCGGCGGTGTTCGAGATTCTCAAGGTCAATGGGCTCGCGCGCTACTACGGCTTTCGCGAGCGGCGGAGTGCGGCGGTCCGGAGCAGCGGGCGCAGCTTCGAGGAGTTCGATCATCCGGCCTTTGCCGAGTTGTATGTCCAGCCGCAGATCGATGGCCGGTCGCTGGTCGAGCTCTACCTCGAAGGGGTTCACTGTGCGTCGTGTGTCTGGCTGGTAGAGCGGGTGCCGTTGCTGGTGCCGGGCGTCGTTCGCGCCGAACTTGAAGTGCGCCGCTCACTGGCCCGGATCGAGTGGGATCCGCGTCAGCAGACGCTTTCCCAGATTGCCCGCACGCTCGACCAACTCGGCTATACCCCGCATCCGTTCCGCGGCGTCGCGCGCGATGCGATGCGACGGCGCGAGGACCGGGCGATGCTCGCCCGCATCGGCGTGGCCGGGGCGATTGCGGGGAACGTGATGCTCCCCGCACTGGCGTTGTATTCCGGAGAATTTCACGGAATGGAGGTGGCGTACAGCGGACTCTTCCGGTGGGTCTCGCTGCTGCTCACGATTCCTGCGTTGCTCTTTCCGGGCCGGATCTTCTTCACCGGGGCGATCGCTGCACTCCGCACGCGGCGGCTCCATATGGACCTCCCGATCGCGCTTGCACTTGGCGCCGGCTTTGCTCGCGGGGCGATCAACACCATCGGCGACAGCGGGCCGATCTACTTCGACGGCGTCACCGTGCTGATCTTCGCGCTGTTGGTGGGTCGCTTCCTGCAGATGCGAGGGCAGCGTGCTGCGGCCGATGCCGCCGAACTGCTCTACTCGCTCACTCCCGATTCGGCACGCGTCTGCGATCCCGATGGCAGCGAGCGGATGGTGCCGGCGACGGCGTTGCTCCCGGGGATGCAGATCCGGGTGCGCGCGGGCGAGACATTTCCTGCAGATGGTGCCGTCTGTGAAGGCGCCACCACCGTGAACTCGGCGTTGCTGACCGGCGAATCCCGTCCGGTGTCGATCGCGGCCGGCGACGCGGTGCATGCCGGGACGCTCAATGTTGCCGCGCCGGTGACGGTGCTCGTCGATCAGGCCGGGAGTGCCAGTCGCCTCGCCAGACTGCTGCGTCAGGTCGAGGAGAGCGCGCTGCGCCGGGTGCCGGTGGTGGCGACGGCCGACCGGATGGCGGGCTGGTTCATCGCCGCGGTGCTCATCCTGGCGACCACGACCTTTCTCCTCTGGCATGCGCGGAATCCTGCCGCGGCGTGGGACAACGCCATCGCCCTGCTCATCGTCACCTGCCCCTGTGCCCTCGCGCTGGCGACTCCGCTGGCGGTCTCGGTCGCCGTCGGTCGAGCCGCCGGGAGCGGGATCTACATCAAGGGCGGCGACGTCCTCGAACTGCTGGCGCAGCCGGGTCATCTCGTGCTCGACAAGACCGGCACACTGACCGAGGGGCGTACGACGCTGGTGGAATGGGATGGCGACGAGCGCACCGCCGCGATGGTGCTTGCCCTCGAGGCGGGCTCGTCGCATCCGATCGCCGACGGTTTCCGGCGCGCCTGGCCCGGAGTCGTGGTGCCCGCGGTGGAAGGGGTGACACACCACGTCGATGGCGGGATCACGGGCCGCGTTGAAGGGCATACGATTGTGGTGGGCTCACCACGATTCGTCGCATTGCACACCACCACGGCTCCCGCGCGAATCCGTACGCTCACCGACCCCACGCTCACGCCGGTCGCGGTGGCGATCGATGGCGTTGCGGTCGCCATCGCCGGACTCGGTGACCAGATTCGCGAGGGTGTCGCCGAGACGCTCGCCGCACTGCGGAGCCGCGGCTGGATCACGACGCTCCTCTCCGGCGATGACCCAGTGGTGGCGCGTGCCGTGGGGCTGCGACTCGGATTTCGTGTCGAGGATGCCATCGGCGGCGCCACACCGGAAGCGAAGCTGGCCCGGATCGCGGCGTGGCGAGCGGCCGGCGACACGGTCGTGATGGTGGGCGACGGAGTGAACGATGCGGCGGCGATCGCGGCGGCGCATGTCGGCATCGGCGTGCACGGTGGGGCAGAGGCGTGTCTCGCGACCGCCGATGTCTACCTCACCGAGCCAGGACTGGAACCGCTGCTGCGCCTGATGACCGGCTCGGAGCGGACGCTGGGAGTGATCCGCCGGAACATCGGCTGGGCGCTCGGCTACAACGCGATCGGGTTGGCGCTGGCGATGAGCGGCAGGATCTCCCCGCTCATCGCGGCGATCATGATGCCATTGAGTTCGCTAACGGTGGTGCTGCGGAGCTGGCTGGGGAAGACGTTCGTGGTGCCGCGGGCCGCGGTGCCGCGCAGGGAAGTGGTCACGCCGCCGCTCGCACGGGAGATCGCCGCATGAGTGTTCTCTTCCTCGTGGTGCCGCTGGCCATTGTGCTGGTGGCCGTGGCGGTCGGCGGATTTCTCTGGTCGTCGCGCAATGGGCAGTTCGATGACCTCGACACGCCGGCGTTACGGGTCCTCCACGACGACGAGTCGGTGGTCACTCATGACCCCGGGCTTCCGCCGGTGCCGTCCGATGAGATCGCCGCACGCCTGCTCGCGAGATCCGAAGGTCCGCCTCGTTCGTTGTGATGTCGTGGTGCGTCGATCGACGTGCCGCGACTCACTTCAACGAGGTACCTCATGAAGCGCACGACCAAGATGTTCTCGGCCCTCACCGCGCTGGTTGCCCTGATGCACGCCCCGGCAGCGCTCTCCGCCCAGGCGATGGACAAGGGAGCGATGAAGCCGGACTCGATGGCGAAGCACGGTGCGATGGACAAGGGTGCGATGGACAAGGGCGCGATGGACAAGGGCGCGATGGACAAGGGCGCCATGAAGAAGGACGCGATGGACAAGGGCGCGATGGACAAGGGTGCCATGAAGAAGGATGCGATGGAGAAGAAGGACGCGATGAAGCACGGTGCCATGGACAAGGGCGCCATGGACAAGAAGGGGGCGATGGCGAAGAAGGATTCGGCGATGAAGCCGGGCGCCATGGAACCGAAGAAGCCGTAGTCCGTTCCACCGCTCACACAAAAGGGCAGGCGTCCACGACGCCTGCCCTTTGTCGTGGGAGCCGCGACGTCCTCGTCAGGGCGTGAGGTCGATCGGTGCCCGGACCACGTGGCACACGGAGGCGCCCTCGTCGCAGATCCCGGCTACCACCTGTGCGCGGGGGAGGAGCGCGGCCTTCGCCGTTCGCAGCGTCGGAGCGGCGGCGAAGTAATCGCCGAGGGCGTCCACGGTGCCGGCGAATCGCAGCGTGTCGCGAGCCCCTTCGAGTGCGGGGAGGAGACGGGCATTGATGCGCGTACCAGGTGCGACCTCGAGCGCCAGCAGCACACTATCGCGGCTGATGACGCTCGTCCGAACGACCAGTCCGCCTGGTACTGCCGGCGTGCCGGCCGTGACGCAGGCGGTGGCCAGCAGCAGTGGATAGGCCGCACGCCTCATTCGGCGAGCAGTTCCTTGATGCGCCCTTCCCAGAGTCGATCGTTGCCGTCGCCGACGTGGAACTCGCCGTAGCCCCGATAGCGAATCTTTCCCTGCTTGTCGATCAGCACAAACGAGGGCCAGTAGCGAATGTCGTAGAGATTCCAGGTCGCGTTGTCGTTGTCCTGGGCAATGGGATACTTGATGCCGTACCGCGTCAGCGACTTCGCCACATTCGATTTGCTGTGCTCGCCGCCGTAGGGCGGAAACTCCGGCGTGTGGATGCCGATGATGCTGAGGCCCTGATCGCGGTAGGTCGCATCGAAGCGCACCAGCGACGGAACCGTGCGGGTGCAGTTGATGCAGGTAAAGACCCAGAAATTGAGCAGCACGACTCGACCGCGAAGCGAGGCGAGCGTCACCGGCGCGTCGGCGTTGAGCCAGGAATCGTTGTGCCACGCTGGCGCCGGTTCCGAAACGGAGGCCGCGGTGGGCAAGTGTGTCGTGCTGGTGCCGTGCCGCGGCATGGCTGTGGTGGCTGCCCCGACAAGAATGGTTGAGGCGATCAGTGTGCGAGCGAGCATGTGTACTCCCATCTCAGAGCAGTAGTGTGGCGATCTTGGGGCCGTGTCCCTCGGGACTCGGTGCCACCTGATCGGATTCGATGGTGATGGCGGCACCGGTGATGCGACCCGGGGGTGTCTCCGGCATGCCGGTGGTCAGGGATGCCGACCCGACTTCGGTGCGAGTGAGTTGGACGCCACGCGCCATCCCGCCGTCGCCAACAAACCAGAATTGGTAGTGCTGGCCCGCCGGGAGTACCGGGAGGCCGTGCGCCACGAGTTGCCACCGATGGGTCGATGCGTCGGCGAAAAGCACCACACCACCGCGCTGTCCCGGCATCGCGAGTGCGGTGTACACCATCGTCCCTGCCTTGCGGACGATCGAGAGGGTATCGGTGAGTGCTGCGAAGCTGGCCTGGCTCGCCGCCAGTTCCGTCCGCAGGTTCGCGGCCGTGGCGACTGCACTCGCCGCCGACTGCCGCCCCTGCCACGCGAGTCCGGCGGCCAGCACGGTGGAGGCGGCGAGGGCGGAGATAAGCCACGGGGTGATCGCGCGTCGGTCCGACGACCGCCCTGTGGCGGCGCGCAACGCCCGCGCGTTGAACCCTGGCCGCGGAGGCACCGGCACCGCCCCCATCGGGAGATAGCGCAGGTCATCGCGAATTGCTGCCACTTCTGCGCGGCACGTCTCGCACTGCGTGAGGTGCTCTTCGACCAGCCGAGTATCCTCGGCGGAGAGCTGCTCGGTCGCGAATTCGACGAGATGCTCGCCAAACCAATGATGTTCGGTCATACCAGCCACTCCTTCATCGGGGCAAGCAGGGTGCGGAGGTGGGCGAAGGCCAACCGGGTGCGAGTCTTGACGGTGCCAAGCGGGATCTGGAGCTGCTCGGCGACTTCGGACTGCGACAGTCCGGCGAAGTACGCCAGCTGCAGGACATGTTGTTGTTCGGACGGCAGCGTGGCGAGCGCTTCGTGGATGCCACGGTGGATGTGCCACCCAGGCGAGGCCGCTTCGTTCGGTTCCTGCGGCGGCGTCACCGACGGTTCGGCACCCGGGCCCTGCAGGGTCAGCTCGTGCTGGGTGCGACGACGGCGACGGCGGAGTCGATCGATGCACCGCGTCCGCGTGACGCGCAGCAACCAGGGCACCACGCGCCCATCGCCCGCCTCACCACTCAGGTCCTGTTGCCAGAGGCGGACGTAGACATCCTGCACGACATCCTCTGCTTCCTGGGAGTCGTTCAGCATCCACTGCGCAACACCCAGCAGCCAGGGCGAGGTGCTCTCGATCAACTCGGCCAGGGCACGTTCGTCACGGGCCGCGAGACGTTGGCGGAGTCCTCGTTCGCGTTCGAGGGTGAGGTGCCGCGCCGGGCCGCGGGGAAGTAGCGGTTCTGCCTCAGGAGACTTCATCGGGGCCACATCGGCGAGTCCGGGATCAGGTTCGAGGGGCGGATCGCTCCTCTCTGGAGTGAAACGCCGTGGCGCCGCAATCGGATCTTTCGGCCCCCTTTCATCATCCATCATCCATCCTCCATCCTCCATCATCCATCATCCCTCATCCATCATCCCTCATCCATCATCCCTCATCCCTCCTCCCTCCTCCCTCATCTCCCCCGCAGCTTGTCGAGCGCTCTGCGATCCTTCTTGCTCGGCTTCCCTTCCTCGAATTCCATCGCCGGCGCGAGTCGCAGCATCTCGGCGTGGCGGGCACGCGCGGCGAGTGACGCGGCGGTCTCCTCGAAGAGCGCGGCGGCCTGGGTTGCGCTGCCACGTCGCTCGGCCACACCAGTCACGTTGAGGATGTGCTCGAACGGCCCCAGGCGGACACGGATCTCGTCGCCGGGTTGTACCGTCTTCGAGGGCTTGGGGTGTTCACCGTTGACCTCGATCTTTCCGCCTGCCACCGCTTCGGTCGCCGCCGAACGCGTCTTGTAGAAGCGGGCGGCCCAGAGCCACTTGTCGAGGCGGACTTTTGCTTCGGTCGCTTCGGATCCCTTGCCAGCCATGATCGTCCCCCCGGGCGAAAAGCACCTGCACCAGATCATATTACCTGTCTCTTGAACTCCATCCCAACGTCACCCGAGAACCCGGAGCATCGCACCGGGGAATTTCCGGCGAGCCAGCCGGTGATGCCGAGCCCGCTTCGGGGGCTCGACCGGCTCACCGTGCCGGGTCCGCGTCCGCTGCTCGCGGGCATTCTCGTCGCGCGGCTGTTGCTGGTCACGCTGGCGCTGGTGCAGGTCCTCGCCCCCGGATGGGCTCGCGACGAACGCTGGCTCGTCGTCCTGGTCGCGATCGCCGCGATTCTCGGCAGCGCCTGGCTGACGCAGGTCCTCAGGCGCAGCGCCACACTTCCCGGTCCCGGCGCGATTTCCATCCAGGCGGCCATCGACATCCTCGTGGTCACCGCCATCGTGGCGGTGGTCGACCGGGATGCGGCGACCCCGGTGGCGGCGCTCTACGTCGCCTTGGTCACGCTCTACGCCCTGTTGCTGCCGGTCCGTCGCGGCCTGCTGGTCGTGGTGCTCGCGACCGCCTGCTATGTCGCCGTGACATTGCGCTATACCGGGTCCGCACCAGGTGCGACCTTCTGGACGCAGCTCGGCGTCATCGCCTTCGTCGGTTGCCTCATTGCGGTGCTCGGCAATCGCCTGGCCGGGGTCTCGATCGAACAGGCCGCACTCCAGGCCGCACTGCAGCAGGCGCGCCTCGAGGCCGACGAGATTCTCGCGACGATCCAGTCGGGGGTGATCAGTGTCGATGGCCAGGGGCGGCTCGGTTTCGTGAATCCCCGCGCACGCCGGCTCCTTGGCGCCACCAAGGACACCTTCGTGCCTGGGCAGCCGGTGATGGAGACGCTGCGGGCGCGGTCGCGCGAGCTCCACGACGCGATCCAGCGCGGCATCGTCGACGGGGCTCGGGTGGCTCGCGGTGAGGCGGTGGTCCGTCGGGGTGATGGCTCGCTCTTCCCCGTCGGCCTCAGCACGACGACGTTTCAGCGTCCCGGGAATGCCGGCTCGGTTGTCACCGCGATCTTCACCGACATCTCGGGCCTGAAAAAGTTGCAGGAGTTCCGGTTGCGGGCCGAGCGGCTCGAGGCGGTTGCGGCGCTGAGCGCGTCGCTCGCGCACGAGATCCGCAATCCGCTGGCAGCGATCCGCAGTGCGGTCGAACAGCTGGCCCGAGGCGTGGACGAGAACGACGAGGACGAGCAGACCCTGGCGCGGCTGGTGATGCGCGAGAGCGAGCGGCTGAATCGGCTGCTGAGCGAGTTTCTCGACTTCTCGCGCGTCCGGGCCACCAATTTCGAGCATCTCGATCTGCTCGACGTGGCGCAGGACGCAGCGCGCGTCGTCGGTGAACGACCAGATGCCCGCGGCGTCGAGATCATCGTGTCGGGCATCTCGTGTGAGCTTGAAGCCGACGCCGACCTGCTGCACCGGATCGCGAGCAACCTGATCCTCAATGCGGCGCAGGCGCTTGATGGCCGCGGGCTGGTCGCCGTGACGGTGGGGACGGCGGAACCTGGAGAAGGTCCGGCGTCGCTGGGTGAACGGCCTGCCAAGCTGGTGATCCGTGACAACGGCCCCGGCATCCCGGAGGCAGTGCGGGAGCGGCTCTTCGAACCGTTCGTGACCGGGCGCCAGGGTGGCACCGGACTCGGACTCGCCATCGTGCAACGCGCCGTGGCGGCGCATGGTGGCATCATTCTGGTGGACTCCGCCCCTCGGGCGGGCACGACATTCTCGATTTTTCTGCCGGCGACCTGGGACAGGGAGGACAGGGCATGAGTGCACAGCCCTCGGTGCTGATCATTGACGACGAATCAGGGATTCTCGATACCCTGCGGATTCTCCTCAAGAAAGAAGGATTCGAAGTCGTCGTGGCGCAGGGCGGCAAGGCGGGGCTCGATGCCATCCGCACCGCCGGCGCCGACATCGTCCTCACCGATGTGCGAATGCCGCAGGTCACCGGCCTCGACATCCTGCAGGCGGTCAAGGAACACGACCCGATGACACCGGTCATCCTGATGACGGCGCAGGCCTCGCTGCAGAGCGCGATCCAGGCGGTCAACGCCGGCGCCTTCTACTATCTGCAGAAGCCGTTCGCCAACGATGAACTCGTCGCGATCCTGCGGCGAGCGTGCGAGTTCCGGCAGATCCGCGTCGAGAACAAGCAGCTCAAGCAGGAGATCCGGAAGAGCGGCGGCGGGGCGCGGCCAGTGGTCTCGCGGCCGGTAGGGAAGTCGCGGCGCTTCATCGACGTGCTGCGGCTCGCCGATCAGGTGGCCCCGACCGATTCGACCGTCCTCATCGGCGGCGAGAGCGGCACCGGCAAGGAGGTGCTCGCGCGCTACATTCACGAGGCCTCGTTACGCGCCGACGGTCCTTTCCTCTCGATCAACTGTGGTGCGCTTCCCGAGACGCTGCTCGAGTCGGAACTCTTCGGCCACGTGAAGGGCTCCTTCACCGGCGCGGTTCGCGACAAGCAGGGGCTCTTCTCGGCGGCCCGAGGCGGCACCTTCTTCATGGACGAAGTCGGCGAAATGCCGGCGTCCCTGCAGGTCAAGTTGTTGCGGGTGCTGCAGCAGCGCGAAGTGATTCCGGTGGGCGCGACCGAGGCAATTCCGGTGGATGTGCGGATCATCGCCGCCACCAACCGCGACCTCGAAGAGGAAATGCGCCGCGGAAATTTCCGCTCCGACCTCTTCTACCGCCTCAACGTGATCGCGATGGAACTGCCACCGCTGCGCGATCGTCGCGACGACCTCATCCTGCTGATGGATCACTTCCTTCAGGATCTTGCTGCCGATCGCGGCATCGAGCCGAAGGCGCTCAATTCGGAAGCGATGGATGCGGTGATGGTCTACGAGTGGCCGGGCAATGTGCGCGAATTGCAGAATGCGCTCGAGCATGCCACGGTCTTCTCGAAGGGCGGACTGATTGAGGCACAGCATCTCCCCGACCGGATCACGCGACGCAAGAAGGAGCCGCTGGTCGCCGATCGGGCGCAGCCGAATCCGCAGCTCGACCTGATCGAGCGTTCCTACATCATGTTCGTGCTTCAGGCCGAAGGCGGCAACAAGACGCGAGCCGCCGAAGTGCTCGGCATCGACCCGAGCACGCTCTACCGCAAGCTGTCGCGCTACGAGGGAACCGAGGTCAAGTAGCGTGGCGCAGCTCGCCGCCCTCCTGCTGGCGCTGTTCGGATTGCTGCCGATCGCCAACTGGATCGCCGGCGGGCACGCGGCGCCGTGGTACCACGAACGGCTGCGGCTCTGGAGCATCGGCAGCGCCCTCGTGGCTGCCGTTGCCATTGCCGTCGGGGCGGCGATTCGTCGTCGGCCGGCACTCTGGGCCGACGGGGCGTGGCGCCGACTCGCGTCACGCTGGCACGATGCGGGGCGGCGCGCCGACGGCGGGCTCGCCCTCGCGGCCGGCCTGATCTACGCGACGATCGCGCGCGTCATCTTCTCCGCCAAGCCGCTGCTCACCGACGAAATCATCCAGCTCTATCAGGCGCGCATCTTCGCGAGCGGCCATCTCTGGCTGCCCGCATCGGCGCATCCCGAATTCACCTCGGCGATGAACCTGATCGACTGGGGCGGCAAGGTGTACGGCCAGTTTCCCGCCGGTGGCCCGGCGATGCTCGCCCTGGGCACGCT
>JBDSMX010000286.1:0-3681 GCA_039915645.1 Gemmatimonadales bacterium | reverse complement strand
GCGCCTCAGGGTTGGCGAGGGCACCGACATTCTTGACCGGGCGCCCCTCCACGGTGTCACGGACGGCGAGTTCGCTCAGCTTGCCGCTACGAGTCCTCGGGATGTCGAAAACCTCGAGAATGACCCGGGGTACGTGGTGGGGTGACGCTCCGATACGCACCTGTCGCCGGATTGCCTCCTCGAGCGCCGGCGTAAGCGACTCCCCACTCCGCATTTTCACGAAGAGCACCACGCGGACATCGCCATCGAGTGCCCCGGGAATCCGTTGACCGATCACGACGCTTTCGAGCACCTCGGGAATCGCCTCCACCTGTCGGTAGATCTCGGCCGTTCCGATGCGGACGCCGCCCGGATTGAGCGTGGCATCGCTCCGACCCGAAATGACATACCCGCCGGACGGTGTCCGGGTGATCCAGTCGCCGTGACGCCAGACACCCGGCCAGGTCGAGAAATAGGCCGCACGATACTGCTCACCGTCGGGGTCGTTCCAGAAGCACACAGGCATGGAGGGAAACGGTCGGGTGCAGACCAGCTCACCCGCTTCGCCGATCGGACATTCGCGACCGAGCTCATCGAAGACCGCTACGGCCATCCCGAGGCCGGGGCCCTGGATTTCGCCGCGGTGGACCGGTTGGAGCGGATTGCCGAGCACGAAGCAGGAGACGATGTCGGTGCCACCCGAGATCGAAGCCACGCGAACCGCCGGATTCACGGCACGGGCAATCCAGTCGAAGCTCTCAGGCGAAAGCGGGCTGCCCGTGGAGAGAATCGATCGCAGTGAAGCCAGATCGAACGCTGCGCCGGGCTCGAGCTCGTGCTTCTCGGCCAGTGCGAGGTACTTCGCGCTGGTGCCGAAGACGTTGACTCGCTCGGCTGCCGCGAGTCGCCAGAGCATCCCGGGATCACTCGCCGGAAGTGGAGCGCCATCGTAGAGCACCAGTGTCGCGCCTGCCGCAAGGGCGCCCACCAGCCAGTTCCACATCATCCAGCCGCAGGTCGTGAAGTAGAAGATCCTCTCACCCGCACGCAGATCGCCGTGCAGGCGATGCTCCTTCAGGTGCTGCAGCAGGGTGCCACCGGCACCATGCACCATGCACTTGGGCAAACCGGTTGTGCCCGAGGAATAGAGCACGGCGAGCGGGTGATCGAACGGCAGCCTCGTGAAGTGCAGTGGTGCTGCAACGTCGGCGCGAAGCTTCTCCCACGAGATCACGCGCGGATCGTCGGGAATCGGAGAGCCACCGCGATACGGGATAACGACCGCGTGACGAACCGAGGGCAGCTTTGACAGAAGTGAGGGCAGCTTGCCCACCGAGTCGTGCACCTTGCCGCCGTAGCCATAGCCGTCGCAGCAGATCAGCACGACTGGCCCGGTCTGACCGAAGCGATCGACGACACCGTCGACACCAAAGTCCGGGGAGCACGATGTCCAGACGGCGCCGATCGATGCCGCTGCGAGCATCGCGACAATCGTCTCGGGAATGTTGGGGAGCCAACCGGCGACGCGATCGCCGGGTTGCACGTCGAGGGCACGCAGACCGGCAGCTGTGCGCGCGACCTCGCTCCGTAACGAATCCCACGAGAGTTCGCCTACGCGACCGCGTTCATCCCATGCGATCAGCGCCGGCTCCGTGCCCTCGTGTCGCAGCAGGTTTTCAGAGTAGTTCAGTCGCGCGCCGGTAAACCAGGTCGGGCCAAGGTGCGCATCGGGTGGTGCCATCCGGTCGATGCCGTGCACCACACTGTCCCACTGTGTTCCATCGGCCCGCCGGTCCGCGATGACCCCACTGTCCTGCCACACCGCACTCCAGAAGTCTGCGGGTTCGCCAATCGACCAGTGATGAACCGCTTCGAAGGCGTTGCCGGCGGTGGCGGGAGGCAGATTGACGCCCTGCTTGCGCTGGTGTTCGATGAATTGACCGAGGAGTGAGTCGGCCGCGGCCATCTAGTGCTTCCTCAGGACGACGTCATCGCTCCGGATGCGTTGCCCAATGGCGAGTGTGAGCATCTGCCCTCCGTAGCCATCGGCGACGACACGCACGTACTGCACTCGGCATTGCTCCAGCAGCTTGGGATCGAATTCGAGACGATACTCGCCATTGGCATCACTGAACGTGGAGAAGCCGGTTCCGACGATTTGGAGGTGGGCACCGACCAGGGGCGTGCGGCCATCGGTGTCGAGCACTCGGCCGATCACGGTCGCGAGCACCGGCGTGCCATCGGCATTCTTGCCGAGATCCGGCATCGAGACGCAGCGCCCCTGCGCCTCGGGGAATGACGGCCGCCAGTCACGCGGGTCGCGCGATGACATGCCGGCCTTCCCCATCGCCCCGGCCGTGGCAGCCGAACTGTTCGCGGCCGGCGCGGCCGGAGCACCCTGGCTCGAGGAGTCGAGCGGAGTCTGCGTGGGCGGACCCCACGGCGACGAGGGGGGACGCACCATGCGACTGGTCGCGGCGTAGTCCCCCGCCCGCGGAATCCGCTTTGCCGCTTGCGGGGTAGGCTGCGCGGGGGGATCGGGCACCACCTCGGGCGGCTTGTCGACTGGGGGAGCGGCATCCTCCTGCGACTTGGTCGGGGTCGGCTCGGGCTCGGTCATCGGCTTGGGAGGACCGGCTTCCTTGGGGACCAACGCGTCGGGATGCTTGGAGTCCGGGCCGAGCGGCGTCTCTCGCGGGGGCGGCTGGGCCGGAGCGGGAGGCGGTGGTGGCTGGGATGCGGTGGTTTCCTGGGGCCGTGGCAGCGCAATCGGCTGAGCGGTCCGGCCGCTCTCCGAGGGCTTGTTTTCGGTCGTTCCGGCCGGCGCGGGCCGGAAGAGGAGCCAAAGGACGAGCGTGAGGTGCAGGACGGCGCTCGCAACGAGCGCGGTCCAGCTCCGCGGCTCCGGGTCTCCCGGGCGCTCCTCGAGGGAAATGATGCTCTGCACGCCTACAGATTAGCGGGGGGAGGGCCGCGACGGGGCATCCGGCTCCCGGAAGCGAACGAGACGCTGTTGTTCCGGCCCTGGCCCCCAAAGCGTTGCTGGCCCGGACATATTGGGAAGATGCCACTCCCCAGCCACATCAATGCGCTCATTGTCGGTGCCGGACCGATCGGCCTCGCCGCCGCGATTTCCGCGAAGCGTCGCGGCATTCCGACCCTGGTGATCGACGCCGGTGCCATCGCCGATGCGATCGTCCGTTATCCGATCGGGATGACCTTCTTCACCACGCCTGAGCGCCTCGAGATCGGCGACCACCCGCTGGTGTGCACCGGCGCGAAAGCCACCCGCGAAGAAGCGCTCAAGTACTATCGTGGTGTCGCCCGGGTCGAAGGCCTCGACGTACGCAGCTATGTGAGGCTGCTCACCGCCGAACGACGCGACGGGGTAATTGTCTGCACGCTGCAGACCCGCACCGGCACCACGACGGTCACCTGCGACCGCCTCGTCCTCGCGACCGGCTACTTCGAGCACGCCAACCTGCTCGGCATTCCCGGTGAAGCGCTCCCCCACGTGTCGCACTGGTTCGCGGAGCCTCACACACTTGCCGGCCTCGATGTGGTGATCGTCGGCGGCAAGAACTCAGCAGTCGAGGCGGCGCTCCAGTGCTTCCGCGTCGGAGCACGCGTCACCGTCGTCTATCGTCGGCCGGAGTTCAAGCCGAGTCTCAAGTACTGGCTGCGCCCGGATCTCGAGAACCG